>JAYPMZ010000074.1:0-13663 GCA_038130205.1 Erythrobacteraceae bacterium | reverse complement strand
CACCCCCATGCACCCGGGTTTTTTCGCCGACGGTCAGGCGAATTTGCAATTGTCGCGCGATATTGCGATCACTTGCTGCATCCACCTGCTGCACGGTCAGCGCGACGCCGACGTGCCGTGGCAGACCTCGCTCGCGCTCGCAGAAGCGCTGCGTTCGGACAGCATACAGGTTACTCTTCTAAAGGACGGTGATCATCGCCTCTCGCGCGATGAGGACATTGCGCTGCTCAAGAGCGCGGTGGCAGCCTTTTACTGACGGAAGCCCGTTATCATGACCCCCCTATCCCTGATCTTCGCCCCCGCGCTTTTGGTGTCGATGCAAGTCGGCATGAACCAGCCCACCATCCCGCTGACCGACGGCCATGCCGAACTGCGCGACCGTGGCCCGCAGCAAGGCGAGACTGCCGATCCCGAAACGCCGGTCAGCGTGTGGCTCGAAGAATGCCTCGACCAGCTCGAAACCGACCCGTCGCGGGCGCACACCATGGCACAAATCCGCCGCAACGAGACAAGCGGGCCGGAGCGGGTAATCGCCAACCATTGCCTTGGATTGGCTGCGACCGAGCTGCAGCTGTGGGACGATGCGCGCACCGCTTTCCTTGCCTCGCGTGACGAGCTTGAGCCCGCCGATCTGTCGATGCGGGCGCGTTCGGGTACGCTGGCGGGCATCGCTGCTATGGCAGCGGGCGACAACACGGGTGCGCTGGCGATACTCGAACAGGCTGCACGCGATGCGCTCGATGCAAGCTCTGCGGGCATGGAAGCCCATGCGCGGATCGCATCTGCGCGGGCGCTCGTCGCCCTTGATCGACCCGACGATGCGGTGATGGCGCTCGAACGGGCACAACTGCTTCAGCCCGATTGGAGCGAACCGCATCTGCTTTATGCGACACTTCTGCGCCGCATGGGGCGGCTTGAAGACGCGCAAAACGCAATCGAACGCGCCGGCGAACTCGCACCGGCCGACCCGCAAATCGGCCTCGAAGCGGGTGTGATTGCGGTACTCTCGGGCCGTGACGAGGCTGCGCGTGAAAGCTGGCAGTCGGTCATCAACCTCGACCCGCAAGGGCCGCTCGCCGACTCCGCCCGCGCTTATATCGAGCAGCTTGATCTATGACCCAATTCTCTGTCCTCGACCTTGTGCCCGTCCGCGAAGGCGGGACCATCGGTGAGGCTTTTGCCGCCGCCGCCTCGCTTGCCCTCAAGGCAGAGTCTTTGGGCTGCAAGCGCTTCTGGGTGGCCGAACACCACGCGATGGAAGGCATTGCGGGCGGCGCAACATCGGTGGTGCTCGCGCATATCGGCAATGCCACCAGCACGATCCGCATCGGTTCGGGCGGCATCATGCTGCCCAATCACACGCCCTTCCAGATCGCCGAACAATTCGGCACGCTCGACGCGCTGTTTCCGGGCCGCGTGGACCTCGGGCTTGGCCGCGCTCCGGGCGCAGGGCCGGAACTCCAGCGCGCGCTGCGCAAGGATTTGCATGCGGCTTCGGAATATTTCCCGCAAGACGTGGTGGAACTACGCGCTTTGCTGACGGGCGATGTCGACTTGCCGATCAAGGCAACGCCGGGCTTTGGCTCGCAGGTCGAGATGTGGATGCTCGGATCGAGCCTGTTCGGAGCGCAGCTCGCCGCCAAGCTGGGCCTGCCCTATGCTTTTGCCGCGCATTTCGCGCCTGACCATCTCGACACCGCGCTCGACGTGTATCGGCGCGGCTTCCAGCCTTCCGAAGCACTCGCAAAACCGCATGTCATGGTCGCCATGAATGCCTTTGCCGCCGACAGCGAAGAGGCGGCGCGCACGCTAGCATCGAGCCAGCAGCAATCCTTCGTCGCGCTGCGGACCGGCAACCCGGGCAAGCTGCTGCCCCCGGTAGCGGGCTATACCGACAGCCTGCCCGCACAGGCACAAGCCATGCTCGCGCATGTCGGACAGGCGTCGGCGGTGGGAACCCCCGAAATGGTCGCCAGCCAGATCGAAGCCTTCATCGCCCGCACCGGGGCTGACGAGATCATGCTGTGCGGATCGACCTTCGACCCCGATGCCCGCGAACGCTCGCTGGCGCTGACGATCGAGGCCTGCGCGAACATCGCCGATTAGGTGCTTTCTTGGGGTCAAAGCGGGTTGCGCCGACTCCCTTGAAGCCTGTATTGAGCCAAGCACAATATAAATAACCCGGCATAATATAATTACACGAATTTCGACCGGGAGTAGGCAGGAGCAGTCAGTCGATGAGCGCAAGCAATCCCGCGCGTGCAGCAGATTCCAAAGCGTTGCTCAAGGAGCTGAAGAAGCAGCTTTCGGCCGCTATCCTCCCTGGCGATCCGCCGCTGAAGGGGGCCGCGCTGGACGAGGCGACCGAATTCCTGCTCGATGCTGCCAGCAAGCGCGCGCCTTCACGCTCATCGCTCAAGCTGGAATCGGACACCAATGAACGGCGCCTTCGCATCGCTATCGTCAACGACGACATGCCGTTTCTGGTCGACTCGATCGCCGCGACCATCACCGCGCAAGGGCTCAGCATCGAACAGCTGATCCACCCCGTCGTTGCGGTAACCCGCGGCGAGGGCGGTGCTCTCACCTCGCTCGCCAAGAAGGGCGCTAAGGGTGCGAACAATGAGTCGCTGATCTATATCGAAACACCGCGCGTCGATGCCCGCCAGCGCCGCGAACTTCTGGCCGAACTGCGGACCACACTCGGCGATGTTCGCGCCGCGGTGAGCGATTGGCCGAAGATGCAGGAAGCGATGGCGACCGACTCGCAAGCTATCGACGACAGCGAAAGTGCCACGCTGCTCGAATGGCTCAATGGCGGAATGTTGACCCAGCTGGGCCACCTCACCCGCACGCGTAAGGGCGAAGAAAGCGACGCTCTTGGCATTTGCCGCAAGAGCGCGCGCCAGATCCTTGCCGATGCCTCCTACGACCGCGCCTTTGCATGGTTTGACGAGGCAGGGTCGGACGGCAGGCAGCGCGAATTGCTGGTGATTAAGGCCAACCGCCTTTCGACCGTCCACCGCCGCACCCCGCTCGACCTGTTTATCGTGCCTGTGCGCGAGGGCGCGAAAGTGACCGCACTGTCAATCCATGCAGGGGTCTGGACCAGCGCGGGCCTCGCAACGCCTCCGGGTGAGGTTCCGGTGCTGCGCAAGGCGCTCGACCAGATCACGCAATCGCTCGGTTTCGATCCGGCGGGCCATGCGGGCAAGGCCCTCGTCCATGCCTGCACCACCCTGCCGCACGATTTGCTCACCGCGTTTTCGGCGAGCGATATCGAAAAGCTTGCGACTGCGATGATGAGCCTCATCGACCGTCCGCGCCCGCGTGTCGTGTTGGTGCAATCGGCGCTTGAGCGGCATATTTTCGCCTTTGTGTGGCTGCCGCGCGATTACATCTCGACCGATGTTCGTCTGCAAATTCAGGACCTGCTGACCAACACGACCGGGGTCGACCTGCTCAGTTGGAGCCTCGAAGTCGAAGGCTCGACGCTGGCCCTACAACAATTCCTGCTGGATTCGCGTGCCACAGGTACGATGCCCGATGCAGAGAAGATCGAGGCGGCGCTGATCGATCTGCTCAAGGGCTGGAACGAAGCGGTCGAAGCCCATCTTGCCGAGGCCGACGAAAGCGCGCGCGTGCCTGCGATCGCCATGCGCTATGCAGGGGCTTTTCCGACCGGATATCGCGTTCGTTACGGTGCTGCCGAGGCGGCGCGCGACATCATCGAACTGCGCAAGATTGCGCTCGGCCCCGATCAGGAAGCGCGTTCATGCCGTCTCTATAAAGTCGATCACGACACGCTCGGAGACCTGCGCCTCAAGATCTACCACACGACCGGCGAACTGCCGCTGTCCGATGCTGTGCCCGCGCTCGAAAACTTTGGTTTCAAGGTGCTGGCCGAAATGCCGACGCGTCTCGACGAGGGATGGCTCGGCACGATCCACGAATTCACGCTCGACCTGCCCGCAGGCACCGAAATGGCCGCGTTGCTCGAACGCTCCGAAGCAATCGAGGCGGCGATTGCCGATGTGCTCAACGGGCAGTCGGAGGACGATCCGTTCAACCGTCTGGTGGTCGCAACCGGGATCAGCGCTCAGGCTGCGGTCTGGCTGCGTGCGATCTATCGCTATCTGCGCCAGACGGGCATGGGCTTCACGATCTACACCGTGGTCGATGCGCTCCAGCGTGCACCCGGCGTGACGCAGGCGATGATCGACCTGTTCATCGCGCGGCACGATCCGGCTTTCGCAGGCAAGCGCGAAGACGCGACGGGCGCTGCGCAAAGCGCATACAGCCGCGGTCTTGCCAAGGTCACGGCGATCAATGATGACCGCCTGCTGCGCCTCTATCGCGCGGTGGTCGATGCGGTCCTGCGCACTAACGCCTTTGCGCCTGCGGGCGATGAGGCGCTGGCGTTCAAGATCGATTCCTCGCTCGTCCCGAACCTGCCGAAGCCCGTGCCCTGGCGCGAAATCTTCGTCTATTCGCGCCGGGTTGAGGGCATCCACCTGCGTTCTGGCGCAGTAGCACGCGGTGGCCTGCGCTGGTCCGACCGGCGCGACGACTTCCGCACCGAAATTCTCGGCCTGTTGAAAGCGCAGAAGGTCAAGAACGCAGTGATCGTGCCTTCGGGCGCAAAGGGCGGCTTCTACCCCAAGCAGCTGCCCTCGCCCGCGATTGACCGCGATGCATGGGCCGCCGAAGGGCAGGCAAGCTACGAGGTCTTCATCCGTACTCTGCTGTCGGTCACCGACAACATCGTCGATGGCAAAGTCGCGCACCCCGAAGACGTGGTGATCCATGACGGCGAAGACCCCTATTTCGTGGTTGCCGCCGACAAGGGCACGGCCCGCTTCTCGGACGTTGCCAATGGCATCGCCGAAAAAGCCGGTTTCTGGCTCGACGATGCTTTCGCAAGCGGCGGCTCGAACGGCTACGATCACAAGGCGATGGGCATCACTGCGCGCGGCGCATGGGTGAGCGTCCAGCGGCACTTCCTAGAAATGGGCATCGACGTCCAGAAGGACACGGTGCGCGTCGCTGGCTGCGGTGACATGTCGGGCGATGTGTTCGGGAACGGAATGCTGTTGTCGAAGGCGATCCAACTGGTCGCAGCCTTCGACCACCGTCACATCTTTATCGATCCCGATCCCGATCCGGCTGCCAGCTGGAAAGAGCGCCAGCGCATGTTCGAGCTGCCGCGTTCGAGCTGGGAGGATTACAACCCCGAACTTATCTCCAAAGGCGGCGGGGTCTATTCGCGCGACCTGAAGCGTATCAAGCTGTCGAAGAAGGCGGCCGATATGCTCGGCCTCGACACCCGCGAGATCGAGCCCGATGCGCTGATCAGCGCGATCCTCAAGGCGCAGGTGGACCTGCTTTGGTTCGGCGGCATCGGCACTTACATCAAGGCCGAAACCGAGAGTCATCACGATGTGGGCGATCCGTCCAATGACGGTCTGCGTGTGAATGCCCGCGAAGTCGGAGCCAAGGTCATCGGCGAAGGCGCGAACCTCGGCATCACCCAAGCCGGGCGAATTTCCTTTTCGCTGGCCGGAGGCCGCTGCAACACCGACTTCATCGACAATTCGGCAGGCGTCGATTGCTCCGATAACGAGGTCAACATCAAGATCGCACTCGCCGCCGCCATTCGCGAGGACGAGCTGACCGAAGCAAAGCGCAATAACCTTCTCGCCAAGATGACCGACGAAGTCGCCGAGATCGTGCTGGAGGACAACCGTCTGCAAGCGCTCGCCCTGTCGATCGCCGAAAGCGGCGGACCCGGCGCGGCGGCAGCCTATGTCCGGCTGATCGAACAGCTTGAGGAAATGGGTGCGCTTGATCGCCGCACCGAAGGCCTTGCCGATGGCGAGACCTACACCCGCCGCGCGGTCGATGGGCGCGGGCTGACCCGGCCCGAACTCGCCGTGCTGCTGTCTTCTGCCAAACTGGCTTTGCAGGACGCTATCGAAGCGAGCGGCCTGCCCGATGATCCGGTTCTCGAAAGCAATCTGATCGCAATGTTCCCGGCGCCGATGCAGAAGAAATACGTGTCGCAAATCCGCGAACACCGTCTGCGGCGCGAGCTCATCGCGACCGATCTTTCGAACCGTATCGTTAACCGCCTCGGACTGATCCACGCATTCGAACTGCCAGAGGAAGAAGGCGTCGGCCTTGCCGATGTTGCCGCTGCATTCGTAGTGGTCGAGCGTTTGTTCAATCTCAAGACGCTGTGGCAGGACATTGACGCGAAGACGATGGACGAAACCGCCCGCCTTACCCTGCTGGACCGGCTTGCGGCCGCCGTGGGCAACCTCATGTCAGATGTGCTGCGCACGGGATCAGGCCGGGTCGAAGCCAGCGCCATGATCGAAAGGCTGCGTGACGGGGTCGAGACCTTGCGCAACAGCCGTGCCGATCTGATTGCGGGCGAGACCGCAGAGCGCTCGGCCGCATTACGCGCCGCATTCGTCGAACAGGGCGCCCCGGAAGACCTCGCCAATCGCGTTGCCGACCTGTTCGATTTCGACGGCTCGGTCGGCCTCGCGCAGCTTGCACTCGACACCGAAATCGACCCGACAGGGCTGACCCGCGCCTTTGCCGATATCGGCGCGCGGATCGGACTCGACTGGGCACAGGGAACCGCCGCGCACATGTCGCCCTCGGATGTCTGGGAGCGCTTGCTGGTCGACGGGTTGGCCCGCGATTTCCAGCACATGCGGCTCGAGTTCCTGCGCCGTCTGATGCGGCGCAAGGCAGGCAAGGACGATCCGCAAGGCGCGATTGCCTCATGGGCCGAAGACAATGCCGTCGCGGTCAAGCAGTTCCGCGCGATGATTGCGCGGGCACAGACCCGACCGCCCGTTGCGGCTGCGGTCCTCGCCCAGATTGCAAGTCAGGCGCGCAACCTACTCGAAAGGTAAGGGCGGCCGCATTCGGCTTGACGCGGGCGCTGCTTTGGGCTGAACCCCCGCCGCATGAAAGAAAGCAACACGCAGAGCGCCGATATTGTAATTGTCGGCACCGGACACGGCGGTGCACAAGCAGCAATTGCGCTGCGCCAGAAGGGGCACGAAGGTTCGATCCTGATGATCGGGCGCGATAGCGTGCCGCCTTATGAGCGGCCGCCGCTTTCGAAAGAATATCTTGCCGGCGACAAGCCGTTCGAACGGATCATGATCCGCCCCGAGCAGTTCTGGGCCGACAAAGGTGTCGAGCTGCGGCTTGGCTGCGGGGTGAACGAGATCGACTGGGCTGCCCATACCGTCACGCTCTCGGATGGCAGCACTATCGGCTATCGCAAGCTGATCTGGGCAGGCGGAGGCGATCCGCGCCGTTTGCCTGTGCCGGGGGCCAACCAGAAGGGCGTGTTCTACGTCCGTGACAAGGCAGATGCCGACGCGATGATGACCGCGCTCGAAGCGGGAGCAAAGCGCGCGGTGGTGATCGGCGGCGGCTATATCGGGCTCGAAGCGGCAGCCGTGTTGCGCAAGCTGGGCTGCGATGTGGTGCTTATCGAAGCGCTCGACCGCGTGCTTGCGCGCGTCGCGGGCGAAGAACTTTCGCGCTTTTACGAGGCTGAACATCGTAGACAGGGCGTCGATGTTCGCCTGTCGCACGGCGTCGCCGAGATCGTCGGCGAAGACGGTGCGGTGCGCGGTGTGAAGCTCGACAATGGCGAAACCGTCGATTGCGACATGGTGGTCGTCGGCATCGGTATCGTACCGGCGGTCGCGCCGCTGATTGCTGCGGGCGCAGCAGGTTCGAACGGGGTCGATGTGGACGTCTATTGCCGCACCACGCTCGACGATATCTACGCTATCGGCGACTGCGCCGCGCATGCCAACGACTTTGCGGACAGCGCGGTCATCCGGCTCGAATCGGTTCAGAATGCCAACGACATGGCAACCACGGTCGCGCGTGCGATCATGGGCGACAAGGAGCCTTATCACGCGCTGCCGTGGTTCTGGTCGAACCAGTATGATCTCAAGCTGCAAACCGCCGGGCTCAACCTCGGCTATGATGCGGCAATCCTGCGCGGCGATCCCGACAGCCGGAAGTTCACTGTCGTTTACACCAGGGAAGGCGCGCCCATCGCGTTCGACTGCGTGGGGACAATGAAGGACTATGTGCAGGGCCGTAAACTGCTGGAAGCGGGTCCTGGCAAGATTGACCCCGCGCTGCTGGCCGATCCGGAAGTGCCGCTCAAGGAATTGATGTGACCGCTGCGCCGGGTGACGGTCGGCCCATGCTCGAGGGCATGAAGGTCGTCGACCTCACCACTGTCGTTTTCGGGCCTTATTGCACGCAGATACTGTGCGACTACGGGGCGGAGGTAATCAAGGTTGAGGCGCCCGGCGGCGATGTGATCCGCTACAGTGCGCGTCCTGCGCGGACGCTTGGCATGGCACCCAGCTTCATTGCGCTCAATCGCGGCAAGAAGTCTCTGGTTCTCGACCTCAAGCAAGAGGAAGACGCCGAAATCCTGCGCAATCTGCTGCGCGAGGCCGACGTGTTCGTTCACAATGTCCGCGAAGAGGCGATCGAGCGGCTCGGCTTCGGCTATGAGGCGGTCAAAGCGCTCAAGCCCGACATCATCTACACCCATTGCGTCGGCTTCGGCGCGACCGGCCCCTATGCTGGCCTGCAAGCCTATGACGACGTCATTCAGGCCGCGACCGGGGCGACCACCTTGCTCTCTCGCGTCGATGGCGATCCGCGACCGCGCTACCTCCCCTCGCTGATTGCCGACAAAGTTGCGGGCCTGCATGCCGCCTATGCGGTGCTCGCGGCGGTCGTCCACCGGCTCCGCACCGGCGAGGGGCAGCATGTCGAAGTGCCGATGCTCGAATCTTTCACCAGCTTCATGATGAAGGAACATCTGGGCGGGACCACATTCGACCCTCCGGTCGGCGATGCAGGCTATGCGCGGCAGGTCGATCCCAATCGTCAGCCGTTTCAGACCAGGGACGGATGGATCAGCATCGTCCCCTACACCCCTCAGCAATTCCCCTTGGTAGTGGGATTGCTGGGCGATCCGGAATTCGCCCGGCAGGAACGCTTCGCCAGTGTTCAGGGGATCGCCGCTGCAGGACCGGAACTCTACGCCAAGATCGCCGAACTCGTGCAGAAGCTTTCGAGCGAAGACGCCATCGCGATCCTGCGCGACAACAATATCCCGTGCATGCCCGTGGTCGATCTTGCGAATGTGATCGACGATCCGCACCTGCGCGAAACGGACTTCTTCGTGCGCAGCGAGCATACTAGCGAAGGCGCGCTGTTCCAGATGCGCGACCCCAACCGCTACAGTGGCTGGCAACCGGACGATCCCGCGCATGCTCCCCGCCTTGGCGAGCATGACGACGAGTTCCGCAAGAGCTAGCCCAAGCGCGCCTTGGCCCAGGCTGCCGCTTCGGCCACCACCGGATCGGGGTCGGCCAGCAGGGGCTCAACCTGTGTGAGCAAGTCGCTATTTCCGCTATTTCCCGCTGCATAGAGGCAATTGCGGACAAACCGGTCGCGCCCGATCCGCTTGATCGGCGAGCCGGAGAACAGTGCGCGAAAGCCTGCCTCGTCGAGCGCCAGCAGGTCGGCAAGTCTCGGCGCGACGAGTTCGGGACGCGGCAAAAACTCCTTCATCGCATGCGCTTCGTCGGCGAATTTGTTCCACGGACACACCGCAAGACAATCGTCGCAACCGTAGATCCGGTTGCCCAGAGCCTCGCGGAATTCTTCCGCAATCGGCCCTTTGTGCTCGATCGTGAGATAGGAAATGCAGCGTGCCGCATCGAGAACATAGGGCGACACAAACGCCTCTGTCGGACACGCAGAAAGACAGGCGCGGCACGAGCCGCACTGGTCGCGATGCGGCTGCGAGGGTTCCAGTTCGAGCGTCGTGTATATTGCGCCGAGAAACAGCCAGCTGCCGTGCTGCGGGCTGACCAGATTGGTGTGCTTGCCCTGCCACCCCAGCCCGCTTGCTTCACCGAGCGGTTTTTCCATCACCGGCGCGGTATCGACGAAGACCTTCACATCGGCCTCCGGCTGTTCGGACACGAACCACCGGGCAAGCGCCTTCAGCCGCTTCTTGACGACATCGTGATAGTCCTTGCCCTGCGCATAGACCGAAATCCGCGCAAGGTCCCCTTCGGCCTCCAGCGCCAGCGGGTCGCTGGCGGGAGCATAGCTCATGCCGAGCGCAATCACTGTCTTTGCTTCGGGCCAGAGACCCTGCGGCGAGCGGCGGTGGTGGAGGCGCGTCTCCATCCACTCCATCGAAGCGTGATGCCCATCGCCCAGCCACTGTTCGAGCCGCTCGGCGCGGACCGGGTCTTCCCCGGCGCTTGCAAAACCGCAGGCGACGAAGCCGAGGCTGCGCGCATGCTCCTCGATCCGCTGCTTGAGGTTAAGGGTTGCCGCGTCGTTAACCACGCTTGGGGTCGCTCCCGTTCAGTTTCGCGCGTTAACTCACGCAGCATGCATATGCAGATAGGCCAACATATGACGTCGGACCCCGTGGCGGCAATGAATCATGACACCGCAGGCGCGGACATTCGCCCGCTCGCTATCGAGGCACGCGGTCTGGTCAAGAGTTTCGACGGCTTCCGCGCGGTGGACGGGGTGGACATTTCCGTGCCCGAAGGCGCGATTTACGGCATTCTCGGGCCCAATGGCGCAGGCAAGACCACGACCTTGCGCATGCTGTTGGGTATTATCGACCCTGACGAGGGCGTGCGCCGTGTGTTCGGGCATGACCGCCCTCACGATATCGGCCGCCTGATCGGCTATCTGCCCGAGGAACGCGGGCTCTATCCCGCGATGAAAGCGATCGAGGCGATTGCCTTCATGGGTGCGCTGCGCGGGCTTTCGCTGAAAGAAGGGCGCGCGCGCGGGATGGAACTGCTCGAACGCCACAGCCTGCTCCACGCCGCAGAACGCCAGATCCGCCAGCTCTCGAAAGGCATGGCGCAGACCGTGCAGCTGCTCGGCACGCTGGTCCACAATCCGCGTCTGGTGGTGCTCGACGAGCCGTTCTCGGGTCTCGACGCGATCAATCAGGGCAAGCTCGAAGGCATGATCCGCAGCCTCGCCGAAGACGGCGTCACTGTGATTTTCTCAACCCACGTCATCCACCATGCCGAACGACTGTGCGAAGGCGTCGCCATTATCGCAGGCGGCAAAGTGCCCTATGCAGGCAGCGTCGAGACCGCACGCGATCGCATCCCCGCGCAGGTTCGGCTCGAAACCCGCGCCCGCGAAGGCGGATGGACCGCAGCCCTCCCGGCAGAAACCCGCCGCGAGGGCGATTTCTTCTACTTCCCGCTCCCCGAAAGCGGCGTAGAGCCTCTGCTCAAGACGCTGATCGAAGGCGATGCGGGCATCCTTTCGCTCAGCATTGAGCGCGCCGGGCTTCACGATGCCTTCGTCGCCATCGCGGGCGAAGCCGCCGCACGCCAGCTGGAAGCCGACGCCGCAGGAGCCGCGAAATGACCACTGAAGTATCGCGTCCTTCTCGGCTCGAAGCCGAGTCCCGGTTGTCGCGGCTCGAAGCCGCATGGGTCATCGCCCGCCGCGATTTCGTGGCGGTGCTGTTCAGCCGCGCCTTCCTGTTCTTCCTGCTGGGCCCGCTGTTTCCCGTTCTGATCGGCGGCCTTGCCGGAGCCGTCGGGTCATCGGTTTCGAAAGAAGCAGCGGTTGAGGAAGTCGGCATTGCCATGAGCGCGGCCGATAATGCTGCCATGATCGCAGCGCAGGAGCGACTTGCGCCGAAAACCCGTGGCGCCGTTCCCATCCTCAGCCCCGTTGCCGAAGCTGCCGGCAATCCCGATTTCGACGCCCGCAGCTATCTCGAAGCGCGACGCGGAAATTTCGCCGCCATCGTCACCGGCACGCTCGACGAACCGCTGGTGTTCGGGACCGAGCGGCAGGTTGCGCGCTGGCAGGGCACGGTCGAATTGATCGCTGCCGAAGCCAGACAGCCTGCAACCTTCCCTGCCAGCGCCAGCCAGACAGTGACCGCAAGCGCCGCAAGCGAGCGCTCCAACCGGATCCGCACGGCGCAGGCTGCGCAAATGGTGATGTTCCTGCTCACCATCCTGCTTGCAGGCATGGTGCTGTCCAATCTCGCCGAGGAGAAGGGCAACAAGATCATCGAAATCCTCGCTGCTGCTATTCCGATGGATGCGGTGTTCCTCGGCAAATTGTTCGCCATGCTTGCGGTCTCGTTTGTCGGGATCGCGGTCTGGGGAACGCTCGGTTGGGCATTCTGGGCAGTGGCCGAGGATGCGATCGTCACCGTGACTCAAACCGACTTCAAGAGCCTGCCGAGCCCCGCCGTCGGCTGGCCGCTGTTCCTTGTGCTGGGGATCGCCTATTTCTCGATGGCGTATCTACTGCTTGGCTCGCTTTTCCTCACCATCGGCGCGATGGCGTCGAGTGTGCGCGAAGTGCAGACCATGTCGATGCCGGTAACGATGATGCAGATCATGGTCTTCTTCCTCGCCGCCGCAACGCTCACCGATGCCGGATCGAGCCTTGAACTGGTGGCGGTCGCGTTTCCGCTGTCCTCGCCCTTTGCGATGCTAGCGCGCGCCGCGCTGGATGCGACCTTGTGGACCCACCTTGCAGCGCTCGGATGGCAGGCCATGTGGGTTATCCTGCTCGTCAAAGGCGGTTCGCTGCTGTTCCGCAAGCGTGTGATGAAGTCGGGCGGTGCGGGCCGCGAGAAGAAGCGCCGCAAGTGGTTCGGCGGTGGAAAAGCGCGGGCCCCGGCGCTCGAACCTGCCGAATAGGTTTCCTCTTGAAACCCACTATTGACATATGTGTCAGTTAAGGCAGGATGCACGCTGAGAGATATAGTGTGAGGGCAGCCAAACCCGCTGCACCTCCCCGATAGGAGAGAACGATGGCAACCGTAGCGCCCGAACGTCCGCAAGTCCGCACTTCGCCGACCGCCTATGAGGCGCTGCACGCCCATCTCGAAAAGCATCCCGAGATCAAGAAAGAGCACACCCACAAATGGGACGTGAGTCGCTCTGACATCTATTTCGAGGACCGCTGGCAGCCGATCTTCCAGGAGATGCAGGACGCAGGCCCGCTGCACTACATCCCCGAAAGCCCCTATGGCCCCTATTGGGCAGTGGTTGGCCACAAGGCGATCCAGCATATCGAGGCGCTGCCCGAAACTTTCTCGTCCAGCTGGGAGCATGGTGGAATCACCATCCTCGAACGCCGCGAAGAGGAAGAGGTGGGCGAGAGCGGCGCCCCACGCGAACTGCCGATGTTCATCGCCATGGACCGGCCCGAACACACCGGCCAGCGCCGCACGGTCGCGCCGAAATTCACCCCCAGCGGTATGGCCGAGATGGAAGGTGAAATCCGCCAGCGCACGGGCGAGCTGCTCGATAGCCTGCCGCGCGGCGAAGTGTTCGACTGGGTCGACACGGTCTCGATCGAACTGACCACTGGCATGCTGGCGCTCTTGTTCGGCTTCCCCTGGGAAGATCGCCGCCTGCTGACCTACTGGTCCGACTGGTCGGGCGACACCGAGCTTGCCGGCATCCCGGAGCTTGAAGATGTGCGATGGGAAATCTTCCGCGAGATGGCAGCCTATTTCCAGTCGCTGTGGGTCGAGCGCACACATGACAAGGAACCGGGC
>JAYPMZ010000073.1:0-14138 GCA_038130205.1 Erythrobacteraceae bacterium | reverse complement strand
CGCGTATTTCACCGCTTCTTCCTCGGTCCACCCCTTCGAGTGGATGCCGGTATCGACCACCAGACGGATCGCGCGCCACAGTTCGTTGGCGAGGCGTCCGAAGTCCGAATAGGGATCTTCAAAACCACCCATCTCCTTGGCGAGATATTCCGAATAGAGCGCCCAGCCTTCGATAAAGGCCGAGTTGAAGCTGCCCTGGGAGCGGAACTTGGGCACGCCTTCGAGCTCCTGCGCGATCGAAAGCTGCATGTGGTGGCCCGGAATGCCTTCGTGATAGGCGATCGTTTCCAGTTCGGTCTTCGGCATCGAAGTCATGTCCGAAAGATGCGCGTAATAGACACCCGGACGCGAGCCGTCGGGCGTGCCCGGCTGGTAGTGCTGCGCGGCGCCGTCCTGTTCGCGGAATGCCTCGACCCGGCGCACTTCGAGCGGGGCCTTGGGCAGGATGCCGAACCATTCGGGCAGGCGCTCGCGCATGGCGTCGATGTCCTTGGTCGCCTGATCGATATACATCTGCGCACCCGCCTCATTGTCCGGATAGAAGAACTGCGGATCGTCGCGGGTGAATTCGAAGAACTCCTGCAAAGTGCCTTCGAAGCCGACCTGTTCCTTGATCGCTTCCATCTCGCCGTGGATGCGCGCAACCTCGTCGAGACCCTTCTGGTGGATCGCGTCCGCAGTCATATTGGTGGTGGTCATCTCCTGCAGCGCGGCGGCGTAGAAGGCTTCACCATTGGGCAGAGCGGAGACACCCTTGGCCACTTCGTCGGTGTTGGCGATGTCTTTTTCGAACCATGCGATCACGCGACCATAGGCGGGCGCAAATTGTTCGAGCAGAGCCTTGCGGGCTTCCTCGCGCAATTCGTCGGCGCGTTCCGCCGTGATCTTGTCGCTTTCCTGTAGCGAGGTGAGGTGACGCTCGACGCCCTGCCACATCGCTGAGGGTTCGCCCTCATCGAAAGGTGCGCCGGTGGTGAGGTTTTTCGATTCCTTGATCACTGCATCATAGGCAAAGCGCGGCGGGCGCGTTCCGGCCTCGGCATTGGCCTGCGCTGCGGCAAGCAACTGGTCCATCGCGGTTCCGATCCCGCCGATACGCGCGATGAAGGCTTCCATGTCGCTTTCATCCTCGACCACATGCTGGGCGAGGAGGAAGGTCGGCAGACCCGACTGCCATGAACCCATCTGGTGGAGAATATAGGCTTGGTCGCGGAACTCCCAGTTCCGTTCGGCCTGCGCGAGATTGTATTTCCACATGTCGTAGGAAATTTGCGAGGCAGGCGGCAGATCGTCATAGTCGAAGTTCGCTTCCATCTCGGCGGTGGCGGCGCGCATCCATTCGAGCTGTTCGAGCTGCGCTTCTTGGGTGAACTGGTCGATCTTGTCGTTATCGGTTTTCCGTCCGAGCGCGGTCTGCGACATCGGGCTGAAAGCCAGCTGTTCTTCGAACTTTTCATCGAACCACTGGTCGAGGCACTCTGCCTGTGTGGTGGTGCATTCGATGGTGGCGACGCCGGTCATGGCGGCATCGCATCCGGCGAGCGCAAGCGGTGCGGCGGCGGCGAGCAGCAGGCTCGCGAATTTCGTTTTCATGGGATTCCCCTTCGGCAAAAATAGCTGGCTGCATTCATGCGGCAGCCTGAAGCCGAAGGGAAGGGGGCCTTTCGACCAACACAAAACCCCGAAGGACGAATGTCTGAATCGTCCTTCGGGGTGATCGGTTGTGCGTAGGGCAGTGATGCTGCGTTGTTACTCGGCAGCCGTGATGGCCTTTTCGATCTGCTCCACCGGCTGACCGGTGAGAGTCTTGTCGATTTCGCCAATCAGGCGCTTCTCGAGCTCGCTGTGATAATGCTGGCGCATCTCGCCGAGCGATTTGGGATCGGCGATGATGAGCACTTCGCCCAGTTCGTTCGAAATGGCTTTCTCATTCAACCATTCGGCAGCGGCTGCGGCGTGGCCCAATTCGTTGAGGTCGGTGCGGCCATGGCGTTGACCGACATCGTCCTGATGCTTCACCCCGGCGCTGAAATTGGTGACGTCGAGGCTCGGCTTGTCCTCCTTGCGCAGCTTGGGTTCAAACGGCTGGCCCTCGTTCCGGAACAGGAGAAAGGTTTCACCATCGACGACTGCGACGAGCGATTTTGCGGGAAGTTTCATAATGTGTTCTCCTTATTGTTCGCTCTCGAGATGGGGTATCTTGCGGGAATTGCGAGAGAAAATGTCGTCAGGTGCCGACTGGCAAAGGCGCTTCGCCTGATTTTCGGCAAGCAGATCGTAGCCGCGCTAACGAAGAGCGCAGACAAGAAAAAGGCCCCGGCGCACGCTTGCGCCGGGGCCGATTTCGTAAGCGCTGGGCGCAGGGGGCTTAGAAGCCGCCCATGCCGCCCATGCCGCCCATGCCGCCCATGTCGGGCATGGCCGGGCCGCCCTTGTCATCATCCGGAGTGTCGCAGATCGCGGCTTCGGTGGTGATGAGCAGGCCGGCAACCGAAGCTGCATCCTGAAGCGCGGTGCGGACAACCTTGGTCGGGTCAATCACGCCAGCCTTCACGAGGTCTTCGTAGATCTCGGTGGAAGCGTTGAAGCCCTGGTTTTCGTTGTCTTCACGCAGCAGGTTACCCGAGACAACCGCACCGTCGTGACCGGCATTCTGCGCGATCTGGCGAACCGGCGCCATGATCGCGCGGCGAACGATGTCGATGCCGCGGGTCTGGTCGTCGTTTTCGCCCTTCATGCCGGCAAGCGCCTTGGTGGCATAAAGCAGCGCGGTACCGCCGCCCGGGACGATGCCTTCTTCGACAGCAGCGCGGGTTGCATGCAGAGCGTCGTCGACGCGGTCCTTGCGTTCCTTCACTTCGACTTCCGAAGCACCGCCGACCTTGATCACGGCAACGCCGCCAGCGAGCTTGGCAAGGCGCTCTTGCAGCTTTTCCTTGTCGTATTCGCTGGTCGTGGCTTCCATCTGCGACTTGATCTCGCCGACGCGGGCCTTGATGTCGTCTTCGCTGCCTGCACCGTCGACGATGGTGGTGTTGTCCTTGTCGAGGGTGACGCGCTTGGCTTCGCCGAGCATGCCGAGGGTGACGTTCTCGAGCTTGATGCCGAGGTCTTCGCTGACCATTTCACCCTTGGTGAGGATCGCGATGTCCTGAAGCATGGCTTTACGACGGTCGCCGAAGCCCGGTGCCTTGACCGCGGCAACCTTGAGGCCGCCACGCAGCTTGTTCACGACGAGGGTCGCGAGCGCTTCGCCTTCGATGTCTTCAGCGATGATGAGCAGCGGACGACCCGACTGCACAGCCGCTTCGAGAATCGGCAGCATGGCCTGCAGGTTCGACAGCTTCTTTTCGTGGATCAGGATGTAGGGATTGTCGAGTTCGACAGTCATCTTGTCCGGGTTGGTGATGAAGTAGGGCGAGAGGTAGCCGCGGTCGAACTGCATGCCTTCGACAACGTCGAGCTCGAATTCGAGGCCCTTGGCTTCCTCGACGGTGATCACGCCTTCCTTGCCGACCTTTTCCATGGCTTCGGCGATCTTTTCGCCGACTTCACGGTCGCCATTGGCGGAGATCACGCCAACCTGTGCGATTTCAGCCGAGCCCGAGACGTCCTTCGAACGGCTCTTGAGGTTCTCGATTACCTTGGCAACGGCGGTGTCGATGCCGCGCTTGAGGTCCATCGGGTTCATGCCGGCAGCCACAGCGGTCATGCCTTCGCGGGCAATTGCCTGGCCGAGCACAGTCGCGGTGGTGGTGCCGTCACCGGCGATGTCGTTGGTCTTGGAAGCCACTTCCTTGAGCATCTGCGCGCCCATGTTCTCGAACTTGTCCTTAAGCTCGATTTCCTTGGCGACGGTAACGCCGTCCTTGGTAATGCGCGGTGCGCCGAAGCTCTTGTCGATCACGACGTTGCGGCCCTTCGGCCCGAGCGTGACCTTTACGGCGTTGGCGAGCGTGTCGACGCCCTTGATGATGCGCTCGCGCGCTTCGCGGCCGAACTGTACGTCCTTAGCAGCCATTGGTTCTTCTCCTGAGAATTGATTTGGGTTGGGAAAGGGTCAGGGGACCGGCGATCAGCCGATGATCCCCATGATGTCGCTTTCCTTCATGATCAGCAGGTCTTCGCCGTCGATCTTGACTTCGGTGCCCGACCATTTGCCGAACAGCACGCGGTCGCCAGCCTTGACGTCCAGGGCAACGCGGTTGCCGGCATCGTCACGGGCGCCTTCGCCGACCGAGACGATTTCGCCTTCGCTGGGCTTTTCCTGCGCGGAATCGGGAATGATGATGCCGCCAGCGGTCTTCTGGTCGGCTTCGATGCGACGGACCACGACGCGGTCGTGGAGCGGACGAAATGCCATTGTTATGACCTCTCACTAATAAGGTTTGTGTCAGCTTTGGCACTCTCCCTGCGAGAGTGCCAGCGCGGCGCAAATGGTTGCGCGGGGGTGAGGAGTCAAGACGTCGAGCGCAAAAAAGTCGCGCGGTGGTAAATCCCGTATCCAATACCTAGGTAGGCGCGCGATTCATGATTCAAGCGTTTGAAAAACAGGCGCTCCCATCCCCCGGTCGGCGCGCCCGAAAACAGCGCCGCCAGAAAGGTTTGATTGTACGTGACTTTTGAGAAGGACATCTCCGCCCTTACCATCCCAGAGCAGATTTTCGCTTGGCTCAGGGTCAATATGATGGACATCGCCGGCGGTATCGCCGTTCTGGTGATTGGCCTGCTGCTGGCCAGCTTGATTGCGCGCTCAGTCTCGAAAATGCTGCACAAGTCCGGCAGGCTTGATCCGAGCGTCGCCAGCCTGCTTTCCAGCCTCGTCAAATATGCGCTGTGGGTGCTGGTCGGTGTGACCGTGCTGACCCAGTTCGGGGTCGAGACCACCAGCATCATCGCCGCACTGGGTGGTATGGCTCTGGCGGTTGGCCTTGCGCTGCAAGGGACGCTCAGCAATGTCGCCTCGGGCGTCATGATCCTCGTCCAGAAGCCGTTCAAGGTAGGCGAGGCGATCACCGCAGGATCGATTACCGGCACGGTGCAGGAAATCGGCCTGTTCACCACCGAGCTCAAGCAGTTCGACGGGCTGTTCGTGATGGTGCCCAATAACGAGCTATGGAATCAGGCTATCGTAAATTTCCATCGCCACCCCGTCCGCCGCTTCGAGCTGATTGTCGGCATCGGTTATGGCGACAGCATGGAGCAGGCGCGCAATGAGTTGCTCGCACTTGCCGAAGCCGACGAGCGCGTCCTCGCCGACCCTGAACCGGTGGCTTATGTCGCTTCGCTCGACGACAGTTCGGTCGGTATCGGTATGCGCGTGTGGTGCGCGACTTCCGATTATGTTGGCCTGACCTGGGACCTTACCGAAGCCGCCAAGGCCAAATTCGACGAGAAGGGCATTTCGATTCCGTTCCCGCAACGCGAAGTTACGACAAGGGCGGCGTAACAGGCTGGACCGCCGGGCGCAGCGTGAGCCCCAGATGCTCGCGCCGCGTCCAGCGCCACAGCAGGAACACCGCCGCGGAGGCGAGTCCGCCTGCAAGGCCGATCCACACGCCTGTCCCCTGGAGCGGGGTGAAGAAGCCGAGCCCGACGGCCAGCCCGAAGCCGGGCACCCAGTAGCTGAAAATGGCGATCCACATCGGCACGCGGGTGTCCTGCAATCCTCGCAAAGCTCCCGCAGCAACCGCTTGCACGCCGTCAACCAGCTGAAATGCAGCGGCAAGCACGAGATATTGCAGAGCGAACCCGACCAGCGCCGCATTGCGCGCCGCGTCGGGATCGACATAGATCGACACCAGCGGCAACGGGGCGAGCACCATCGCGCTTGCGGTGAGCGTCATGAAGCCCGTGCCAATGGCAAGCGCGACCCAGCCTGCACGCTTGATCCCTTCGCGGTCGCGCGCTCCGTAGAAATAGCCCACCCGGATCGTCACCGCCTGACCGACACCGAAAGGTATCTGGAAGGCGAGCGCAGCGAGTTGCAGCGCCACGGTGTGCCCGGCGAGTTCCGCCGCACCGAAGCGGCCCATCAGGAATGCCGCCGCGCCGAAAATGCCAGCCTCGGCGGTGACTGTCAGCGCTATCGGCGTGCCGATGCGGACGATCAGCCGGAAGCGCTCCCAGTCAGGCGACCACCAGCGGCCGAAGATGTGATAGCGGTGCAGCTTCGGATCCAGCCGGATCGCCAAGACATAGGCGCCCAGAGTGAACAGCGAGGTGAGGATCGTCGCGATCGCAGCACCCTGCAGTCCCATTTCCGGCGCGCCGAAATTGCCGAAAATGAAGGCGTAATTGGCAAAACCGTTCACGAAAATGCCGGCTCCGGTGATCGCGGTTGCAAAGAACGGACGGCCCAAAGCGGAGACGAAGTTCCGCAGAACCCCTGCAAGCAGCATCGGCACCAGCGAGATCACGATCAGATAATTGTATTCCACCGCAAGCGCGATGATCGGCTCCTGCTGGCCGGTTGCCCACATGATCGGCTCGAGTAGCAAGCACAGCCCCATGCCGACCACGCCCGAAATCACCGCCAGCCAAAGCCCCATGCGGACCGAACGCCGCACCGGGCGCAGCGTCGGACCGCCAGACCCGATCGCCTCGGCAATCAGCGGAGCAACCGCTCCCGTAAGCGATGTCATCGCCCATAGCACCAGCCCGAACAGCGACACGGCAAGGGCAGAGGCTGCCAACGGTTCATCGCCAAGTCGCGCGATGAAGATCACGTCGATGGCATAGGTGAGCATCTGTAGAAGATTGGCGAGTGCCAAGGGGGCGGCCAGCATCGCTGTCGCCTTGAATTCCTGCCCCCAAGTCTGATCGGTGACCATGGGCTTCGAGAGGGAGGCTGTGTCGCGCATCATTCATTCCGCTCGCGCGGAAGGGCGAGCCGGCCCGAATAGGGATGGACGCGGGGCAGGGGAAGCGGTTTCTTTTTCACCGATGGAGCCGGCAGATGTAACCGTTTGAGAATTCGCTTTATCAATGGGACGAATGCCTACATAAATACACCTAACGGACATCAGGGGGGATTCCGGAGGTGGGGCGTAAGCCATACAATCAGACATTTGCCGCAGACGCGCTGGACGCGGCGTCCGAGCGGCTGACCCGCTATATGCCCGGTCCGCACGATGCCGCCGAGCTTGCCGCACTCGATGCGGCGCTCGAAGGTTCGCGACCCGCGAAATACGTCACCGGCGCGAGGTTGCTGGTCGGAACCGCGGCGATTGCTGTGACCGTGACCGTGCCCGATTTCTCGCTGTTCGCAATGGGATCGCCCTATGCGCGGATCGAGATGGGCGGTTCGCAGGTGGAGCTGCCGACGGCCGTCTGGACGCCCGCAGCGCGTCCGACCGCACCTGTTTACGTCACAGTCATGGCGGCGGAGGAGTTATCCCCTGCCGCGCTGACTTTTTCGAGCCGCCCGCGCATCGGGGAATTCAACCAGCCGGTGCCGCTCGATTTTCTGGAGACCGGGTCCGAGCGGTTCGATCTCGCCTTTGCCGGTGTCGAACTGCCGTCGCCTGTGCCCTTGCGGTTTCCCGCTAACCTGCCGAAAGCGCTTTCCCCGCGGGAGCGGGCTTCCGTGCGCAGCCTTGCCGACAACACGCCTGCGCCCTTTGCGCGGCTGGTCGAAATGCCGCAAATCGCAACTTCGCAGGGCCTGCGTTCCGCCCCTGCGCCCGGTCTGCGGGCCGCAACAGCTTCGCTCGCCCCCCAGCAAAGTGGAAATGCGAACCTTGCAGCGAGCAATCAGTCGCTCGAAGCCGCCTTTGCTGGCGCGATCGACGTATCCAGCGCGGTGAGGGATGCGATCCCGGTCGCACAACGTCCCGTGCGCGAACCCGTTGCGCGGGCTGTGCCGATCCCCGCACCCGATCCTGCGCTCAATGCCGCCGCTGCAGCGCAGGCGGAGATGGTTCCAAAAACGCGGCTCGGTGCGCGGGTCAATGGCGTGCTGACCGGTTCCGTCGAGTTCCGCCAACTCGACGGTACGATTGCTATCCGGCTGGGGTCGGTGGTCGATATGCTGCGCGACCGCTTCAGTGCCAGCGAGTTCGAGCAGCTGCGCTCGGGCCGTTCGGCGAATTCCTATGTGACGCTGGGCCAGTTGCAGGCCGCGGGCATCCCGATCAGCTACAATCCCGCCTATGACGAGGTCGAGTTCGGGATTGATTATCAGGACGCTCCCCAAGCGGGCAAGGTGCAGGTCGAACAGATCGGCGCGTCCACCGCGATGGGCGAAAGCGTGATGATCGACCAGATCCCGCGCTGATCGCGCGTCGAAAGGTTCTTCCAGACAAGAGAGCAAACAAAAAGGGCGGCGCCATTGCTGGCACCGCCCTCCTGTTTTGAGCAAAGCTCGAAAGAAGCGTAAGCTTGGGCTTACTTGAGCTCGACGGTACCGCCGGCTGCTTCGATCTTGCCCTTAACTTCTTCAGCTTCAGCCTTGTTGACGCCTTCCTTGATCGCCTTCGGTGCGCCTTCGACGAGAGCCTTGGCTTCAGTGAGGCCCAGGCCGGTGATGGCGCGGACTTCCTTGATGACCTGGATCTTCTTGCCGCCGTCGCCGGTGAGAATGACGTCGAATTCGTCCTTCTCTTCAGCAGCGGCACCAGCGTCGCCGCCACCGGCGGGGCCAGCAACAGCAACAGCAGCAGCGGCGCTCACGCCCCACTCTTCTTCAAGCGCCGTGGCAAGCTCAGCGGCTTCCAGGACGGTCAGCTTCGAAAGTTCTTCAACAAGCTTGGCAATATCAGCCATGATGGTTCACTCCAAATATGTGGCGGGGCCTTGCGGGTTCTTCCCTTGATGCCCCAAAAATGTTTCGTCTCTTGCGAGATACGTCTCTTAAGCAGCGTCCTTGGCGCCGTAGGCACCGAACACGCGGGCGAGCTTGGCGGCCGGGGCATTGACGACCTGTGCGACCTTCGTCGCCGGGGCGTTGACCAGACCAACAATCTTGCCGCGGAGTTCGTCGAGGCTCGGCATCGAGGCAAGCGCCTTGACCCCAGCTTCGTCGAGCACCTGCGTGCCCATCGAACCGCCGACGATTTCGAGCTTGTCGTTCGTCTTGGCGAATTCGACAGCGGCCTTGGCAGCCGCGACCGGGTCTTCCGACCAGGCCAGCGCGGTCGGGCCATTGAGGAATTCCTCGAGCCCGACATAGTCGGTGTCCTTAAGGGCGAGCTTGGCGAGACGGTTCTTCGCAACCTTGTAGGAAGCACCAGCATCGCGCATCTTCCCGCGCAGATCGGTGGACTGGTCCACCGTCATGCCGAGGTTGCGGGTGACAACCACCACGCCGACCTCGTTGAAGACTGCATTGAGCTGGGCAACCGCGTCGGCTTTTTGCGAACGATCCATGCCATACTCCTTCACTATGGCCGCGCGAGATGGCTCTACACGCGACCGGCTCATGTCTTTTGATGCCGTTCATCGACACCAAAAAGTCCAACGATGGGGAAGGAGGGTGAGCCATATGGCTCGATTGCGGGTCACAGAGGAGCCGCAGAAAATCTCTTTTCCCCGCCTAGGCTGCAAATTAAGAACGGCCAATTCCGTTCAGCAACTGTCTCGGACGGATGACCGACAAGCAAAAGGCCCGCCGGTCGTGGCGGGCCTTTATCTTTTTGGTCGTTAGAGTCAACCCCGGAAAGGGGATGACGCTGCGACTTACATGCCGTCGGCAGTGTCTTCCTGAGCTTCGGCTTCAGCTTCGAGAGCTTCTGCGTCTGCATCGAGGGCAGCTTCTGCGGCGTCGTCGCCCATTTCGTCTGCAACGTCGGCCTTTTCTTCGGCGAGGTCGGCTTCAGCTTCGGTCACGCCAGCTTCGGCATCCAGAACTTCTGCTTCTGCTTCCATGACGTCTTCCTGTTCGCTGTTGCAAGCGGTCAGAGCGAAGAGTGCGGGAATTGCGGCTGCGAGTGCAATACGCTTCATTGTGGTTTTCCTCCTAGATTGGGAGACCGCCTTTAGCGGGAAGAATATTGCGTTGCAAAACATTTGAGTTGTTTCAGTTTTCGACTTCTGCGGAATAACTCAAAAGATCGCCCGGCTGGCACTCCAGTTCGCGGCAGATTGCGGCGAGAGTGGAGAACCGGATCGCCTTTGCCTTTCCGGTCTTGAGGATCGAGAGATTGGCGAGGGTCAGGCCAACCCGTTCGGCCAGTTCGGTCAGCGTCATGCGGCGTTCGTGCAGCAGGTCGTCGAGCTTGACCATGATCGTTGCTCCTTCATCATCGGCTGGCATCACACGGTCCCTTCGAGATCTTCACGCATTGCAGCGCCGTGTTTGAAAACACGCGAGAGGATGAACAGAAGGACGACGATCAGGATACCTGTCAGGTCGAGATCGAAGCCGCTGTCGGCGGTCAGATGGACATCTTCCATGTCGTCCGCATAGCTCACCAGCCGCGTGCCGATCACAGTGGCGGGGATCAGGGCCAGCTGGACGCCGAGCATGAGCCAGCCCATCAGGCTGAGCCGATCGGCATTGGCGGGCTGGAACGGATCACCCTCTCCGACGGTGCCGATGATCTGGCGCAGCTTGCCGAAGAAGATGAACAGTGCGCAGACGATGGCAAGAAGGATCAACGCCACTGCGATGAGCAGGAAAATCGGGAAGATGACCGTGGGATCGCCGACCTTGTCGGCATATTCTTCGATCACCTTGCCCTGGAAAATCACCAGTCCAATCGAGATAATGGCCAGAACGGTGGCGCCAATCGCCATGCCGATCTGCATGATGATGGCGAGGATCTTGCCCGCCAGGAGCAAGAGGTCGTTGGGGCGGTGGTCTTGCATGGTGTCCCTCCGTGTTGCTGATGGATTAGGCGAGTTCGGCCATCTGGGTAATCGGCGCGGCGCCCTGTGCCTGTGCCGGGGGTACGGTCACGATGGCACCGATCGAGGTGATGGCGAGGATGACCGCAACAGCGGCGGCGATCGAGTTGTTCATAAGGCGGGTCATATCGTTCTCCTTAAAGCGTCATATTGAATTTCGATAACCACCATCTAGGTGTGGCCGGACTTATCGTCAATCGATAAATACCGAAAAACGATAATATGCTGATTGATAAGCAATATTTCTGGAGATATTGTTTTTCGATATGCGAATCGGGTGGAATTGCATTGCCGCTTGCCTGCCCGATTCGCCGGAATCCCGAATCGCAGGCAGACATGTTGACGTAAGGGCCGCCTGTTCCTACATAGCGCTCACACACCAGCTTCGAGCCGGACTGATTCATGCGCGGGGATCGGGCCAAGAATGGAAGCGGTGACTTGCCATATTCGCGACGGAATGAGCTGCAGCCACGGTGAGCGGGAACGCTTGTCATGGGTGCGGCGTTTTTGCGTCGGATGTGGCTTTCGTCTCGCGTGACGATCGACGCTTAATCCGGCCAGCGGACTTCTTCCCGCAGGCCATAAAATAAAGAGGCATATCTCTTCCATGGCAACCAAGGCACCGACCAAGGGTAAAGTCCGCAGCCGCAAGGCGCAGGGCACCGCTAAGAAGCGCATCCGCAAGATTTTCGGCGACATTCACGAAGTCGTCCAGATGCCGAACCTGATCGAGGTTCAGCGCGAGAGCTACGAACAGTTCCTGCGCTCCGATCCGTCGGTTGGCTATGTCTCGGGCCTCGAGAAGACCCTGCGCAGCGTCTTCCCGATCCGCGACTTTGCCGGCACCGCTGAACTCGACTTCGTGCATTACGAACTCGAAGAGCCGAAGTACGACACGACCGAATGCCGTCAGCGCGGCATCACTTATGCAGCCCCGATGAAGGTGACGCTGCGTCTGATCGTGTTCGAGGTCGACCAGGAAACCGAAACCCGTTCGGTGCTCGATATCAAGGAGCAGGACGTTTACATGGGCGATATGCCGCTCATGACCGAGAACGGCACCTTTATCGTCAACGGCACCGAGCGCGTGATCGTTTCGCAGATGCACCGTTCTCCGGGCGTGCTGTTCGATCACGACCGCGGCAAGACGCACTCCTCGGGCAAGCTGCTGTTCGCGGCCCGTGTCATCCCTTACCGCGGCTCGTGGCTCGACTTCGAATTCGACGCCAAGGACATCGTCAACGTGCGTATCGACCGCAAGCGCAAGCTGCCGGTCACCGCGCTGCTGTACGCACTGGGTCTCGATAGCGAGGGCATCCTTCACCACTTCTACGACACCGTCACCTGGGAGCGCGCCAAGGACGGTTGGAAGATCCCGTTCGTCGCAGAACAATGGCGTGGCCAGAAGCCGGCATTCGGTCTGGTCGATGCCAAGACCGGCGAAGAAGTGTTCCCCGCCGGACAGAAGATCAGCCCGCGTGCCGCAAACAAGGCTGCCAAGGACGGTCTCGAAGCGTTGCTGCTGCCGATCGAAGAAGTCGTCAGCCGTTACGCTGCGAACGATATGATCGACGAGTCCACCGGCCGCATCTATGTCGAAGCCGGTGACGAGCTGACGCTCGAGCATGTCGAAACCTTCGACAATGCCGGCATCGACAAGCTCGAGCTGCTCGACATCGACGAGGTGAACACCGGCCCGTGGATCCGCAACACGCTGAAGGTCGACAAGGCCGAAAACCGCGACGAAGGTCTGGAAGCCATCTACAAGGTGATGCGTCCGGGCGAACCGCCGACCAAGGAAACCGCAGAAGCCCTCTTCGAAGGCCTGTTCTTCGACGGCGAGCGCTATGACCTTTCTGCTGTTGGCCGCGTGAAGCTCAACATGCGTCTCGAACTCGACGCCGAAGACACCGTGACCACGCTGCGCAAGGAAGACATCCTCGCCGTGGTCAAGGAACTGGTCGACCTCAAGGACGGCAAGGGCGAAGTCGACGACATCGACAACCTCGGCAACCGCCGCGTGCGTTCGGTCGGCGAGCTGCTCGAAAACCAGTACCGCGTCGGCCTGCTGCGCATGGAACGCGCGGTGAAGGAGCGCATGAGCAGCGTCGATGTTTCGACCGTCATGCCCAACGACCTCATCAACGCGAAGCCGGCTGTGGCTGCTGTCCGCGAATTCTTCGGCTCCTCGCAGCTGTCGCAGTTCATGGACCAGACCAACCCGCTGTCGGAAGTCACCCACAAGCGCCGTATCTCGGCGCTTGGCCCGGGCGGTCTTACCCGTGAGCGTGCAGGCTTCGAAGTCCGCGACGTTCACCCGACGCACTATGGTCGTATCTGCCCGATTGAAACGCCTGAAGGCCCGAACATCGGTCTGATCAACTCGCTGGCCTCGTTCAGCCGCGTCAACAAGTACGGCTTCATCGAAACGCCGTATCGCCGCGTGGAAGACAACAAGGTCACCGGCGACGTTGTCTATCTCTCCGCAATGGAAGAGCAGAAGCACACCGTTGCGCAGGCATCGGCCGATCTCACCGACGAAGGCAGCTTCGTCGAGGAGCTCGTCTCGGCGCGTCACGCAGGCGACAACCTGATGGCTCCGAACGAACAGATCACGCTCATGGACGTGTCGCCGAAGCAGCTCGTTTCGGTCGCGGCCTCGCTGATCCCGTTCCTCGAAAACGATGACGCCAACCGCGCACTGATGGGCTCGAACATGCAGCGCCAGGCGGTGCCGCTTGTGAAAGCTGAAGCACCGTGGGTCGGCACCGGTATGGAAGAAACCGTGGCGCGCGATTCGGGCGCTGCGATTGCGGCCAAGCGTGGCGGGATCGTCGATCAGGTCGACGCGACCCGTATCGTGATCCGGGCCATCGGCGATGTCGAACCCGGCCAGTCGGGCGTCGACATCTACACGCTGCAGAAGTTCCAGCGTTCGAACCAGAACACCTGCATCAACCAGCGTCCGCTGGTGAAGGTGGGCGAGACGATCGAACCGGGCGACATCATCGCTGACGGTCCCTCGACCGATCTCGGTGAGCTGGCGCTGGGCAAGAACAGCCTCGTCGCGTTCATGCCGTGGAACGGCTACAACTACGAAGACTCGATCCTCATTTCCGAGCGTATCGTGAAGGACGACGTGTTCACCTCGATCCACATCGAGGAATTCGAAGTCATGGCACGCGACACCAAGCTCGGGCCGGAAGACATCACCCGCGACATTCCCAACGTCGGCGAGGAAGCCCTGCGCAACCTCGACGAGGCTGGCATTGTCTACATCGGTGCCGAAG
>JAYPMZ010000072.1:0-14353 GCA_038130205.1 Erythrobacteraceae bacterium | reverse complement strand
GTCTATGACTTGCCCATCGCCGCGGCTTGGCTGGAGAAATTCCTCAAGCGCTTCTTCGGCTTCTCGCAGTTCAAGCGCAGCGCCATGCCCAACGGTCCCAAGGTCTCCTCGCAGGGCGCACTGAGCCCGCGCGGAGACTGGCGCGCGCCGAGCGATGCGGTGGCGGACGTATGGGTTGCGGAGCTGCGCGCGGGCCTGCCCGAAGGCACGCTCGGCTAAGAGCTTTCCATCGCCGGAATCCGAACCAAAAGGGCCGGAGCGTCGCGCAGACGCCCCGGCCCTTTTGTCTTGTGGTTCAGGCTTAGCCGCGGTCGATTGACAGCCGGCCCGGACCAAACAGCGTCACCATGAACATGCCGCCTGCAATCGCGAGGTTCTTGAGGAAGCTCGTGAACTGCGTCTGATCGGCGAAATCGGCGTGGAAGAACACCGCTGCTGCCAGCGTGAACAGTCCCAGCACCAGCGCCGCATAGCGGGCCTGGTAGCCGATGATGAGCAGCACGCCGCCCCCGACTTCAACTGCAAGTGTCAGCCAATACAGCAGCGCGGGAAAGGGCAGGCCGGCACTGGCGATATAGGCAGTGGTGCCTTCTGCGGCGCCAATTTTGGCGAGCCCGGAGATGAGAAACAGCGCTGCGAGAAGGAGGCGCGCAATCAGCATGCCGACTTCGCGCCGTGCGGTGGTGGCCGTGGGCGCGGTGGCGCTCATGGAATCGGTGAAAGTGTTCATGGGAAACGTCCTTGGGGAATGGGGAGAGGGTCTAGAGTGCGCAGCCTCAGACTTCGAGCGCCGCAATCTTCTCCTCGGAATCGACGCCCATCAGGCCATCGGCTGCGATCAGATCGACGACTTCGAGGCCGAGGAAGCCGAGGAAGAATTTGAGCCAGCCCGACATGTGATCGATCTCGCTGCCCATCTGCGTGCCGCCGCTGGCGACGGTGATGTAGACCTTCTTGCCGGTGAGTAGCCCGACCGCGCCGGACTCGGTGTATTTGAAGGTCGTGCCAGCGCGTGCGACGAGGTCTGCCCACGCCTTCACAGTTGCCGGAACGTTGAAATTGTAGACCGGCGTGGAGAACACGATGGTGTCGGCGGCCTGGAGCTCGGCGATCAGTTCATCGGCATAGGCTGCAAGTTCGGCCTGTTCGGCGGTCCGTTCGTCCGCCGGAGTGAGGTTCGCAGCGAAGCGTTCTGCGCTGACATAGGGAATGTCGTTGGTGGCGAGATCACGCGTCGCCACAGTCGCGCCGGTGTCGGCAACAAGCTTGTCGACCAGTTGCTGGCCGAGACTGCGCGAAACGCTCTCTTCCTCGCTGCGGATTGAGGCGGTGATGTAGAGAATGTTGGTCATGGGAGAGGCTCCTTTTTTGAAGTCGAGGCTGGGGCCAGCCTGCGAGGGGGGAGGGATGCAGGGGCAGGCTTGCCCCGGGGGTCAGAAAGAAAAGCGGGACCAGCCTTCGGGGGGAGGGGGGAGGGTCAGGCTGGCCCCGCAGAGGATCGTCAGGCCGCGTCGACCAGAACGATCTCACTGTCTTCGAGCGCGGTGATCGTCACCGTCTCAAGCTTGGTAATGGCGACACCGTCGCGGGCATTCGTTTCAACGTCATTGACGCGCACCTTGCCGGTGGCAGGGACAAGGTAGAGGTGACGGTCTGCCGAGGCGGGCGTGTAGGTCACGCTTTCACCCGCACGAATTGTCGCACCCAACACTCGGGCGTTGCTGCGGATCGGCAGAGCGCCTGTGTCATTGTCGTTCGCGCCGAGATCTTCGGCAAGGCCGCTTGCGAGCGGCACGAAGGAACCGGCGCGGTCATCCTTGGGAAACTGCTTGGCGCCCCAGCTGGGCTCGCCGCCGCGTTCATCGGGGATGATCCAGATCTGGAACAGCGTGGTTGCGACGTCCTCGCGGTTGAATTCTGAATGCTGGACACCCGAGCCAGCGCTCATCACCTGCACATCGCCCGCCTCGGTGCGGCCTTCATTGCCCATCGAGTCGCGATGGGTGATCGCGCCAGTGCGGACATAGGTGATGATTTCCATGTCGTTGTGCGGATGGGTCGGAAAGCCGGTTCCCGGCTCGATCGTATCATCGTTCCATACCCGCAGCGAACCCCAATGGACGCGCGCAGGGTCCTGATAGCTCGCGAACGAGAAATGGTGGTGCGCATCAAGCCAACCGTGGTTGGCGGCGCCGAGGCTGTCATAGGGACGCAGTTCGATCATGGTCCTGTCTCCTTGTCTCGGGCGGCTCTGCGAAAGAGCATCGCCTCTGTGGAGACAGGAAATAGGCCTGTCGCATCATTCGTAAAACTGCGATAAAACTTGCCAAGATGTTCAGATTATCCGAACATTAGCGCGATGAAGCTCGGCGATCCCAGTCTCGACCAATTGCGCATCTTCCTGAGCGTTGCCGAACATGGCAGCTTCGGCGCTGCCGCGCGCGCCAGGGGGCGGGCGGTGTCAGCGATCTCCTATGGCATCGCGCAGTTGGAGACGCAGCTGGCGGTGACACTGTTCGAACGCGAAGGCTCGCGCAAACCCGTCCTGACCGCCGCGGGCGAGGGATTGCTGGTCGAGGCGCGCATCGTGGCTGACGCCGTCGATGCGCTGCTCGCCAAAACCCGTTCGCTGCATGCCGGGCTGGAAAGCCATCTTGGGCTTGTTCTCGACGTCATGCTGCCGGGCGAAGTGACTGCGCGCGTGCTCAGCGATTTCCGCGAGCTTTTCCCTACTGTCGCGCTGCATTTGCGGGTCGAGGGGCTGGGCGCAGTGACCGAATGCCTGATCGACGAGGAGGCACAGCTTGCAATTGGCGGACCGGTCATTGCCGATGACCCGCAGTTGGAGCGACAGGTGATCGGGTCGGTCGATCTCATTCCCGTCGCCGCCCCGACGCATCCGCTCGCCGCGCCCGATATCGCTCCGGGTGAAAGCCGCAAGCATCTGCAATTGGTGCTCACCGACCGTTCGCGCCGTACGGAGGGCCGCGAGTTTTCGGTGCTCAGCCCGCTGACATGGCGGCTGGGCGACCTCGGTGCGAAACACTCGCTGATCAAGGAGGGGCTGGGCTGGGGTAATATGCCGCGCGACATGGTTGAACGCGATCTGGCAAGCGGGCGGCTGGTGGTGCTCGACCTGCCTGAAAAGCCGGGCGCGAATTACACGCTCGCCGCGTTATGGCGGCGCGATACGCGGCTTGGCCCTGCGACCAGCTGGCTGATCGACGCCTTTCGCGACAGGCTTGCCTAGTGACTGTTCTCGTCGCAGCGTAGCCAGCCAAGTGCCTCGTCGCGATTGTCGAAGATCTTCACCGTCTCGGACTCGGTGACGCCGCGATAGGTGTCGCGCAAGTTCGCGCAGGTCATGACAATCGCGACCCGCTCGATCCCCACCGCCTCGGCGGCGGCAAGCGTTTCGGCCATCTTGGCGCTGATTTCGCGCGACTGGATACGGTAGTCCGAAAGGTCGCCCAGAGCGCGCAGAGTGCGCTGCTGTGCGAGAATGGGGTTTACCCCCTTGGCGATTTCGATGTTCAAGGCCGCCATCGACTGCGCGTCGAACACTCCGCTGGCTGTAAAGTGCAGCTCTCGGCGGGCCTCATCGACCGATACTGAAAATCTGGGGTTTTGATCGGTCATTACAGCACCTTGGCCCGGAGGAGCATTGCACCGGCGCGACGCGCTAAGGGTGCGCATCGGCGGGCTGCAAAGTCAAGGTGCTTGGCTCGCTCCCGCAGCGGCGTGTGGTCGGACCGCTGACGGTGAGCAAACAGGCTCAGCCTTCCGAGCGGATCCAGTGCAGCGCGTCGACCTTGTTGTCGAAAAACTGGACATCGACGGCCTGTGCCACGCGGCGATATTGCATCTTCATCAGCGAGCTGGCGTTGATGATGGCCGAACGGGTGAGCCCGTATTTCGCCGCTTTTTCGAGATTGGCGACCATCACCTCGGCCGTCTCGCGGTCCTGCGGCAGCGCTTTGGTGAAATCGCCGATCGAGCTGTAGGTCTTGCGCTCCTTCAGCAACGGCATCACCGTTTCGGTGAAGCTGTCGAACATCTCCTGCATGGTGTCCTTGTTCCACATTCCGCCACAGGCATAATGCAGTTCGGCTTTATCCTCGAACAGGCGGGACTCGTAGAAGGCTTCGGTGACGTTCATGGCATCCTCACTTTTGTAAGAATGCGTGTCGCACATATTGGTAAAGCCTACGTAAAAGCGCCTAGGCGGCTGCGCCGAATGCCCTTACGGCATCGCCGGATTTCCATGGCGTGAACTTGGGCATGATGCTTGCGAACAGGTCGGAAGCGAGATGCCCTTCGAGCCATTCCTGCAGATGCGGCAGGCCTTGTTCATCGAACCAGTCGCGATCAGTGTTGGCGAATTGGCGAACGAAGGGAAACACCGCGATGTCGGCCAGAGTGCGCCGGTCGCCGTACAGATGCTTGCTGCTGCCTAGATCCGCATCAAGTTTTTGCAGGATCGCAAGGCCATGCGTGCGATGGTCGAGCCGGAATGTCTCCTCGTCACCCTGCGCCTCTTCGGGATAGCGGGTGGGATATTTGTAGCGGTCCAGATGCTTTTTGAACGGGCCGTCATTGCGCGCGATCAGGCTGGCGTCATCGCCTGCAAGCCAGCCCTCGGGATCATTCTGACCAAGCGCCCAGCGCATGATTGCAAGGCTCTCGTCGATCACCGTCCCGTCAGTCAGCACCAGCACGGGCACGGTCGCCTTGGGGCTGGCCTCGATCAGCTCGGGCGGTTTGTCGGCAAGCTTCACCTCGCGCAACTGGACGCTGATCCCCGACACCCACAGCGCCATGCGCGCCCGCATCGCATAGGGGCAGCGACGGAAGGAATAAAGGATCGGCAAGGCGGAAGGCTGGTCAGTCATCGTCATCCTGAAGTTCTGCCCCGACATGCGCCTCACCGCGCTTTCGGGCGAGTTCTTCCTGACGCTGGCGCTCGGCATAGCGCGCACGCTGTTCGTCGGTACGCTCGGCGATGCAATGCGGGCAACTGATGCCCGCCACGAAATGCTCGCTTGCCATGTCTTCATCCGAGATCGGGCGACGGCAGGCGCGGCACATGGCGTAGTCGCCGGGGGTAAGGCCGTGTTTCACCGTGACCCGCTCGTCAAACACGAAGCAGTCGCCGTGCCACAGGCTTCGTTCTTCGGGCATTTCTTCGAGGTAACGCAGGATGCCGCCCTTGAGGTGATAGACCTCGTCCACCCCTTCGCCGCGCAGGAAGCTGGTCGATTTCTCGCAGCGGATGCCGCCGGTGCAGAACATCGCGACCTTCTTTTTGCCCGCGAGCAATTCCTCGCGGTTTTCGCGGAACCATGCAGGGAAGTCGCGAAACGCCTCCGTGTGCGGATCGACTGCGCCTTCGAACGTGCCGACCGCGACCTCGTAATCATTGCGCGTGTCGATCACCAAAGTGTCGGGGTCGGCAATCAGCGCGTTCCAGTCCTGCGGATCGACATAGCGCCCGACGCTGGCGCGAGGATCGACGTCGGGTTCGCCCATGGTGACGATCTCGCGCTTCAGCCGCACCTTCATGCGGTTGAAGGGCGGGGTGTTGGCGTAGGAGAATTTGACATCGAGCCCAGCGCAACCGGGCAGCTTGCGGATATGGTCGAGCACAGCAGCAATCGCATTGTCGCTGCCTGCAATCGTTCCGTTGATGCCCTCGTTTGCAAGCAGTAGCGTGCCCTTGGCCCCGACCGCCTCGCATTGCGCGAGCAGCGGCTCCTTCAGCGCGGCGGGGGCTGCGAAGGGGGTGAAGCAGTAGAGGGCTGCGACTTGGATCGCATCAGCCATGGCTTAAACCCGCATCACCCAGCCGTGCTTGTCTTCGACCGTGCCATTCTGGATGCCGACCAGCTGTTCGCGCAGCTTCGCGGTGGTCTGGCCGATGCCGCCTGCGCCGATGGTGAACTCGCCATCGGGTCCGGCGACCTTGCCGACTGCTGTCACCACCGCAGCGGTGCCGCAGGCCATGACTTCGACGAGCTTGCCGCTCTCCGCATCGGCGCGCCATTGGTCGATCGAATAGGGTTCCTCATGCACCGAAAGCCCCTGTTCGGTGAGCAGGTCGATCAGGCTGTCGCGGGTGATGCCGGGCAGGATCGTGCCGGTGAGCGGCGGGGTGATGACCTTGCCGTTGTCCATCACGAAGAACAGGTTCATGCCGCCCAGTTCCTCGACCCATTTGTGCTCGGCCGCATCGAGGAACAGCACCTGGTCGTGACCTTTTTCAAAGGCCTGACCCGTGGGGACCAAGCTCGCGGCATAATTGCCGCCGCACTTCGCCGCGCCGGTGCCGCCGGGGGCTGCGCGGGTGTAGTCGGAAATCCAGATGCTCACTGCCTTCGCGCCCGACTTGAAATAATTGCCCGCCGGCGAAGCGATGACGATGAACTTGTATTGCTTGGCCGGACGCACGCCGAGGAACGCCTCCGTCGCGATCATGAAGGGGCGCAGATAGAGCGAGCCGCCCTCGACCGAGGGGAACCAGTTGCCGTCGAGAGCCAGCAGTTCCTCGATCGCTTCCAGGAAAAGCTCGGGCGGCAGGTTGGGCATCGCCAGCCGCTTTGCCGAGCGGTTGAAGCGTTCGGCATTGGCGCGGGGCCGGAACAGGCCAAGCGCGCCATCGGGGTGGCGATAGGCCTTCAGCCCTTCGAAAATCTCCTGCGCATAATGCAGCACGCTCGCGGCCGGATCGAGCGGGATCGGCTGGCGCGGGCCTACGGTTGCCGAATGCCAGCCACCTTTTGCCTCGTCATATTCGATTGTCACCATGTGATCGGTGAAGACGGTCCCGAAACCGGGATCGGCAATGGCCGCCGTGCGAACGTCATCGGGCGTGGGCGAAGGGTGAGGGAGGTGTTCGAATTGCATGCAACGGCGATTAATAAGGAGCGCTTGCAAGAGCAAGGATATTGGCCGGCAATGGTCCGGCGAGCGAAGCGAGCCGCAAGGGCGACCGCCCGCCCGCAGCGGGTCCGCAGCGAAGCGGAGGACGTCTAGCGAGGACGCGCGCCGGATGGCGCGCGAAACACAGACAGCAAAAATGAAAAGGGCGGCTCCGCCCGTCGGGGAACCGCCCTTTCATGGTCAGCGGCCAGGAAGTGCCGCTCACGAAACCTCACTCGGTAAGGAGATTACCGAATATGCTCCGTAGGGATCTTCACCGACCTCGCTACTGAACCATGAGACATCGGATCACCTCCTTTCGCGCTTGAAAGCCAAGACCTCGCCGTATCACCGGGGGCCGAGAGCCTGCGGTATTCGCTGGCCTCGGAGGTATTTGTGAATCATCCGATTCATGCGCACAAGACTTGAATTAATCTTTTCCCACGTCAGAATCGTTCGTCGCTGCACAAGAGCCAGCAAGATAAACGCCGAGGGAAAGCCCTTGGCGTTTTTTGATTCCGGCACAGATCTGTGGGCGGCCTGTCGACAAGCTGTGGATATTAACGAAAGGAATCGGCGATTGATGCCTCGGACCCGCAAGGGTTCGCAAGGGCAACTGCCCGCCCGCAGCGGGCGCAGCTCGCTGCGCGCCTAGCGAGGATGAAGCCGCGGATGCGGCTTCGCAAAGAAAATCAACGGCAATCCTCGATCACGCGGCTCACTTCGGCCCATGCGGGCAGGTAAAGCGTGCGTTCGCCTTCGACTTCGACCGCAAAGCGTCCCTTGGTGATCGCCATTGCGTCGAGCAGCGGATCATTGGCCGACAGCGTTACCGAGGCGGTTCCGGGCATCATCTCCCAGATCGGCATGTTGATATAAGCGGCGGTGCGGCGCGCGGTCGCATTGGCGTCGAGCGTGCGCGCGGTCGTTTCGGTGCGGATCGTCATCGCGCGCGGGCCGCTCTGCCCGGTGGAGCGCGACAGGGTAATCTGCGGGCTGCCTTGCACGGCGCAGGTCAGCATGAACAGCGGCTGGCTCTCGGAAGCGGCATAGACCGCGCGGCCGTTTGTCGCGCGCGTCGAGGCCGTGCCGAAATAAAGCCAGTTGCCCGGCGTTTGCGGCGCATCGAGGTAATTGTCGTAGCGCGGCTGCTGCACCACGGGAGCTGGTGTGGGGGTCGGCGAGGGCGCTGGAGTGACAACCGGCGGCGGGGTGGGCGCGGGCGCCTGCGAAGCGGGAATGCAGGCCGCGAGGCCGAAAGTCAGGGCAATCGCCCCGGCGGTATGGAAGTAGATGGCTTTCATGCGCCCTCAATGCGCGCTAACGGCTGAAGCGTCCATGACCAAACCGACCAAAGCCACGAAAAGCCCCAAAAAAAGGGTCGATCACCTGCTGGTCGAGCGCGAGCTCGCCGAAAGCCGCACGCGCGCGCAGGCGCTGGTGATGGCGGGTCTGGTGTTTGCGGGTGAGGAGAAGATCACCAAGCCGGGACAGCAAGTGCCCGAGGATGCGCCGCTTGATGTGCGCGGGCGCGATCATCCTTGGGTCAGCCGCGGCGGGATCAAACTTGCGCATGCAATACAGCACTTTGGTCTCGATCCTTCTGGCGCGGTGGCAATCGATGTCGGCTCTTCGACCGGCGGTTTTACCGATGTGCTGCTGCAAGGCGGGGCGGCGCATGTCTTCGCGGTCGATAGCGGCACCAACCAGCTGGCGTGGAAGCTGCGACAGGATGATCGCGTGACCGTGCTCGAACAGACCAGCGCGCGCATACTGACGCGCGATCACATCACGCAGGATTGCAACTGGGTGGTGTGCGATGCGAGCTTCATCGGGCTTGCCAAAGTGCTCGAAGTGCCGCTGCAACTCGCGGCGCAGCAATGTCAGCTAGTGGCTTTGATCAAGCCGCAGTTCGAGGTTGAAAAACACGAAGTCGGCAAAGGCGGGGTGGTCCGCGATACCGCTTTGCATGAGCGTGTCTGCGGCGAAGTTCGTGAATGGTTGGAACGGCTTGGATGGGACATTGAAGGGATCGTCACAAGCCCGATCACCGGTCCGCAGGGCAATGTCGAGTTCCTCGTCTCGGCGCGCCGGAGCTAATCGAGGGCTAGGCTTCCCAGTTTCGCATCGAGATCGATCGGGACCTGCGAGAGCACTTCGACCTTGCTGGCCTTTTCGTAGGCGTCTTCATTGCCGAATTCGGCCACCAGTTCGGAATGTCTTTCATCCCGCTTTTGCAGCAGCTGCGCGATCTCCTCGCGGTAGAGCGCTACCATGGCGGTGACAAAGCGGTTCACGCAGTCGTCCTCTTGCGTGTGATCGACGTTAAAATCGGCGACATGGTCGATCATCACATCGGCGGGGTACAGGAATTCATTGGTAACGAAGCGGTTCACCGTGAACCACGCGCGCGGAATACCGATTTTGTCGATCGACAGGCCGACGAGATGGGTGACATGCGCCTTGGCGTCCTCGCGCTGCGGCGGCCAGACCTTGGGCTCAAGTCCCTCGGGCAATTGCGTGCGGTGGAGGAAGAGGTGGAAGTGTCCGTGCTCGTCCTCATCGCGGTTGCCCGCAGCGTGCACGTGGTAATACCAACGCGAGCGGCAGAATTTGTCGCGCGCATCCTTGGGCGGATAGTGCTTCCAGAAGTTCACCTCGTCCTGTGGCACCACGCGCAGCATCAGCGGGCGCTGTTCCTGAGCCATCTGCGTGATGGTTTCGATCACGGTGTGCGCGGCCTGTACGGGTGTCATAGGTTGGGATGGCGTGCTCGCGGGCTTCATGGGCGCGGGAGTTAGGAAACAAAACGGCCGGCGACAACTCTCGTCATCGCCGGCCGGATTGATTTACGCTCATGCGTAGTGCTGTGCTGTGCGCGATTACTCGGCAGCAGCTTCGCATTCTGCAGCGGCGCAGCAGCCTTCAGCGGCGCAGCAACCTTCAGCGGCGCAGCAACCTTCGGCTTCGCAGGTGACTTCAGCGGTTTCTTCGACCGACATTTCGTCAGCAGCGGTTTCGGTTTCGGTTTCAGCCGGAGTGCAAGCAGCGGTAGCGACGGCGAGACCGCCGGCGACGGCGAGCATCGAAGCAAAGTTGGTCTTCTTCATAGATTCGTCCCCTCAATGGATCCGGCGCAATAGCGACGCCAGGAGCCAGCTAGCAAAAGTGAGGCGCGCGAGTGGTAATTCCTGCCGAACGGCGCCCCGAATCACGGCAAGAATAAGGCGAGGCTATCATAAGTTTGCGAAAGCGCGAGTGCCTTCACACCCCTATTTCGGGCGGTTTTCCGGTCCGGTTACAGGAGTGTGTTGTAATTCAAATAATTGCCGCCTTTATGACTAACGCAATTGGCGCTTGGGTCTGCTGCGTGTATCGCCCGTTTCCGCGCTTTGCCGGCACGAATCGCGGTTTTGCGGGGCGCTAAATACGGGTTGCACCGGTCAGGGTTGCGGGCGCATGTCCGGACACAGGCAGGAGAGACAATGAACTTACTGGCTTCGAAGGCGCAATTGCGCGCAAGTTTCATCCGCTGGGCACTGTTCATGGTGCCGCTGGTGGTGCTGCTCGGTTTTGCGGCGGGTTCGCTGGGCGGGCCGGATACGGTCTGGTTCCAGAGCCTGACTAAGCCTTCGATCTTTCCGCCGCCAATGTGGTTCGGGATCGTCTGGACCATTCTTTACGTGATGATCGGCCTGTCGCTTGCTCTCGTCGCGAGCGCATGGGGTGCTTACGGACGCGGCTTTGCGCTGATTGTGTTTGCGGTTCATTTCATCGGCAATCTGGCGTGGACGCCGGTGTTCTTCGGTCTGCAGGAAATGACGCTGGCGCTTTACGTGCTTGGCTATGTGATCGTGACGTTGCTGATCGTGATCGCCCTGTTCTGGCGCGTGCGCAAAGCGGCGGCGCTGTTGCTGCTGCCCTATCTTGCGTGGGTTCTGTTTGCAGCCGTGCTCAATTACCAGTTCATCGCGGCCAATCCCGATGGCGGCGCCAACGCGGGCGAGGGCGCTGTGGAACGGATCGAGCTGTAATTTTGCGTTCGCCCATCCGGGCGAACGTTCTCGGTGCTATTCCTTCGCTACGCTGCAGGCACCTGCGGGCGTTTGCGCGAGGAGATCGCGCGCCGGATGGCGCGTGATCAAAGAGGCTTGCCCTTTGGAGCGAGCATCTTCAAAAGAAAAGAATGCAAAGCCAGAACCCACTCCTCGCCGATCTCGTCAAAATCGCCAACAGCGCGGCTGGTACCATGGCCGGCATGAGCCGCGAAGCCCGCGAAGGCGCGCGTGAACGGATGCGCGAAGTGATGGGCGGGACCGATTTCGTCAGCCGTGAAGAGTTCGAGACGGTCAAGGCAATGGCGCAAAAGGCGCGGGCACAGGCCGATGCGCTCGAAGCGAAGGTGGCCGAGCTTGAGGCCAAGCTAGCCCAGAAATAACGCGTGGCTGCGGAACCGTGAACTTCCGCGCCCCTGCAATCCTCGTCGCTGCAAGGCCGCATGGCGAGACAGCGGTGATCGCTCGTTTCATGACCGAAGACCACGGCCTCGTCGCTGCCTATGTCGCAGGCGGGCGGGGGCGGCAGCTGCGGCCCGTCATGATCCCCGGCAATGGCGTCGAAGTCGAAGTGCGCGCCAAGTCCGATAGCCAGCTGCCGTTCGCACGCATCGAACTCGCCGCCAGCCGCGCGCCGTGGATGACCGAACCGCTGCCCGCTGCCGCGATCCAGTGGTCCTGCGCGCTCACCGCCGCCTGCCTGCCCGAACGCAATCCGTACCCCTCGCTCTACAGCGCGCTCGACGGGCTTCTGGAGGCGATTTGCCACGCCCCGAGCGCGCGCGGCTGGCTGGCTGGCATGGTCGCCTATGAAGCAATGGTGTTGCGCGAATTGGGTTATGGCGGGGCGAAACCTGACATGGAAGCTGGTCTGGCCGCACAATTCGAAGCTTTCCGCGCGCTTCACCGGCCAATTCGCGACTACTTGCTTGCGAGCCGCGTCCGCGATGTTATGGCCGCACGGGTGGCGCTAGGGGAGCGCCTGAAGCGAATGATCGAGTGAGAAACAGTCGTATGAAAATCGCAGTTTTGCCGGGTGACGGCATCGGGCCGGAAGTCACAGCCGAAGCCGTCAAAGTGCTCGAAGCACTCGATTTGCCCGGACTGACCCTGTTCGATGGCGATGTCGGCGGCGTGGCCTATCACCGCCACGACCACCCGCTGCCGCAGGAAACGATCACCATCGCCAAGGCCTGCGACGCGGTGCTGTTCGGCGCGGTGGGCGACCCCACTTGCGACAATCTCGACCGGCATTTGCGCCCCGAACAGGCGATCCTCGGGCTTCGCAAGGAACTCGACCTGTTTGCCAATCTTCGCCCCGCCAAGGTCTTTCGCGGGATGGAGCACCTCTCTCCGCTCAAGCCCGAACTTGCAGCGCAGATCGACATGGTGATCGTGCGCGAGCTGACCGGCGACGTCTATTTCGGTGACAAGGGCGTGCGCACTGCCAAGGACGGCAGCCGCGAGGGGTGGGACATGATGAACTACTCCGAGACCGAAGTGCGCCGCATTGCGCAGGTCGCCTTCCGCACCTCGCGCGCCCGCGGCGACAAGCTGCGCGTGACGAGCGTGGACAAGGCAAACGTGCTTGAAACCAGTCAGGTGTGGCGCGATACAGTTAACGATGCCGCCGGCCCGCATCCCGACATCACGCTGAGCCACATGTATGTCGATAATGCCGCGATGCAGATCGTCACCCATCCGGGCGATTTCGGCGTGATCCTCACGGGCAATCTGTTCGGCGATATCCTTTCGGACCTCGCCAGCGCCGCAGTCGGCTCGATCGGCCTTTTGCCGAGCGCCTCTATGGGCGAGCGCGAGACCGAATTCGGGCGTTTCGGCATGTATGAACCGATCCACGGCAGCGCGCCCGATATTGCCGGGCAGGGCAAGGCGAACCCGATGGCGACCATCCTTTCGGCGGCCATGATGTTGCGCCACTCCTTCGGCATGGATGCCGAGGCGGCGCGGATCGAAGGTGCGGTGGAAAAGGCGCTGGCCGACGGTTTCCTCGGCGGCGATCTGGGCGGCAGCCACGGGACCGAAGCGATCGGCGCGGCGGTTCGCGAGCGGCTCTGATGCCCATTGCCTCTGCGCATGTGGGGGCAGGATCGTCGTCGCGAAATTGTAACGCGCGCAGACGAAGGGACAGCGCCTGATGACCCTCGACCTCGCCATTATCCTCCCCACGCTGAACGAGCGCGGCAATCTTGCTCCGTTGGTGGAGCGCATAGAGGGCGCGCTCGGCGCAGAGGGCTGGGAAGTGCTGATCGTCGACGACGACAGCAAGGACGGCACCGCCGATGAGGGCCGCGAACTGGCGCGCACAGACAGGCGCGTGCGGGTGATCCAGCGCATCGGACGGCGCGGGCTGGCAAGCGCGGCGATTGAGGGCTTTTGCGCCACCGCTGCGCCCTATGTCGCGGTGATGGACGCCGACCACCAGCACGACCCCGCGCTGCTTGCCGGAATGCTCGCCACGCTCAAGGCAGGTGAGGCAGAAGTCTGCGTCGCGTCGCGCTTTGCCGAAGGAGCAAGCACCGAGGACTGGGCCGAGCCCGAGCGTGAGAAGCTCTCCGGCCTTGCCAACCGTATTGCGCGCGGGATTACGGGCGTCGAACTGACCGACCCGATGAGCGGCTATTTCATGCTCCCCACCGCCACCGCGCGCGCGCTGGTGCCGCGCCTGTCGGGGATCGGGTTCAAGATCCTGCTCGACCTCCTCGCCACCTCCGACAAGCCCATGACCGTCAAGGAATTCCCCCTGAACTTCGCCAAGCGCCGCGAGGGCGAGAGCAAGCTCGACCGCGCAATCCTGTTCGATTTTCTGGCAGGGCTTTACGACAAGACGCTGGGCCGCGTGATCCCCACGCGTTTTGCGCTGTTCGGCACGGTCGGCGGGCTGGGCGTGATCGTCCACTACGCGGTGCTTGCGAGCCTATTCCCCGGCATGACCGCGACCTTCTGGAAGGCGCAGCTGGGCGCGGTGCTGGTGGCGATGACCTTCAACTTCTGGCTCAACAACTGGCTGACCTACCGCGACAAGCGGCTGAAGGGCGCAGGCGCGCTGATCGGCGGCTGGATCGGCTTTGTGCTGACCTGCGCGGTGGGCGGCTTCGCCAATGTGGCCGTGGCGACGCTGTTGCAAACGCAGGGCCTGTACTGGCCGCTCGCCGCGCTGGCGGGGATATTGGTCGGCTCGGTATGGAACTACGCGCTGTCGAGCCGGTTTGTGTGGGGGCGGTTTTAGAGGGCGGTGGTGTGAAGGATAGACTTCGGGCAATCGGCCAAAAGACAGACTTTCAACAATCAGTTTCATTACGCGACGCAAGCCGCACGCCGATTAAAACCACTAAAAGCGCCACTGAGAAGGTTGCAAC
>JAYPMZ010000071.1:1713-14484 GCA_038130205.1 Erythrobacteraceae bacterium | reverse complement strand
CGGCTATGACGCGCGCGTTGCGCCCGAATTCAAGATCTTCACCAATGTCGATAGCTCGGTGGTGGACCCCAAGAGCTTCGACCCCAAGAACTTCGTCGATCGCGAGACCGATGTTTGCATCATCCCGCCCAATTCCTTCGCGCTTGCCCGCACGGTCGAATATTTCCGCGTGCCTGAGGACGTGTTGGTCATTTGCCTCGGCAAGAGCACTTATGCGCGTTGCGGGATCATCGTGAACGTCACCCCGCTCGAACCGGGTTGGGAAGGCCATGTGACGCTGGAGTTTTCGAACACCACGCCGTTGCCAGCCAAGATCTACGCCAACGAAGGTGCCTGCCAGTTCCTGTTCCTTAAAGGGAACGGGCGCTGCGAGACGAGCTACACGGATCGCGCGGGCAAATATATGGGCCAGCGCGGAGTCACTCTGCCGAGGCTGTAACACCCGGTTTTCAGGCCGCCACGCGGTTCCCGCCGTGCTCGTTGAAAATCCGCGCCAGAACCTTTGCCGTGACGGGTTCGCTATACAGGAAGCCCTGCATATGCGTGCAGCCCTGTTCGGCAATGAAGGCGAATTGCGCCTCGGTCTCGATACCTTCGGCAGTGATGGACAGGCCCAGACTGTGCCCCAACTGGCAAATCGCACGCACGATCGAAACCGAGCCGGGATCGTCAGGCAAACGATCGACAAAGCTGCGGTCGATCTTGATCCGGTCCATCGGGAAGCGGTGCAGATAGCTTAGCGAGGAATAACCGGTTCCGAAATCGTCGAGCGAAATGCTCACGCCCAAAGCGCGCAATTCCTCAAGAATACGCCGCCCGCCGTCATCGTCGCTCAGCAATGCGGTTTCGGTAATTTCGATTTCCAGCCGATGCGGCGGAAGCCCTGAATTCGCCAGCGCGCGTGTAACAGTTTCGGGCAGGCGCCCGCCCATCATCTGAACGGGCGATACGTTGATCGAAACACTGAGATGGTCGGGCCAGCTCATTGCCGCTTCGCACGCCTTCTCGATGACGAGTTCACCGATCGGCATGACAAGGCCCATTTCTTCGGCGACCGGAACGAACTCGGCAGGAGAAACCGCACCCCGGGTTTCGCTGGTCCAGCGCAAGAGCGCCTCTGCGCCGGTGAACTTGCGCGTCTCCACGTCGAGTATCGGTTGGAAATGCACCTCGAATTCGCGGTTCGCCCAGGCCCGGCGCAGATCGCTTTCGAGCTCGCAGCGTTCTCGCGTCTGTTCGGCAAGCGATTGGTCGAACAGGCAGGTGCAACCGCGCCCGCTGTTCTTCGCGCAATAGAGTGCAACATCAGCCTGCTGGGTCAGGGTCTCAGCATCGCTGCTGTCGGCCGGAGCCAGCGTAACCCCGACACTCGCACCGATTTCAGCGATTTGCCCGTCGAGATTGAATGGTTCGGACAGCGTCGCCACGATCCGCTCGGCAAGACTTCTTGCAGCTTCGCGATTGGAGATTCCGCGCGCGATCATCGCGAATTCGTCTCCCCCGATCCGGGCTACCGCATCGCCCGGCCGCATCGCCTGCCGGATTCGTTTGGCCACTTTTTGAAGCAACACGTCGCCGACCGGGTGGCCCATGGAGTCGTTGATCGCCTTGAACCGGTCGAGGTCGACCATGAAAAGGGCAAAGCTGGTGTTTTCGCGCTCGATCAGGCGGCACTGCTCATGCAACTGGATGTTGAAGCTGTGCCGGTTGTTGAGGCCCGTCACGGCGTCGAGCAAGGCAATCTCGCGCAGCCGTTCTTCTGAATCTGCGCGGCTCTTGTCGACGAGATGGGTCGAGATACCTGTCCCCACGATCAGCACCGCGCCGATGGCAATGGCACCCGCCAAGGCGTCGAAGACCTCGCTGTGCGCCCCGCCGGAAACCCCCGCGAGCGGCGTAACCACGAAGGCCGCCATGCCAACGAAGTGCAGGACCACAATCGCGGCGACCAGCAGCACGATCGCGCGCCACGGACGCAAGGCCTCTACGTTGGTGCGCAGATAGTGGACGCACAGCGCCGCCAGCACCATCGCGCACAGAACGGATGCCATGACATATTCAGGGAGCCATCGCACGATGCCGTCAGGCCGATAGCCGAACATCCCGACATAATGCATGGCCGAGATCGCCAAGCCGATCATTCCGCCGCCGCACACCACGGCCACACCTTCATGGCGCATGCGCGCAAAGGCGAGACCGGTTGCGGTACCTACGATGGCGATCAACGCGGAGACGATTGTGAGCGTAGCGTCGAAATGCACTGGCACACCGGGCAGATACCCAAGCATGGCGATGAAATGGGTCGACCAGATCGCGGCACCGGCGCAGACCGATGCCAAAAAACACCAGTGAAACCAGCTAGATCCGCCGGCCTGCAAGGTGCGTTGAAAGAGTTTGATCGTGACGAGCGAGCCAAGCAGACACACCAGTGCTGCAAGCGACACCAAGAACGGATCATGCTCGTGTGCCAGGCAATTCAGTATCCGCATAGCCCACCTTTCGCCAAATGGCAGTATTCGCTGAGCCGCTTACTCACGCTGAAAACACATACTTAATCCGGTCCTACCGCTTGCGCGACGATCAGGCAGGAAACTGCCCCCGCTCCCACTTCGCAGGTCCCTGAGGCAGCCGAACGGGACATCTGCAGCTTCGCTGAAGACCGCTACCTCCGGTCAGGTTCCGCACCGAGCCGTAAAAGGTAAGCTTCGGTTTTGCGTAGGGCTTTTTAAGTGCTGACTCCAAGGACTGCATAGCAACCTCCATTCAAACGGACTGAAAAGTCCACATTCGTCGGTCCACACCCCTTTATAAAAGGAAATTCGTATAATTTTAGTTATCTACTTACTCACTACTGAGTTTGGTATGACCTAAACTCAATTTGTAGATTACGTATATTATTTTGCGTAAATTACGTATTTGCCTTTATCAAAACTATAGTTTCCACTTATGGCCCTTGCGGGTCACACCGATACGCCTTGGTAAGCGCCGCCATGATCCGCGCGGAAAGGCGAAAGCCGGGTGGGAAGCGATCTGGGCCGAAGCGCTCGGTCGATCGCGAGGGAGGGGCTAAGCGAAAAGCTTTTCCTACTCCGGCAACATCTGGCTTGATGTGGCCGATGATTTCACCTGCCCTATCCCCCATACCGCATCCCAAAAATATCCGTTCGTGGCGAATGGTCGCAGGCCGCAGAATTTCGCCTCAGGACAGTGTTCCATGTGTTCCATCCTGTAGGATCGGCTCCGCCCGCCAGCCTGCCGTAGCGGCTTTGACAGCGCCGCTCGCAGCGCTCATGTCAGCGGACAAAGGAGAGAGACATCATGGCTAACACCGAATTCGACATCATCGTCTATGGCGCCACCGGCTACACCGGAAGGCTCGTCGCCGAGTATCTGGATCAGCACTATGGCGGAAAGCCGGATGCGCCGAAATGGGCGATGGCGGGCCGCAGCGCGGAGAAGCTCGCCGAAGTGCGCGACCTGATCGGCGCGCCCGCCGATACGCCGCTGGTGGTCGCCGATGCCGAGGATCCCGCCAGCCTCGAGGCCATGTGCAAACGGACCAAGGTCGTGCTTACGACGGTCGGCCCCTATCAGCTTTACGGCGATGCGCTTGTCGCTGCCTGCGTCGCCACCGGCACCGACTACGCCGACCTGTGCGGCGAGCCGGGCTGGATGGCGGAGAAGATCGCCGAACACCACGAGGCCGCCAAGGCAAGCGGCGCGCGCATCTGCTTCTCCTCAGGGTTCGACTCGATCCCCTTCGACCTCGGCGTGATGATGACGCAGAAGGCTGCAACCGCGCGCTGGGGCGCTCCGGCGGGCTGTGTGCGCGGGCGCGTGCGCGCGATGGCAGGCACGTTCTCGGGCGGCACCGCAGCGAGCCTCGGGGCGACGATGAAGGCGGCGGCCAAGAACCCCTCGCTGTTCAAGGTGCTCGCCAACCCCTTCGCCCTCACGCAGGGCTTCGAGGGACCGAGCCAGCCCAATGGCATGGTGCCGAGCTATGACAGCGATCTGGGCAAATGGGCCGCGCCTTTCGTCATGGCGCCGATCAACACCAAGAACGTCCACCGCACCAACTACCTGCTCGGGCACCCCTATGGCGAAGACTTCCGCTATGACGAAATGGTGCTCACCAGCCCGGGCGAAGCGGGCAAGAAGATGGCTGAAGCGGCGGGCGAAATGATGCGCAATCCGTTCGGCGCGAAGCCGCCCAAGCCGGGCGAAGGCCCGTCGAAGGAAGAACGCGAGAACGGCTTTTACGACGTGCTGTTCGTCGCCGAAGGCCCCGACGGGGCAACGCTGCATTTCGGGGTCAAGGGCAAGTATGATCCGGGCTACGGCTCGACAAGCCGGATGCTGTCGGAAACCGGCATCGCCCTGCTTTCGAGCAAGGCCGATGGCGGTGTCGGCACGCCCGGCTCCTTCCTTGGCGAGGCGCTGGTCGATCGCCTGCGCGACCACGCCGAGATCACGTTCGAACTCGAAGACTGACGGGCGAACTCGAAGACTGATGGGCGAACTCGAAGACTGATGGGAAAGCGGCATCAACGCCGCTTTCCTACAGTCCGCATCAGAAGCTAAGCCGCACGCTCGCCTTCACGTTGCGCCCTGCGAGCGGAACGAAGTCCTTGGTAAAGCTCGCATGGCGACGGCCGGTAACGTCGAAGATGTTATCGGCTGCAAGCTGCAAGGTGACGCTCCGGTCCCCAAGCGGTCGCCACGAGGCAAGGAGGTTCACGAAGGCAAAGTCGTCGGTCGGCGTCTCGAACGCGGAAATACGGTCCTGATCCGCAAACCACTGCACTTCGCCGCGCAGGTCGAGGGCATCGGATTGCAGCTCAAGCGCGCCAAGCAGTTCGAGCGGCGGAATACGCGGGACATTGTTGCCGTCATCGAGTTCGGCGCGGACATAGGAGCCGCGCAGATCGGTGATAAGACCGAAGCCGCCGATATCGGCCAGCGGGAAACTCACCTCGCCTTCCACACCGTAATAGTCGGCGCCCTGCTGCAAGATCTGGAACACCGGCAGATCATCCTCTTCGGCGCCGGTGGCGGTGAGGTAAATGTAATTGTCGAACCACTGCTTGAAGACGGCGACGTTGAAATCGGCCCCGCCTACCTTGCCGCGCGCAAAGGCTTCCAGCCCCCACGCACTTTCGGTGGTCAGATTGGTGTCACCGATCTCGAATGCCTGCGTGGCGATGTGCGGTCCGTTGGCGAACAGTTCCTCGCCCGAAGGCGCGCGCTCGGCACGCGAGCCGGTGAGGCCTATCCGCAGTTCCTCGGGCCCGACAGGCGCATAGACCAGCGAGAGAGCGCCCGAAAACATATCGAAGTCGCGCTTTACGCCAAGCGGCTGCGAGTCAACGTCCACCATCTCGTAACGCGCTGCGCCTTCAAGCTGGACCCCGCCGAAATCGAACTCCTGCAAGCCGAAGAGAGCGAACTGGTTGGTGGTGTTGGGCGCAACGAAGGCTTCCTCGCCAATCGCCTCGAAATCGCGATAGGTGTATTGCACGCCAATCGCCCCGCTCGAAGCGCCGGTCTCCGATTGCACCAGCTCGATCCGCCCTTCGAGTGCGTCCGAGTTGAACACGGTGCCGACTTCGGTGCCTTCGAATTCGGTATGGGTATAGTCCGAATAGCCCGCACGGATCTTGAGCCGCTGGAAGAAACCCTCGCCCAGCGCGATATCCCCGCTGAAGTCGGCGCGGAATTGTTCAAGGCCGATGGAGACGCCGTCCGCGCCCTCTTCCTCAACGCCGCCCGCGTCGCCGTCCTCATGGCCGTGATGTTCTTCAAAACCGGGACGGGCCGGCACGCCATAGGCCGTATCGTAATAACCGACCGAAGCGCCGAAGCTTGATTCGCCAAGAATCACCCCGAAGCCGCCATTGATGCTCCAGGTTTCGGTCGCGCTGTTGGGGATGAAGCCACGCTGGTCTGCCGCCTCGCGCAGTTCGGCAGCTTCATCCATCTCGCCAGCTGCCTCTTCTTCGTCGGCGCGCGCGAAAAGTTCGGCCCGCAGGATGTCCGATGCCTGGAAGCCGGGAATTTCGAGGTCGTCGGTCTGCTGCCACGAACCGTCGATATGCGCGACAACGACTCCACCGATCGGCACGTCGAGCGAGCCGCTGCCGCTGCGCAGGTCACTCGCCGTGTCGCCCGCAACCAGTGCGTCGATGTGAAAGCTTTCGTCAGGCAGGCGCGATGGGATACGCTTGTCGATGACGTTGACGACCCCGCCGATCGCCTGACTGCCGTAAATCAGCGAAGCCGGTCCGCGCAGGACTTCGATCCGTTCGGCGGTCAGCGGATTGATGCTCACCGCGTGATCGGCCGAGGTGTTCGAAACGTCTGCGCTGCCCAGCCCGTCGACCAGCACGCGGACCCGCTCGCCCTCGAAACCGCGCAGCACCGGACGCGATGCGCCGGGCGAGAAGCTCGTTGCGGAGACACCCGGCAGTTTGACGAGGACTTCGCCGATCTGGCCGTTGAGATTGCGCTGGATGTCTGCGGCTTCGAGCACGTCGGTGCCCGCAAGCAGATCGAGCTGGCGCAGGCCCTGAGCGCTGACAATGATGTTGCCCTGATAATCGCTCTGGCGATTGTGAAGATCGTCGTCGGGCTGTTCTTCACCCGAATCGTCCTGCGCGGACGTTTGTTCCTGAGCATGGACGGGAAAGGCGACAACCGCGAGGGAGAGGACGGTTGCAAGTGCGATACGGGAGGAGATTGGCGTCATTGGACCTTCGTGGGTTATGATTATGTGATAACGTATCATTCACCTAGTGATCGCACGCCGCAGCGCAACCACAAATCGCACAATGTCGACGAACTGCACGTGTGAACCGACAACCGGTGGTGCGGTGCAGCGAATCTATCGGAGAAGACGTGCGCACAGGCGCTGCAGCCGCTTAAGCGACTGGCGAGGGAATCCCGTGTTGTTTTGAAATAATGGAGCGGGCGAGGCGATTCGAACGCCCGACCCCAACCTTGGCAAGGTTGTGCTCTACCCCTGAGCTACGCCCGCTCACTGACGTCTCGCAGAGTAGGGACGAAGCCACTTCTCTGCCGGAGAGGCGGCGCGATTAGCAGCGCATTTCAAACCCTGCAAGCGTAAAATTTGCCTGCAATTGCACTCTTGTCGATTGTGCCGACTAGCCAGCACGAAAACCAAGCTTCACAAAGCGCCAAGACGCCCCACATTGGGGCCTGACGATACACAGTGAATACAGACAGGAGCGTTTCCTTGGCCAGCATGGGTCTCAACATCGAAGAGCAAAAGGCCGTCGAGCGGTTTCAGCAAACCGTCGTCGAACCGTCGAAGACTAAACTTGTCCTGATCGATTTCTGGGCGGAATGGTGCGGGCCGTGCAAGGCGCTGGCGCCGATGCTGGAAAAGGTCGCCGCCGAATATGCCGACAAGGGCGTGGTGCTCGCCAAGATCAACGTCGATGAAGAACAATTCATCGCCGGACAGTTCCAGATCAAGTCGATCCCGACGGTCTATGCCATGTTCCAGGGCCAGCCTGTCGCCGACCTTACGAGCGCCCGTAGCGAGAGCCAGCTGAAGCAGGCGCTCGACCAGCTGCTGGGACAATTGCCCGTGCAGGCAGGTGCCGAGGGTGCGCCGCAAGGCCCATCGCCCGAAGAGCTCGCGCAGTTCGTGAAAATGGGTGAGGACGCTCTTGCAGAAGGCGACGCGCAGCGCGCTGCGGGAATTTTCGGACAGGTTACCGAATTTGCCGAGGACAACGGCCCTGCCCATTCGGGCCTGATTCGCGCGCTGGTCGCGCTGGGACAGGTCGAGGAAGCCAAGCAGGTGATGACCGCGGTCGAGGCAGACCCGCGTCTTGCCAGCGATCCCTCGATTGCTGCCGCCAAGAGCGCAATCGATCTCGCCGGTCCGCAAGTTGACGAGGGCGAACTTTCCGCACTGCGCGAAGCCGCGCAAGCCGCGCCCGATGATATGGACGCACAGCTGGCCTATGCCGAAGGCGCCTTTGCCGCAGGCCAGCGCGACGTTGCTGCCGACACGCTGCTCGCCATGATCGAGGCCGACCGCGAATGGAACGACGGGGCCGCGCGCGCCAAGCTGCTGCAGATTTTCGAGGCCACGGGTCTCGAAGACGAATGGGTGGTCACCACCCGCCGCCGCCTGTCGAAAATCCTGTTCGGGTAACGCACACGATCCCGCAATGAGCAAACCCACCCGCCTTTCGATCTTTCCGCTGCCCGGAGCCGTACTGTTTCCGGGCCTGCAACTGCCGCTCCATATCTTTGAGCCGCGCTATCGTGCGCTGGTCGGGGATGCGCTGGTGCGTGACCGGCGGATTGCGATGGTCCAGCCGCAACGCCCGATCGAGGGCGCACCGCTCTACACTGTCGGCTGTGTCGGGCACATCGGCGAAATCGAGGCGATGGACGATGGGCGCTATAACCTTGTCCTTGAAGGCGTTTCGCGCTTCAGGATCGTGCGCGAACTCGATGTTGCCACGGCCTTCCGTCAGGTTGAAGCCGAACTGATCGAGGATGACGAGGACGAAACGCTGAGCCACGCCCAGCGCGGCAGCTTCGAACTCGAGGCGCGCCACTTCGCCGATGTGCAGGGCTACAGCGTCGATTGGGATTCAGTCGAACGGCTTGACGACATGACGTTGATCAACGGCGTCTCGCAGATCGCCCCGTTCGATCCGGCGTCGAAGCAGGCGCTGCTCGAGGCGAACTCGCTGAGCGAGCGGTGCGAATTGCTGGTGCAGTTGATGCAGTTCTTTGGACGCGGCGATCCGGGCGAAGAGATTACAACCCTACAATAGTAGCGGCACTCTGAGCTGCGAAGCCGAAGCTGCCCTTAAGCCCGTCGATCACATATTGCGCCGCGAGTGCTGCCAGCAGCACGCCCAGAAGGCGGGTGATGACAGCTTCGACCTTGTCGCCCAGCAGGCGGATCAGCGGGCCTGCCGCGACCAGCGCAATGGCGGTAATGACCAGAACGGCGGCCAGCGCGCCGAGCACCACCAGCGTCTGCTCGGTTCCCTGCGCTTCGTTGGTGAGCAGCATGATCGCCGCAATCGCACCCGGCCCTGCGAGCATCGGCATCGCCATAGGGAAGACCGAAACATCCTCGACCTCGGGATCGGCGCTGACTTTGTCGGCGCGTTCGGTGCGGCGCTGGGTGCGCTTTTCGAACACCATTTCAAACGCGATGAAGAACAGCATCAGTCCGCCTGCAATGCGGAAGCTGTCGAGTTCGATATGCAGCGCGTTGAGCAGGTCCTCTCCGAACAGCGCGAAAATCACCAGGATGATCGCCGCGATGACGCAGGCACGCAGCGCCATCGTGCGCGCTTGTGTCGGCGTCGCCCCCTTGGTCAGACCGGCATAGATCGGTGCGCAGCCCGGAGGATCGATTACCACGAAGAGGGTGATGAATGCGGAGATGAAGAGTTCAGCCATCATCGCGGCCCCTCATCATGCTTAGGTTCCCGACGCAAGGCTTTCTTCAAGCGCGGTCGCCCATTTGCCAAGATAATAATACTCCGCGACGACGTATTTCTCACCGTCACCCCGATGTTCGAAGCGCCAGCGTAGCGTTCCGTCGGACGATTGGCGTACGTCCTGCGGGCGCTCGGCCACGGCAGAGGTCGTCGGCGGCGGCGGAAGCGGGTCGCCTGCGCGTGGACAGGTGGCAACCAGCCCCTTGATCGAATCAATAGCGGTCACAACGATGTCGCCATCCTCGAAGTCGGGCTGTGCCGTAGGCTGCGGCACATCGGGACCACCAGCGTCGTAGAGATAGCGATAGGTGCGGTCGGGCTGGCGTTGCCATGCGGTCACGTAATTGCCGACAATCCCGTCGGGATCGCGGAAGCGGCCTTGCGACAGTGCGAGCGACCCGTCGCAGCTCATCAACACCGTGCGCACGCCCCATTGGACCGCTTCGGGAGGATTGCTTTGCGTCGCAAGCCACGGGGCGGCTTCGATCACGCCGCCGGTGCCGTGGATCAGCGCGCCGGGAGCGGCAAATTCGGCGAATGCGGTCCACTGCCCCTCTTCACGCGCGGCGCGAGCAAAGGCGATTTCGGTCGCGACAATCGCCGAAGGCTGCGCTTCGCCCGGTGCGCCGGTCAGCGCACGCTCGATCACCGCATTGGAAGGGCCGCGCGGGCGCTGCGACCCGCATGCGGAAAGGGCAAGCGCGATGCCTGCAATGGCGACATAACCAAAAGCGCGCTTCATCCCATTCTCCATTCGTGGAAAACCCGCGATCAAAGGCCCTCCGGCACGTCCAGCCCCGCGTTGCGATAGGCCGCGACCAGCGTGTTGCGCAGCAGCACGGCAATGGTCATCGGCCCGACACCGCCCGGGACCGGTGTGATCGCGCCTGCGACTTCGCTCGCTTCGGCAAAGGCAACGTCGCCCACCAGTCGGCCCTTCTCCTTGCCCGGTTCGGGCGGGAGACGGTTGATGCCGACGTCGATCACGGTCGCGCCGTCCTTCAGCCAGTCCTTGCCGATCATTTCGGGCCGACCGACCGCAGCCACCACGATGTCTGCACGCTTGACCACGCTTGCGAGGTCTTTCGTGCGGCTGTGCGCGATGGTTACGGTTGCATTGGCGTCGAGCAGCAGCTGCGCCATCGGTTTGCCGACAATGTTCGAGCGCCCGATGACGACCGCTTCGAGGCCCGAAAGATCGCCCAGCCTGTCAGTCAGCAGCATCATGCAGCCCAGCGGTGTGCACGGCACGAAGCCCGACTGGCCGACGCTCAGCCGTCCGGCGTTGATGACGTGGAAACCGTCGACGTCCTTGTCCGGGCTAATCGAGGCGATGATCGATTGCTCGTCGAGATGATCGGGCAGCGGCAGCTGCACGAGGATGCCGTCCACCGCCTCGTCGCGGTTCAGCTGCTCGATCACTTCCAGCAGCACGCGCTCGTCCGTGTCGGCGGGCAGGCGGTGCTCGTAGCTGTTCATATTGGCAGCGACAGTCGCTTTGCCCTTGGAACCGACATAGACCTGGCTCGCGGGGTCTTCGCCCACCAGCACCACTGCTAGGCCGGGCTTGCGTCCGGCAGCTTCGGAAAAATCGAGCGCCCGCGCACCGACCTTTTCGCGCAGGCTGGCCGCAAAGGCTTTTCCGTCAATCCGGCTCGCGCTCATGCTACGCCCATGATGATCGAGCGCAGGATGATCAGCAGAATTTGTGCGCAGACGATGATGACAAGCGGCGAAAGGTCCAGCGCTCCGGTGGCGGGCATGATATTGCGCACGGGGCGAAGGATCGGATCGAGCAGGCGATTGATCGAGTCATAGATCGACATCAGGAACTGGTTTGAGCTGTTCACCACGTTGAAGGCGAACAACAGTCCGATCACGAACTGGACGATGATGAGCATCACAAAGACCTGCACCAGCAGCTCGATGATCTGGTAGATTGCGTATAATCCTATCATGGATCGATCCGTTACTTTCTTGTCGGCATGGCTGGGGGCCACGCTTGGGGGTCAGTCCTTGTTAGCGTATTAGCTGACTAATACGCCCTTTTCCAGTGCTGCGAGCCTGCAAGGTTTGCTCAGGCCCGCACCAGCGTACCCGCGCCGCTCGCGGTGAAGAATTCGAGCAGCATCGCATGCGGCACGCGCCCGTCGAGCACCACCGCGGCCTCGCAGCCGGATTCGACCGCTGCGACACAGGTTTCGAGCTTGGGCACCATGCCGCCCTTGATCACGCCCTCGTCCTTGAGCGCGGCGATAGCATCGGGGGTGAGGTCGGTGAGCAGTTCACCCTGGCCGTCGAGCACGCCTGCGACATCGGTCAGCAGGAACAGCCGCGCTGCGCCCAGCGCCGCAGCAATAGCGCCTGCCATGGTGTCGGCGTTGATATTGTAGGTTGCACCGTCCGCGCCCGGTGCGATCGGGGCGATGACGGGAATCATCCCCGCAGCCACTGCGGTGTCGATCACCGAGGTATCGACCTCTGCCGGTTCACCGACGAAACCGAGATCGACGACGCTTTCGATCAGGCTTTCGGGATCGCGCGTGGTGCGCGTCACCTTGCTTGCGGTAACCAGCCCGCCGTCCTTGCCCGACAGGCCCAGCGCCTTGCCGCCCGCACTGCCCAGCCAGCTGACGATTTCCTTGTTGATCGCACCCGACAGCACCATTTCGGCGACCTTGGCGGTGGCCTCGTCCGTGACGCGCAAGCCATCGATGAAAGTGCTCTCGACGCCCAGTTTGGTCAGCATTTCACCGATCTGCGGCCCGCCGCCGTGAACGACCACGGGGTTGATGCCGACAGCTTTGAGCAGCACGATGTCTTCCGCAAAGTCGCGTGCGGCCTGCGGATTGCCCATCGCGTGGCCGCCATATTTCACCACGAAAGTGCGTCCCGCATAGCGCTGGAAATAGGGCAGCGCCTCGATCAGCACCTCGGCCTTGGACAGGTCGAGCGAGGTATCGGGCGCGGTATTGGCGGGGTGCGATTTGGCAGTCATGCGGATCGGGTCGTCCTCGGCACTCACTTTGTGCGCGCCGCTTAGCGGGTTCGGCGGGCGGTGGGAAGGGATGCGCGCCCGTTGCTTGCGCCTGATCTCGCCGAATTTGTGCTTGGAACTGTAACCAAAGCCTGTTTGTCTGCGAATCGGTGGACGATGGTGCAACAGCGTATGCGCCGTCCCAAGCTGTTTTACCCGGTCAGAGGGGCCGGAAGCTTTGTCTAGGAGGAACACCCATGAACACCACTCGTCTGAAGGGCTCGATCGCCC
>JAYPMZ010000071.1:0-1703 GCA_038130205.1 Erythrobacteraceae bacterium | reverse complement strand
CCCTTGCCGCAGCCGCCGGTCTTGCCGCAGCATGCTCGGGCGGCAGCGATGCCCCCACCGAAGCGCCTGCCGCCGGTGAAGACACCGAAACCGTCGCAGCTGCCGACACCGACGATTCTGCCAAGGAAAAGTGCTATGGCATCTCGCTCGCGGGAGAGAACGATTGCGCTGCGGGCGAAGGCACAAGCTGTGCCGGCACCAGCGTGATCGACTATCAAGGCAACGCCTGGACCTATGTCGACGAGGGCACATGCGTCGAGATCGAGCGTCCCGACGGCTCGTTTGGCTCGCTCGAAGAGACCGAGAACCTCGCCGTCTGATCGCTGGCATCACAAGCAATCATGGGGCCGTGCGGAAAGCATCCGCGCGGCCCTTTTGCTTTGGGGGCCTCATTGCTTTTAGGGGCTGGCGCGGGCTGCTAGCTTTGTGCGCTCATGCCCCGCTCCCCATCCCGCCCCCGCTTCAAGCGCCCGCAACGCCCGTCGCGTTTGCGCGGCTGGTGGCTCGTCTGGCGCGTGCCGGTGCTGGCGCTCATCATGATGAGTCTGTGGTGGTTCGTTTTGCGCCCGATTGCGCAGGAACAGGACTGGACCCGCGTCGAGGAGGGCTTCGCACTGTGTAGGGGCGGCGGGCAGCGCCAGGCCGGATGCGTGGTCGATGGCGATACGGTGGTGATCGGTTTCGGCTCCCAGCAGCGCCGCATCCGGCTCACGCGCTATGACGCACCCGAACTGGACGGCGCCTGCGAAGCCGAGCGCCAGACCGCCGACGCAGCCCGCCTCGCACTTCACCGCTGGCTCGGCCAAGGGCCGTTTGAATGGAGCGGCGGCGGGGACCCTCCACGAGACCGCTATGGCCGCGAACTGCGCGAGGTGCGGCGGGTGGTAGCGGACGGCAGGACCGAGTATCTCGCCGACACGCTCATCGCCGCCGACCTTGCATCGGAAAGCGGATGGGGTGCCATTAATCGCGATTGGTGCAAGTGACCTTCGCAACGAAGACTTGCTCACCTGCCTGCGATCCCTAGACTGCTCCGGTCGCACCGCGACGCTCCGTCAGGCTCAACAGGGGAAATGCCATGACCGAACCAGCTACAAATCAAACCGGCACCCAGCCGCCTGCACCTTCGGGCGGCTTCGATATGAACCAGCCGACCATCATCGCACTCTGCTATATCGCGGGTTGGGGAACCGGCGGCGTATCGGGGCTTGTCGGGCTGATCCTCGCGCTTTCCTGGCAGGGGGACAACAAGGAGCCCTGGGCGGATTCGCACTTCACCTATCTTGCCCGCACCTTCTGGGTTGCGCTGGCAGGGCTTGTGATCGGTATCGTGCTCACGATCGTGTTCATCGGGGTCCTCATCCTCGCGCTCGTCCCGGTCTATGTCACCGTGCGCGCGATCCTGAGCATGCTCAAGGCGCAGAAGCGCGAGCCTATGCCCGACCCGCAAACGCTGCTGTTCTAGAGCGCTTATCCAAAGACAAGGGGGGAGCGACGACCCGTCAGAGGCGTCGCTCCCCAGATGCTGTTTCCGGTCCATGGTGTAGGACCCGGGCCGGTCAGCGGTCTCTCCTACATCGGGAGGGCAGGAAGCTCAGTGTGCAGCGGCGTGTGTTTCGGGCCGCCGCTGGCATCGCACTTTCAACGCGCCGTCCATCAGCGCCCGCGCCGTGCGGCGTTGGCGGTGACGGCGCAGCAGCCGT
>JAYPMZ010000070.1:11973-14516 GCA_038130205.1 Erythrobacteraceae bacterium | reverse complement strand
CGCGGGCGACACCGTGCGCGTTGGCGTGAAGGTGATCGAAGGCACGCGCGAGCGTGTGCAGATGTTCGAAGGCGTCGTGATCGCCCGTTCGAACCGTTCGATCAACTCGAACTTCACCGTTCGCAAGATCAGCTTCGGCGAAGGCGTGGAACGTGTTTTCCCGCTCTATTCGCCGATCGTCGACAGCATCACCGTGGTGCGTCGCGGCGTCGTGCGTCGGGCGAAGCTGTACTATCTGCGTGGCCGGACCGTTAAGCGTGCGCGTATTTTCGCCTCGCCGTCGCTGAACGGCCAGACGCCGCGGCAGGTGAAGTTTTCGCCCGATGGCAAATATCTCACCCTGCTGCGCAACCGCGCCGACGATACTTCGCGCTATGATCTGTGGGGCTTCGACATCGCCACCGGCGAATGGAAGATGCTGGTCGATAGCGAGGCGCTGGGCAGCGGGCGCGAATTGTCCGAGGACGAAAAGATGCAGCGTGAGCGTGCGCGCGTCGGCGGGCTTTCGGGCATCATCAGCTACCAATGGGCGAGTGATGGTTCGGGCGTGCTCGTCCCTATTGACGGCGACCTCTATTTCGCACGGCTCGATGGAGAGGTGACGCGCCTCACCGATACAGAGGAAAGCGAACTCAACCCCACGCTTTCCCCGCGCAAGGGTTTTGTCTCCTTCGTGCGCGACCGCCAGCTGTGGGTCGGCGCTTTCGGTGAGGAGCCCGCGCCCGTCACTCCGAAGGAAGACGACACGATCCGCTGGGGCGAGGCCGAATTCGTCGCACAGGAAGAGATGAGCCGCTACACCGGCTATTGGTGGAAGGGCGACGAAAGCCGCATCGCGGTGCAGCGCACCGACGAAAGCCCCGTCGGCATCGTCACCCGGGCCGCCATCGGCGCGACGGGGACCAAGACTTTCGACCAGCGTTACCCCGTGGCAGGCAGCGACAACGCGATTGTCGAGCTTTACGTGATGGATCCCGATGGCGGGAACCGCGTGAAGGTCGATCTGGGCGCGGAGACCGATATCTATGTCGCGCGGGTCAACTGGGGACCGGACGGCATGCTCTACGTCCAGCGCCAGAACCGCGAACAGACCGTGCTCGACATGCTCAAGGTCGATCCCGTGACCGGCGCGAGCGAGGTGTGGTTCACCGAGAACGCCGCGCGCGAGGATTACTGGATCAACCTGTCCGACAATTACCGCTTCCTCAAGGACGGCAGCCTGCTGTGGTGGTCCGAACGCTCTGGCTACGGGCACTTTTATCGTGTCACTCACGGTGACCCTGACGATAATTCGAACCATTTTAAGTATGACGAAGAAGGTACCCCATACTGGGTCACAGCCACCTATACTCAACTCACGAGCGGAACCTCCCCAACAAGCTCGCTCGTCGGCGTGAATGGGGAAGCCGGAGAGTTCTACTATCAGGAGACCACCGATGTGCTCACCCAACAGATATACCGCGCGAAGCTTGATGGCTCGGGCGAGCCGGAACTGTTGACCGATCCCGCCTTCACCAACAGCGCGAGCATGGACCCGACGGGCGCCACGCTGCTGGTGACGCGCTCGGCGCCCGATCAGCCGCCGCAGAGCTTTCTCGCTGCGGCCAGCGACGGACAGATGATCACCTGGATCGAGGAAAACGCGATCGGTGAAGACCACCCCTATGCGCCCTTCCTCGCCAGCCATGTTGCGCCCGAATTCGGCACGATTCCCGCCGAGGACGGGACCGAATTGCACTACATGATGCTCAAGCCGGAAATGGAACCGGGCAAGCATTATCCGGTGCTCTATTACCACTATGGCGGGCCCGGTCCGCAGATGGTCGACAAGGGTTGGCAGGGCGCGCTCGCGCAGGCCGTGGTCGACAAGGGCTATATCTGGTTCGTGCTCGACAACCGCGGGTCTGCAAACCGGGGGGTCGAATTCGAACAGCCGCTCTACCGCGCGATGGGCGGCGTGGAAGTCGCCGACCAGCGGGCAGGGGCGGAGTTCCTCAAGACGCTCGATTTCGTCGATGCCGACAAGATCGCGATCTATGGCTGGTCCTATGGCGGCTACATGACGCTGAAGCAGCTCGAAGCCGATCCGGGCCTTTATGCAGCGGGCATTTCGGGCGCGCCGGTAACGCGTTGGGAGCTTTACGACACCCACTACACCGAACGCTATATGGGCGACCCGCGCCTCGTGCCCGAGGCATACGAAGCCGCAAGCGCCATCCCCGAAGCGACGAAAATCAGCGATCCCTTGTTGCTGATCCACGGCCTCGCCGACGACAACGTCGTGTTCGAAAATTCGTCGGAACTCATCAGCGTCCTGCAAGAGAACAACGTGCCGTTCGAGATGATGCTCTATCCCGGCTACACCCACCGCGTCGGCGGCGAGCAGATTTCACCCCATATGTGGAATTCGATCTTCCGCTTCCTTGAAGCGCATGGCGTGACCCCGCCGGAATAAGCGCATGTCGGGCGACAGCGAGGGCGAGGGCGAAGGCAGCCAGAAAATCGGCTTTGCCGCCGTCTGGGCCATTGCCGTAGGCGGCATG
>JAYPMZ010000070.1:9372-11963 GCA_038130205.1 Erythrobacteraceae bacterium | reverse complement strand
TGGTCGGTGGCGGTATATTCTCGACGCTGGGCGTGGTGATTTCGCACGCGGGCAAATGGGCGGCGCTCAGCTTCGTGATCGGCGGGCTGATCGCCTATGCGACCGGCCACAGCCTTGCCGCGCTGACGGTGGACAAGGATGAGCCGGGCGGCATCTACTCCTTCCTGCGCGATGCCGGAGCGAACGGCGTGGCGCGCGTTTCGGCCTATGTGCTTCTGCTCGGCTATGTCCTCACCTGTGCGGTCTATGCCTACACTTTCGGCGCTTATGTCGGCCATGTGCTGGGCGGACCCGCTTGGCTGCCGCCTGCGATGGCGAGCGGCGCGATCATCGCCATGGCCGCGCTCAACCTGCGCGGGGCGGGGCAGGCGACGGGGGTTGAGATTGCCATCGTCGTCGCAAAACTCGCGATCCTCGCAGGGCTGGCGGTGCTGGGGCTTTCGCAGTTCGAGCCGGCGAAACTCGCGATTGCCGAACAGCCCGGAATGCTCGGCGTGGTGGTCGGCGCGGCAAGCGTTTTCATGGCCTATGAGGGGTTTGAACTGCTCGCTTACGACTATGACGAGATGGAGGATCGCAAGGCTCTGATGGGGCGGATCATGCCGTGGGCGATCGGCAGTGCGGCGCTGATCTATGTGCTCGTGGCGCTGGCTGTGCCGATGCTGACCGGCACCAAGGCGGTGATCGAGGACGGCGAGATCGCGCTTGCCAATGCGGGGCAGGCCGCGCTTGGAACGCCGGGGCTGAACGCGGTCACGCTGGCGGCGGCGCTGTCCACGATCTCTGCAATCAATGCGACGCTGTTTTCATCGGCCCGCCTCGCGCGCGAAGTTGCCGAGGACGGCGATCTGCCATCGCGCTTCGGCAAGAAAAACGCGCACGGTTCCCCTTGGCTGGCGGTAATGCTGATCGCTGCCGCCTCGCTGGCGCTGGCCGTGCTCGGCGGATTGTCGGGGCTGGTGAGCGCGGCAAGTTTCGTGTTTCTTGCCGTCTTCTGCGCGCTCAACGCACTTGCCCTGCGCGAGAATACCGGTCGGCGGTGGATCACTTTGCCCGGTGCAGTGGGCTCGTTTGCGGCGCTCGTTTTGCTCGCGCTCGATCTTGCCGGAGCGGTTTAGGCGAAACGCGAGGTTGCGCTTGGCAGTCTTATCGCTATCTCGGCGCGGTTAAACCATCAGGAGTATGTGATTTGGGCTATCGCGTAGCCATCGTCGGAGCGACCGGAAATGTCGGGCGCGAAATGATGCAGATCCTCGCCGAGCGCGAGTTCCCTTGTGACGAAGTCGCAGCGGTCGCTTCCGGGCGTTCGCAGGGCACAGAGGTCGAATTCGGCGACACCGGCAAAATGCTCAAATGCAAGAATATCGAGCATTTCGACTGGTCCGGCTGGGACATTGCCCTATTTGCAGCGGGCAGCGGTCCGGCCAAGGAATACGCACCCAAGGCGGCAGCGGCAGGCTGCGTCGTGATCGACAACTCTTCGCTTTATCGCATGGAACCCGACGTGCCGCTGATCGTGCCGGAAGTGAACCCCGACGCGATTGACGGCTATTCGAAGCGCAACATCATCGCCAACCCCAATTGCTCGACCGCGCAGCTGGTCGTGGCGCTCAAGCCGCTTCACGATGCAGCCAAGATCAAGCGCGTAGTTGTCTCGACCTACCAGTCAGTTTCGGGCGCGGGCAAAGCGGGCATGGACGAGCTGTTCGAACAGAGCCGCGCGATCTTCGTCGGCGATCCGGTCGAACCTGCAAAGTTCACCAAGCAGATCGCCTTCAACGTCATCCCGCATATCGACGTTTTCCTCGACGATGGTTCGACCAAGGAAGAGTGGAAGATGGTGGTCGAGACCAAGAAAATCCTCGATCCCAAGGTCAAACTTACCGCGACCTGCGTGCGCGTGCCGGTGTTCGTCGGCCATGCCGAGGCCGTGAACATCGAGTTCGAGAACGAGCTGAGCGCCGAACAGGCGCAGGAAATTCTGCGCGAGGCACCGGGCATCATGCTGGTCGATAAGCGTGAGGACGAAGGCTATGTCACCCCCGTCGAATGTGCGGGCGACAGCGCCACTTACATCAGCCGCGTGCGCGACGATCCCACGGTCGAGAACGGCATCACGCTGTGGTGCGTCTCCGACAATCTGCGAAAAGGCGCCGCATTGAACGCGGTGCAGATCGCAGAGCTGCTGGGACGGCGGCATCTGAAGAAGGGATAAGTGTCATGCGAGCGATTGTAACCGGACTGATGGTGCTGGCCCTTGCGGCCTGCGACAGCGGCGAGGTTCCTTCGCCCGCAGAGCGCATGAACAATCCCAACGCGGCGGTTGATGCTGATATCGACCCGAGCCGCGTGACGCTGCGCACCGAAGGGCTGAGCGCAGGGTCTGAAAGCTTCTACTTCGCTGCCGGGCAGAACGAAGTGCAGACCGCGCTTGCAGCGGCTTTGGGCGGCGAAGGCGAAGCCACTTCGAACGACGAATGTGGCGCAGGCCCGATGACCTCTGTCGACTATCCGGGCGGCCTGAGCGTCAATTTTCAGGACGGCAGCCTCGTTGGCTGGAGCCTGAGCGAAGACGCCGACAACATCACCAC
>JAYPMZ010000070.1:0-9362 GCA_038130205.1 Erythrobacteraceae bacterium | reverse complement strand
GCCGGTTTCGCCCTTGGCACCGACCGTTCGCAGGTTGAGGCCATGGGCGGCTTTTCGATGATCGAAGGCAGCACGCTGGGCGACGAGTTCGTGCTCGGTGAAGAACTCGCCGGCTTCTTCGAAGACGGCAAGGTTTCAATGCTTTACGCCGGGACCCAGTGCTTCTTCCGCTAGGGGTTATTTACCGGCAGGCGCCGCGTCGCCTTGCGGGACATCTATCCGTTTCATCAGGAACGCCAGCGGGGCGACCAGCAGCGTCAGCCACATTATCAGGTAAAAATCGTTGAGATAGGCGATCATTGCCGCCTGTCGGTTCACTTCGAGATCGATCAGCCGCACTGCTGCATCACCCACGGCCTGATATTTATCGACTGCGGAAAAATCGATCATGTCCCCACTGCTCGTTGTGATGCCGGCGGCAAGGTCCTGATGGCTGACCTGAATATTGCGGGCAAGCAGGACCGCCATCATCGAAATGCCCACCGATGCGCCTAGCGAACGCGACAGGTTGATAATGCTCGACCCGTCGGTGCGCAGGCGTGCGGGCAAGCTGGAGAAGGCGGTGACTTGCAGCGGGATCAGCACCAGACCCATACCCACGCCTTGAATGATCGCGGTCGAGACGAGGTGGTATTGGGTAATGTCGAGCGACCAATGCGCCATCAGATAAAGCGACCAGCCGCAAATCACGAAGCCCAGCGCAATCAGGGGGCGCGCATCGATCCCGCGCCGTAGCAGCATGCTCGTCATCTGCATGCTGAACAGCACACCGAAACCGCGCGGGGCGAGCATCACGCCTGTCTCGATCACATCATAGCCGAACAGGTTCTGCAGCATCGGAGGCAGCAGTGCCATGACTGCGAAGACGACCACGCCGAGCAGCATCATCAGGATCGCCGACATCACCAGATTGCGGTCTTTGAACAGAGTGCGCTCGTAAAGCGGGCGGCTCGCGGTGGTGAAATGGACAATCGCCATCCATGCCGCGGACAGCATGACGAGGGTGTAGATCCAGATCTCGGTCGATGCGAACCAGTCAAGCTGGTGGCCGCGGTCGAGCAGCAATTGCAGCGATGTGAGCGCGACTCCCAAGAGCACGAAGCCGAACATGTCGAAACGGCGCTTGATCTTGTCGCGGTGGGGCAGGCAGGCGATCAGGATTGCCAGCGTTATGAGGCCTGCAGGCACGTTGACGTAGAACACCCAACGCCAGCTCGCGGTCTCGGTCAGCCAGCCGCCGATGATGGGGCCCAGGATCGGCCCCAGCACCACGCCCATGCCCCACAGCGCCATCATTTGCGGGTGTCGGCTCGGCTTGCTGGTGTCGAGCATGAAGGCCTGGCTCAGCGGCATGATGAAGCCGCCCGCGACGCCCTGCATCGCGCGGAATAGCACCATTTCTTCAAGGTTCTGCGCCGCGCCGCATAGTGTCGAGGCGAAAATGAAGCCCGCCAGCGCATAGATAAACAATTGTCGCGAACCGACCCGGTCAGCGAGCCAGCCCGTAATCGGGAGGGCAACGGCAGAGGCGATGATGTAGCTCGTCAGCACCCATGTCACGCCATCGACGGTCGTTCCCAGCGAGCTTTGCATATGCGGGATCGCGACATTGGCGATTGTCGTGTCGAGGATTTGCAGCAGCGATGCCGCCATGATCCCGACCACCAGCAGAACATGGTTGTTGGCAACCAGTTCCGGCTCGTCGCGCATAGCCTTTTCCGAGACACCGCCTTGCGAGGCCGGGGCGGGGGCCGCCTGGCTCGCCATATCAGTCCTGCGGCTTGTCTTCGGTGAAGACGGTCACATAGGTTGATAGCCCTGCGATCAAGGTGCGCGGGCTTTCGCTGTCGATGGCAATCCGAACCGGCACGCGCTGCGTAACCTTGACCCAGTTGCCGGTCGCATTCTGTGCCGGAAGAACCGAGAACTCCGACCCGGTGCCCGCGCCGATCGATTCCACATGGCCCTCAAGCACTAGGCCGGGATAGGCGTCGAATTCGAGCTTGGCGCGCTGGCCGACGAGCATATCGTCGAGATCGGTTTCCTTGAAATTGGCGGTGACATAGGTCGTGCGATCTTCGACCAGAGTGATAACGGGTAGGCCGGGGATGGCTTGCTGACCCTGTTGCAGCCGTTCGGCCTGCGCGATGCGGCCGGCGACGGGAGCGCGGATTTCCGTGCGGCTGAGCGAAAGCTCGGCATTGGCGCGTTTGGCCTGCGCAACCGCGACCTGCGGATTGACGCCGGGGACGGCCGCACCGGTGGCAAGCCGCGCGCGCGCCTCTTGCTGGCGCGCCTCTGCCTGACGCAACGCATCGCGGGCTTGTTGCAAGCCCTGCTGCGCGGTTTCGTAGTCGGCCTTGGAACTAAACCCTCGATCCCACAGCGCTTTCACACGGTCAAAGCGTGATTGGGCAAAGGCGATATCCTCACGCGCGGCGGCGATATCGACGCCTGTCAGCGCGCTCGAATTGCTGAGTGCGATAACATTGGCCTGCGCGCTCGCAATCGCGGCGTCGGCTTCGGCAATGGCCAGCCTGTAGGGTTCGGGATCTATGCGGAAAAGCAAATCGCCAGCGGCAACCGTATCGCCTTCCTTCACATAGGTTTCGACAATCTTCCCGCCGACCTCGCTGCTGACCGAGACCATGTCCTGTTGGACATAGGCGTTGTCGGTCGAAACCTTGCCGAGCAGGCTGTACCAGTAATAGCCCGCTCCCGCGATCAGCGCGAGCGGTACGATCAGCATCAGCACAATCCGCGAAAGCTTGCGCTTCGGCTTGCTCTCGCCGGTGCTATCCACTTCTCTGGATGCAGAACTGTCGATCACAGGGTCTGCTTCGGCCAAGGACACTCTCCCAAATTCCCACGGCTATTCTTGTTCTTACCGCCCATGATGAGCGGCCGTGCCTGGTTCTTCATTCAGGCCAGCGCCGATACCCTGTCCACAAAACAGGTGATACAGCTTAAGAGAATAGTCCGCCATGCGATACCCGGAGACTGGCTTTCATCCACCAAGTGATATTATGCAAGTCCAGCATGTTCAAGCAGATGCTGGTCGCACGCCGGATCGAGCGTTAGGGGAATGACATGAGTTTAAAGGCCGACTTGTTCTTCAGCTTTCGTTCGCCCTATTCCTATCTGGCGGTCGGACGATACCGGGCAATGGCCGAAGAATACGATCTCGACATCACCTTGTGCACCGTGCTGCCGATTGCGATCCGCGATCCCGATATCCTGTTTACCGGCAATCCTGCTGTCGGACGCTACATCGTGCGTGATTGTATGCGGGCGGGTGAATTTTTGGGCATCCCGATCCAATGGCCGCGCCCCGATCCGGTGGTGCAGAATCTGATGACGCGCGAGATTGCAGAGGAACAGCCGCATATCCACCGGCTTTGCCGTCTGGGTCAGGCAGCGACGCGGCGCAGGAAAGGGCTCGCCTTTGCCGCCGAAGTCGCACCGCTGATCTGGGACGGCACGGTCGAGGGCTGGAACGAGGGCGACCATCTAGCCGGTGCCGCAACACGCGCAGGGCTCGATTTCGCCGAGCTTGAGGCCGAGGCGGCAAACGATGCGGCAGCGCTCGACGCGGAGATCGCGGAAAACCAGCAGGCGCTTGAGGCCGCCGGTCACTGGGGTGTGCCGACACTGGTGTTCGATGGCGAGCCGTTCTTCGGACAGGATCGCATCGACATGGCGAAATGGCGGATGGAGCAAAAGGGACTGAGCAAAAGGTGAGCGCTTCCGAAAACGCCGTGAACGCACTGCGGATAGTAATGCGCGTGCTGATTATCGTTGTCCTGATCGCCTTTGCGTTCTGGTTCTATCAAAAGATCGATGCAAATTTCGAGCGGCAGGCGCTGATCGAGAACAAGGAATTCGGCGCCTTGCGCGAGGAGTTGGACGAGGACTTTACCGGCGACGAGATCGCCGCAATCGACGGCCCGATCCTGCTTTACGGTTATTCGAAGAAGCAGTCGCCCGACGCCATCATTTTCGACGAAGCTTCCGGTCACACGCTCGTGAATCCACGCACGGGTGAGGAGCGACAGCTAGCGAATGACGGCCGCAAGGCGATTGAGTTCCGAACGGTCGAACGTGAAGTCCCGCTTGACGATCCCGAAGAGGATGGACCGCAAACCGAACGGCGCGCCTTTGCCTATGTTGCGCGTTTGGCGACGCGGCAGATGTATCTCGACGGGACTTCGGACATTGTGGTCGGCAATCTGCAAACGCTCGAACAGCGGGAGATCGCCAAGGGCGTCTCCTTCCTCGATGCGGTCATACGGGGCGAGGGTGACGAAGAAATCGCGATCGTCTTGTGGCTGGGTCCCGAAAATCCGCGCCACATGGTGCTTGACGCCTCTACCCTTGAAGTCGTCAGCGAGCGCGATATTTCCATGCCCGAGGCTTCGAGTTTCATCCTCGACCGCGCCGCGCGCGACCGCAAGGCGCACGGCAAAGACGATACACCCGAACTCGCCGTTCCGGTGCCCGCAGAACGACCCCGCCCGCAAAGGCCCCCGAGATGACACGAGACGACTTCAAGAGCTTCGACGACACACGACTTGCCGTGCACCGCACGGGCGAGGGCAGGCCTGTAATCCTGCTCCACGGCCTCTTTTCTTCCGCGCATATGAACTGGATCAAATGGGGGCACGATCAACGCCTCGCCGATGCCGGCTTTGAAGCGATCATGATGGATTTCCGCGTTCACGGAGACAGTGAGGCGCCGCAGTCTCCCTATGCCTATCCCGACGGAGTGCTGGTGCGCGATGCGGTGGCGCTGGTCGATCACCTTGGCCTTGCTCCGGGCGAATACGACCTCGTCGGCTTTTCGCTTGGTGCGCGCACCTCGCTTCACGCTTGTGCGAAAGGGGCTCTCGAACCGCGCCGCCTGATCGCTTGCGGAATGGGTGTGGAGGGCCTTGCCAATTGGGAACGGCGCGCCGCGCATTTCATCCGCGTGATCGATGAATTCGACACTATCAAACCGGGCAGCCCGCTCTACACGGCGCGCACTTTCCTTAAATCGCAGGGGACCGACCAAGTCGGCGCGCGTCTGTTGCTGGGGGCGATGGAGCCTTTCGACGTCGCGAGCCTCGCCAATATCACCATGCCGAGCGCAGTGATTTGCGGCGATGAAGATGGCGACAACGGGTCGGGTCAGGAGCTTGCCGCGTTGCTTCCCGACGCGGTTTTCATCGAGACACCGGGCAACCACCTCAATTCGGTGACCAAGCCAGAGCTGGGCGAGGAAATCGTAGGCTTTCTGACCAAATGAATCCGTCGAAGCGCGCCGCTCTGGGGTGGTGGATTGCAGGGCTGGTGGCCTTCGGCATCGTGATCTGGCTCGGGATGCCGCTCGCAATTGAGGCGGTTCCGGGCGGTATCCTAGATCATCAACACGCGCCCGATGCCGAAGCGGTGAACCGCATCCAGCACGCTTGGCGCGATGCAGGCGTGCTGGGGACAGCGCGCAACGCGATGATCGGCGACCTCGTCTTCATCGGCATTTTCGGGATCGGCTGTGTGCTGTACGGCCTGCATTATCGCGCCCGCGAGCAAGTCGTCTTGCGCGCGCTCGGATGGAGCGCGCTTGTGGCGGGCGTGATCTTTCTCTTCGCCGATTATGGCGAGACGATCTCGCAACTGGTCCAGCTGGTGCGCTTCGCAGGCGGTGATGATCTGGCCGCGATTGCCTCGGGCCTGCGCCCCATCAAGGTCGCCGCATGGATCGGAGGATTTCTTGCCGTCCTGCTCGCGCTAATCGTCGAAAGGCTTTCGTCGAGAGCGTCTTGATAAACCACGCCCCAGCGCGCAATCACGGCTACAGGGATATATTGATTGGAACCACAAGGGGTCTTTCCGAGATGAAATTCGCAAAACTTTCGCTCAAGGCGTCGCTCGCTGCGATGGCCGTGTCGCTCGCCGCCACGCCCGCACTCGCCGATCATCACATCGAAGCAGGCGAAGCGACCGACGAAGCCGTTACCGAATTCCCGCTGACGCCCGAAGGCGCGGCGCAATTCATCGCCAAGGTCGAAGCCGAGTACCGTGCCTGTGCCGAACCGGCCGCGCGCGTCGAATGGCTCAACGCGACCTACATCAACTACGCGTCGAACACGCTCGCAGCGCACTATGGCGCAGTGCTGAGCGGGATGAGCGTCAACTTTGCCAATGAAGCGGCCAAATATGCCGAGGTCGAGGGGCTCGATCCCGATGTGGAGCGCAAGCTCGGCATGCTGCGCTATGCGATCTCGCTGCCCGCACCGGGCCGCGATGGCGCAGCGGCGGAACTCGCGGGGATTACCACCAGCATGGGCGCGCAATATGGCGCGGGTCGCGGAACGCTCAATGGCGAGGAAATCAGCGGCTCCGACATCGAGGCCGAGATGGGCAATCTCGACCGCACGCCGGAGGAACTCGCTGAAATGTGGGAGAGCTGGCACGACAATGTCGGCGCGCCGATGCACGACGAATACGCCCAGTATGTGAACCTTACGAACGAAGGCGCGCAGGAGCTGGGCTTCGACGATCTCGGCACCATGTGGCGTTCGGGCTATGACATGAGCCCCGAGGAATTCGCCGCCGAAACAGAACGTATGTGGCAGGAAGTGAAGCCGCTCTACGTCGCGCTCCACACTTATGTCCGCCGCAAGTTGAACGAGCATTACGGCGACGATGTGCAGCCCGCCACCGGCCCGATCCGCGCCGATCTGCTCGGCAATATGTGGGCACAGGAATGGGGCAATATTTACCCGCTCGTCGCGCCCGAAGGGGCAGGCGATATCGGCTATGACCTCACCGATCTGATCGCGGAAAAGGACATGGACGCGGTCGAAATGGTCAAGGTTGGCGAGCAGTTCTTTTCCTCGCTCGGCTTCGAGCAGCTGCCTGAAACCTTCTGGGAACGCAGCCAGTTCACCAAGCCCGCCGACCGCGAAGTGGTGTGCCATGCCTCTGCGTGGAACCTCGACAACGTCGATGATCTGCGCATCAAGATGTGCATCAAGCCCAATGCCGATGACTTCATTACCATCCACCACGAGCTGGGTCACAATTACTACCAGCGCGCCTACAACAGCCAAGACTTCATGTATCTGACCGGCGCGAACGACGGCTTCCACGAAGCCATCGGGGACATGATCGCGCTGTCGATCACGCCTGAATATCTGGTCCAGATCGACATGCTCGACGAAAGCCAGGTTCCGAGCGCAGACAAGGACATCGGCCTTCTGCTGCGGCAGGCAATGGACAAGGTGGCCTTCCTGCCCTTCGGCCTGCTCATCGACCGCTATCGCTGGGGCATTTTCGACGGCACGACCGCGCCGGAGGAATACAATCAGGCATGGACCGACATCCGCCTCGAATACCAAGGCATCACGCCGCCGGTGGAACGCCCCGCAGACGGCTTCGATCCGGGGGCGAAATATCACGTTGCCGGTAACGTCAGCTACACGCGCTATTTCCTTGCGCGGCTGCTTCAGTTCCAGTTCTTCAAGGCCGCTTGCGACACCGCTGGATGGGACGGCCCGCTGCACCGTTGCTCGTTCTACGGCAATGAAGAAGTCGGCGCGAACCTCAACGCAATGCTCGAAATGGGCGCGTCGAAGCCGTGGCCTGACGCACTCGAAGCCTTCACCGGCGAACGCCAGATGAGCGGCAAGGCCATGGCCGAGTATTTTGCGCCACTGAAGGCTTGGCTCGACGAACAGAACGAAGGGCAGGAAGAAGGGTGGTAATGTACCGCTTTATTTTTGCCTCGATCATCGCCGCCTCGCTCGGAGCATGCGCTCAGGGCGGGGCGGTGGCGAGCGCCGCAGATGAAGCGGCATCGTCTTTGAAGCCGACACTGTTCGTCGCCAACAAGTTCGGCAACACGCTGTCGAAGATTGATCTGGAGACCGGCGAGGAGGTGCTGCGCCTCGACAGCTGCACCAATCCGCATGAACTCGCCACTTCGCCCGATGGCGAGCATGTCGCGCTCGCTTGTTATGGAGGGACAACGGTCGATATCTTCCGCACCTCGACGCTGGAGCGGGCTGCCAGTATTGATCTGGGCGAGAATGCGCGCCCGCACGGCATCGTGTGGCACGCCAATGGCGACATCTATGCGACAGCCGAAGGTCGCAAGTCGGTGTTCTGGGTGAGCGATCCCTTGGGCGCTGCAGAAACGTTCGAATATGGCACTGGCAAACTGGGCAGCCACATGCTGGCAGTCTCGCCCGATGCGACCACCGCCTGGACCACCGATCTGGGATCCAAGACCGTAACCCGCGTCGCGCTCAAGGCGCGGATTGCCCCGATATCTGTCACGGTGGGCGAAGAGCCCGAAGGCATCGCGCTTTCGCCCGACGGGACAGCCTTGTGGGTGTCAGCTCGCGGTTCGAACGAGGCCTATGAACTCGATCCCGAGACGATGGAAGTTCGCAAGACCGTCGCCACCGGCGCGTTTCCCTTGCGCATTGCGATCCGCCCGCAAGGCGATGTTGCGGTTACCTCCGATCTTCAGGACGGCGGGCTTTCGGTGATTGACCTCGCGTCCGGAACCGTCCTGCGCCAGATCGCGGTTTCCTCTCCCGAGGAAGCAGAGGATCGCTTTCAGGTGACGATCCTGTGGTCGGATGACGGCTCGAAAATCTACGTCGCGGAAACCGCCAGCGATACCGTGGCCGAAGTCGATTACGCGAGCGGTCAAGTGCTGCGGCGCTTCAAGGTTGGCGATGGCGGCGACGGCATGGCGATTCTTCCTTGAGCATCGACATCAAGCCACTCCCGGTCGTCGGCTGGCGCGAGCTGGTCGATCTTCCCGGCATCGGACTGACGCGGATTCCCGCCAAGATCGACACCGGTGCGCGCACATCATCGCTGCATGCGCGGGTGCTCGACGATTATGTGCGGGACGGCGCGCATTTCGTCCGTTTCGCGGTCGATTGGGACGATATTGCGCACGAGGGCGAGGCGATTGCGGTGGATACCCGCGGGATCACTTCGTCCAATGGCGAGACGCAAACGCGCTATGTCATCAAGACGCCGCTGCGAATTGGCAATGTCGAATTCCGCGCCGAATTGAGCCTTGCCGATCGTTCGGACATGAAATTTCCGATGTTGATCGGACGAACCGCACTTCGGCGCAGATTTGTGGTAGATGCCGGACATTCTTGGCTGCAATCGCCAGAGATGCAGCGTATTAAGACCCGATAATTGGCCCGCGCAGAAAGCCGGGCCCAGGAGCTTTCCCATATGAAAATCGCGATGCTTGCGCGAAACCCCAATCTGTATTCGCATCGGCGGTTGAAGGAGGCTGCTGAGGAACGCGGGCATGAGCTCGATATCCTCAACACCACACGCTGCAC
>JAYPMZ010000069.1:0-14538 GCA_038130205.1 Erythrobacteraceae bacterium | reverse complement strand
TTAGGCCTGCCGCAATGTCGCCGGCTCCAACCGCCGGTCGGCCCATGCAACCGCAGAGGCCATTGATGTATCGGCCTTTATCTTGCAGGACGGCCGCCGTATCTCGCTGAGCGATGACTGGAACGGCGGGAGTGCCGCCGAACGCGAGTTCCTGCGCGTGGTACACCGGAGCGCATGCAAACGCTTTGGCACCGTACTCGGCCCGGAATACAACCGCGCCCACGCCGATCACTTCCACCTTGAAGGCACCGGCTCAAGCTTTTGCCGCTAGGCCAAAGCGCTTAACGCCCGCAAAAGTGCGGCCCCGGCATCGGGGGATGCCGGGGCCGTCGGGCACCGAAACCAGGACGAGGAAACGCCTGGAGGTTCGCGGGTTGGAACGATCCTCTAATAGTCGGCGCCGGATGGTGCTTCGACCTGAGCTTCGATTTTCGGTTCGAGCTTTGCTTCGAGTTTCAACCGCACAGCTTCGGCGGCGTGACGAGCGCCGAGCTTGTGCATCATGTTCGCACGGTGAATTTCGACCGTCCGCGGGCTGATATCGAGTTCGCGCGCGATCACCTTGTTGCTGCTGCCTTCGGCCAACCATTCGAGCACTTCGCGTTCGCGTACCGAGAGCGAGGCAATCCGCTCGCGGGCTTCGATCATCCGGCGTCGTGCAGCACCGAAGACTTCGGCTTCCTTTTCGATCCGCGCCAGACAACGTTCAAACCGTTCGGTTTCGAGCGGCAGCGAAAGATAGTCGAGCGCGCCCGCTTTGATCGCTTCCACGATCCGGCCCGGTCGCGGGTCCATGTCAATCGCGATCAGGAGCAGCCAGATACCCAATCGGCTAAGCCGTTCCAGGATCATCGCCACCCCGCCCTCTCCGGGCGTGTCGCGGGCGATGATGATCCCTTCGCGGGGGGATGAACGGCCAGCTCCGAAAGGTCCCCATACACTTCCGAATGGTAGCCGAGCGAAAAGCCGGCGCGGGCCAGTTCGGCGCGATGGCGTGAATCGGAATCGATGAAGTGGAGTGAAGCTTTGCGTGACATGCTTCACTACGTGGCCGCAGCCCGTCATCAGTTCACGCCGGAGCTAACCCAGAACGGAGCGGATTTGGTGGCCGAAATCGGCAAATCTTTGAGGTTTCGGGACAAAAACCCTCCAAAGCGAACCTTTAAACGGCGGCCGTGGCGCGTAATAATCCGGGTTAACTATCGCCGACTCACTCCGACTCGAAACTGTAGCTCGGCAATGAATGGAAAGCCGATCGCAGCGCATCGCCCCAATTCGACGAAATTGTCTGGAAATAGGGATCATCATGTTTCACGCGGTGCTGGTGCGTCGGGGCAAAATCGTCCTTCCCGATCACCAGCAGATCAAGCGGAAGGCCGACCGAAAGGTTCGCCTTGAGCGTGGAATCGAAGGACACCATCAGCAATTTGATCGCGTCTTCGAAGCTCATATCGGGTTCGTAGCCGCGAATGATGATTGGGCGCCCGTATTTGGTTTCGCCGATCTGGAAGAACGGCGTGTCCAGGCTCGCTTCGATGAAATTGCCTTCGGGATAGACCATGAACAGGCGCGGCTCCATGCCTGCGATTTGGCCTGCGACGATCATCGAGGCGGTAAAACGCCCCTTGCCGCGATCTCCGTTGGCAGTCTGCGCCTCCTGGATCGTGTCGCGTAGCAGCCGTCCAATCTCGGTCACCACGGTGAACATCGTGCGCCCCTTGATCAGCGTGTTGGTGCGCTCGTCGGGTTCCTTGGTGCGTTCCTCCAGCTTGCCGATAACGGCCTGCGTGGTGGCAAGATTGCCCGCGGTCATAACCGCGATCATGCGTTCGCCGGGAACCTGCCACTGGAACATCTTGCGGAAGACGGAGATGTTATCGACGCCCGAATTGGTGCGGGTATCGCTCATCAGGACGAGGCCCTTATTGAGCACCATGCCGACGCAGTAGGTCATTGAAGGAATCTCCGGGTAAACAGGAGCGCGGGCCTAGACCAAGCGCCGCGCGGCGCAAAGCAGTATTACTGCTGTTGCTGCTCTTGCTGCTGCTGTTCCTGCTGACCCTGCTCCTGTTGCTGCTCGACTTCGACACCGACGGTGAGCACCTGTTCGGTGCTGCCGAAGCTGATGCCCGTCACCGGCGCGGCATCGCGGTAGTCGCGCCCTGTGGCAACGCGAACGTATCGGGGATCGGGGCTAATGCCGTTCGAGACGTCGAAACCGACCCAGCCAAGCCCTTCGATATGCGCCTCGGCCCAGGCATGGGTTGCCTCTTGTTCGATCCGGTCGTTCATCATCAGATAGCCCGACACATAGCGCGCCGGAATGTCCGAGGCGCGTGCGGCGCCGATGAAGATATGAGAGTGATCCTGACACACGCCGTGTCCGTGAAGCACGGCTTCTTCGGCGCTGGTATCGACCTGTGTCTTACCAGTCTCATAGGCGACGACATCGCGGATCCGGGTCGAGAGTGCGTGAAGGAATTCGAGCTTGTCGCCATCCAGCGATCCTTCGACATCGCGCAGCAGGGCGCGCAGTTTCGGTCCCGGCTTGGTAAGTCTCGTTTGGTTAAGGAAGCTCCACAAGGGCAGATGCCCCGAATGACGGCCGATGACGCCCGCATTGTCCTGTGTCTCGACCTGTCCCTCGCAGGTGACCGTCACCTCGGTTGCCCCGGGGTTCACGCCGATCAGCGTTACCGTGTTGCAATTCTGGTCGTCAAATTCGAGCTCTTGATGCGCATTCGAATAGCGCATGTCCCAGCTCAGGATCGACTGGCCCTGCGTTTCCTTGGGCGTCAGACGCAGCCGCTGCAGTGCATGCACGACGGGCTCGTCAAAGGCGTAATGCGTGGTGTGGCGGATCGAGAGTTTCATTGCATACCCCTCAAGCCAGGAACCGGTAGTCGTTGGCGATGGCGTTGCCGATTGCGGCGTTGCGAGCCATGAAATCGGTCAGGAACTGGTGCAGCCCCTGATCGAAGATCGCATCGACGGAAAGATCGGATATCCGGCTGTCGGCTTCGCGCATCAAATCGTTCGAAGAGCCTTCCTTGTTGTGCAAGCGCGCGAGTTCGCCAAGGTTGGTGCGCAGCGCGTTGCGGCAGAAGGCGAGACTGCGCGGGAAGCTGTCGTCGAGCACGAGGAACTGCACGATCCCGCGCGCCTCGATCTGTCCGGCGTTGAGCCAGCTGTAGGCACTGGCCCCCGCAACCGAGCGCAGCACCTGTTCCCACTGCCCGCTGTCGAGGCTCGACCCGACGTAGGAGAGGGCGGGAAGCAGCAGGTAATATTTCATGTCGAGAATACGCGCGGTGCTTTCGGCGCGTTCGATAAAAGTTCCCGCGCGCCCGAAGTGGTAGCCTTCGTTGCGCAGCATGGTGCCGTCCATCGCGCCGTGTACCTGTGTGCCGGTGCGGCGCAGGCGGGTGATGACTTCGCCCACCCCGTTCTGACTGACAGGACGCGACAGAAGCTTGTCCAGCTTCATCCAGTTTTCGTTGACCGCTTCCCACGCCTGACTGGAAAGATTGGTGCGGGCGGTTCGCGCATTGCTGCGCACCGCCCCCATCATCTCGCGCACATTGGCCGGATTGGCCTTGTCGCGCAGAACAAAGTTCCACACGGAAGTGCCGTCATAACCGTCGTTCGAGGCTTCATAGATGGCCTTCAGGCCGAGCGTAGAAATGACCGAGCGCCATTCCTCCTCGGCTGTCTGGATATCGCGGGTGAGCGCCATGCGCAGGCCTGCGTCGAGCAGGCGTCCTGTGTTCTCTGCCCGCTCAAGATAGCGGAACATCCAGAACAGTCCGTTTGCGGTCCGGCCTAACATCAGTCTTTGAGCACCCAAGTGTCCTTGGTGCCTCCGCCTTGCGAGGAGTTCACCACCAACGACCCGCGCTTCAAGGCCACGCGCGTTAGGCCGCCCGGTGTGATTTCTATCCCGTTAGGCGAGACCAGCACGAAGGGCCGCAAATCGACATGGCGCGGGCTCAGGCCCTTGCTCGTATAGATCGGGCAGGTCGACAGCGAGAGCGTCGGCTGCGCAATATAATTCATCGGATTGGCTTCAAGTTTCGCGCGGAATTCCTTGATTTCCTTCTTGGTTGCGGTCGGCCCGATCAGCATTCCGTAGCCACCCGAACCGTGCACTTCCTTCACCACCAGTTCTTCGAGATTGTCGAGCACGTATTTCAGGCTCTCCTGATCCGCGCAGCGCCATGTCTCGACATTGGGCAGCAGCGGCTTCTCGCCGGTGTAGAATTCGACGATTTCAGGCATGAAGGAATAGATCGCCTTGTCGTCGGCCACCCCCGTTCCCGGTGCATTGGCGATGGTGATCCCGCCATCGCGATAGACGTCCATGATGCCGGGCACGCCGAGCACGCTGTCGGGCTCGAATGTGAGCGGATCGAGATAGTCGTCATCGACGCGGCGATAGAGCACGTCGACCGGCTCGAACCCGCGGGTCGTGCGCATCTGGACCTTGCCGCCGACGACGCGCAGATCGCTGCCCTCGACAAGTTCGGCCCCCATCTGGTCGGCCAGGAAGGCGTGTTCGAAATAGGCGGAATTGAAGATGCCCGGCGTCAGCACAGCGACATTGACTTTCCGCCCGCCTTCGAATTTTGGCGGCACACAGGCGGCGAGACTGCGCGCAAGGCGGCGCGGATAGTTCGATACCGGTTCGACCGCGACCTTGCTGAACAGGTCGGGGAACATGGCCATCATCGTCTCGCGGTTCTCCAGCATATAGGAGACGCCCGAAGGTGTGCGGGCATTATCTTCAAGCACGAAGAAGTCGTCCGGCCCGGTGCGCACGAGGTCGATCCCGACGATGTGGGTATAGACCCCGCCAGGCGGTGCAAGGCCGACCATATTCTGCAACCATGCTTCGTTCCCGCGCAGCAGGCGTTCGGGCAGACGGCCGGCGCGGATAATCTCCTGACGGTGATAGAGATCGTACAGAAAGGCGTTGAGAGCGCGCACACGCTGTTCGATACCGCGCGTGAGCCGCCGCCATTCGGGCGCGGTGATGATGCGCGGAACCATGTCGAAGGGGATCAACCGCTCTTCGGCCTCATCCTCGCCATAAACATTGAAGGTGATGCCGGTGCGGCGGAAGCTTTCGTCGGCTTCGGCATCCTTGCGCTTCAGCAGCGCAGCATCCTGCTGGTCGTACCAATTACAGTAGTCGCCATAGGCAGGCCGGGTATCCCCGCCTGCATCCTTCATCTCGTCAAAGTTCTGAGGTGACACCCCTGTCATCTGCCCTCGCTGGTTTTCGCTGCATGTGCGAACAAGCAGTCTAGACAAGCGGGAGCAAAAGGAAAGCCTTGTATTTCAAAAGGTCTAGCGGTCGAGCTCGGCAAGCACTGTGAGGATCGCTTCGGGCGCATAGGTAAAGCCCGAATGGGTGCAGCGCAGCGCAACCGCGCGGTCCCGCTCTCCCGGCTGACCTGCCGCACTGCGCGGAGCGATCGCGCCGTCAGACGGGCTCCACAACGCGATGGTTTCGACAGGTGGCTTGGCAGCAAGATTGGCCTCGATCGGCGCTTCGTCCACGCGGTGGCCGGTTATCGCCTGATAGACCCGCCAAACATTGTTGGCGCGCGGGCTCCCTGAAAAGGGCGAGCCCATGGTGATGACTTTGTGCACACAGATGGGGTGCCGTTTCGCCAATTCGCGCGCATAGAGCCCGCCGAGGCTCCAGCCGACCAGCGCAACCGATTCCTCATAGCGTTCACACACTTCGAGCAGGCGGTCTTCGAGCCGCTCCATACTTTCGGCAGCAACACCCCAATTGTGCCCCAGTTTCCAGTTCTTGGCCTTGTGCCCCGCCATTTCGAGATGCCTTGCCATATAGCGCATCTTGTTGGGGCCGGTCGCAAAACCGGGGAGGAGGATGATCTTCTGCGGGTTCTTCGCCGCCGGAATATCGATCCGCCGTGTGATCCGCCGCATCGGGTCGATCAGCAGCTCCAGCTCGCGCGCCAGCTTCAGAAGCGTCGGCTTGCCCTTCTCCTGATCGGGATAGACCTCACGCGCGAGCGCAATCCGCCGCGCCAGCTCGTTATCGCTGATCGCAGCGCGCGAAGACTGTAAGAAGGACGCCTTGCTTGCCATAAAACCGTAACATAGCATCGGCGGGTGAATGGCGAATGAAAAATTCGCCTGTCAAACTACGAACAAAATCGGCGCGCCACGAAAAAGGGCGGAGGAGACAAGCTCTCCCCCACCCTTTCAAATCAACTGGCATAGAGACTTATTCAGCGGGGCACGCACCCAGATGCTTGCCCGTGCTGGCAGCGGAGATAGTCATCGCGCCCATCTCTTCGTCTTCAAGCTCGACCGTCATTTTCATGTCGTAGGCGTCGGCGGAATAGCTACCGGTGTTGGTGATCTTGGCCGTGCCCGATTGCGGATCGTTGCAGGTCATCGCCATATCCATTTTGCCGCCCGAAAACTCGAACTTGGTGTATTCGCAGTCAGCGTCCTCATTGCCCGAGAACATTTCGGCCTGCGGCTTCGAGGCTTCTTCTTCGGTCACGCAGCTCTTGCTGGTCTGGACCTGACCCTTCATCGATTCCAGCATCGGTACGATGAAAGCCTGCGCTTCGGGCGGGAGCTTGGACTCGTCGAACTGGATATCGGTAAATTCGACCGTGTTTTCCCATTCGCCGGGCGTGATTTCGACCGCAGCAACCGCCGCTTCTACTTCGTCCTGGCTGATCTTGCCATCACCGTCGGTGTCTGCCGAAGTGCCGCCGCATGCCGCGAGCGCGAAGACAGAAGCGAGCGCTGCACCGCGCGCGAAAATCGAGAAATTCATTCTTGGATACTCCCACATTGCGTGGAGCAAACGCTAAACGGCCCAAGCACGCTTCACAATGGGCAATGTGTGTACCATATATGTTCACATGTCCGAATTGGTGATCAGAAGAGGGCTCGACGAGCCCGAGACCGGCGAGGAATTCACCCCTCACCGCCCCGCCCGCCCTGAAAAGGTCGAAGGCGGAAAACCGTTCAAACTCGTGTCCGACTACGAACCCGCAGGCGACCAGCCGACCGCGATTGCCGAACTGGTGCAAGGTGCATTGGACGGCGAGGCAACGCAGACGCTGCTCGGCGTGACGGGATCGGGCAAGACCTTCACCATGGCCAAGGTGATCGAGACGCTGCAACGGCCTGCGCTAATCCTTGCGCCCAACAAGATTCTCGCAGCCCAGCTTTACGGGGAGTTCAAAAGCTTCTTCCCCGAAAATGCGGTCGAGTATTTCGTATCCTATTACGACTATTACCAGCCCGAAGCCTACGTCCCGCGCTCCGACACTTACATCGAGAAAGAGTCGAGCGTGAACGAGGCGATCGACCGGATGCGCCACTCGGCCACCCGCGCGCTGCTCGAACGCGATGATGTGATCATCGTGGCTTCGGTTTCGTGCCTTTACGGTATCGGTTCGGTCGAGACCTATTCGGCGATGGTGTTCGACATCAAGACCGGCGCCACGGTGGATCAGCGCGAACTGATCCGCAAGCTCGTCGCGCTGCAATACAAGCGCAACGACACTGCCTTTGCGCGCGGCAGTTTCCGCGTGCGCGGCGATACGCTCGAACTGTTCCCCTCGCACTATGAGGATATGGCGTGGCGCATCAGTTTCTTCGGCGACGAGATCGAGGAAATTTCCGAATTCGACCCACTGACCGGGACCAAGGGCGCGACCCTTGAGAAAGTGCGCGTCTATGCGAACTCGCACTATGTCACCCCCGGGCCGACGATGAAACAGGCGGCCGAGGCGATCAAATTCGAGCTGGCCGAACGGCTCAAGGAACTCGAGGCCGAGGGCAAGCTGCTGGAACACCAGCGGCTCGAACAGCGCACACATTTTGATCTTGAAATGATCGCCGCCACGGGCAGCTGCGCGGGGATCGAGAACTATTCGCGCTTCCTGACGGGCCGCTTGCCGGGTGAGCCGCCCCCCACTTTGTTCGAATACCTCCCCGACAATGCGCTGCTATTTGTAGACGAAAGCCACCAGACAGTGCCGCAGATCGGCGCGATGGCGCGCGGGGACCATCGCCGCAAGATCACGCTCGCCGAATACGGTTTCCGCCTGCCGTCCTGTATCGACAACCGCCCCTTGCGCTTCAACGAGTGGGACGCGATGCGCCCGCAAACCTTTGCAGTCAGCGCCACGCCCGGCAATTGGGAGATGGAGCAGACCGGCGGCGTGTTCGCAGAGCAGGTGATCCGCCCCACCGGCCTGATCGACCCGCCGGTCGAAATCCGCCCGGTCGAGGATCAGGTGCAGGATTGCATTCAGGAATGCCTCGAAACCGCGAAGAAGGGCTATCGCACGCTCGTCACCACGCTGACCAAGCGCATGGCCGAGGATTTGACCGAGTTCATGCATGAGGCCGGCGTTCGCGTGCGCTACATGCACTCCGACGTCGAGACGCTGGAGCGTATCGAATTGATCCGCGACCTGCGCATGGGGGTCTATGATGTTCTGATCGGCATCAACCTGTTGAGAGAAGGCCTCGATATTCCCGAATGCGGCCTCGTGTGCATTCTCGACGCCGACAAGGAAGGCTTCCTGCGCTCCGAAACTTCGCTGGTGCAGACCATCGGGCGCGCGGCGCGCAATGTCGACGGACGCGTGATCCTCTATGCCGACCGGATCACGGGCAGCATGGAACGCGCGATGGCGGAAACCGATCGCCGCCGCGAAAAGCAGCGCGCCTATAACGAAGAGCATGGCATCACCCCGCAGACGATCAAACGCGACATCGCCGATATCGTCGCTCATGCCTCTTCGCAGGACGGGGTCACGGTCGAGATCGAGGACGAGGTCAACAATCTCGTCGGACATAATCTGCGCAGCTACATCGAAGACCTCGAAAAGCGGATGCGCGAGGCGGCTGCGAACCTTGAGTTCGAGGAAGCCGGACGCCTGCGCGACGAAATCCGGCGGCTCGAGAACGACGAGCTGGGCCTGCCCGACAGCGAGAAAAAAGCGCCAAAGGTCGGACGTTCGGATGCTGGCAGGCCGGGGACGCGCAAGACGCGCTACGGTAAGACACAGAGGAAATGGGGGAAGTAACTTCCCCGGCACGCCGCCTGTCGAGCGGTCAGCATCTCTTATCGCATTGCTCTTGCTCGGTGCGGCTCTTAGGCTTTGATCGTCCGTGCAACTGGAGACCATACCGATGAACCGCTACCTGCTCGCCCTCGCCGCCGGAACCGCTGCCGCGTTTGGCGGTTCGATTGTCATTGCGCAGGAACACGCAGGCCATGGCGATCACGGCTCGCACAGCGCACACGGCGACCACGCGCAGCACGCAGAGCACGCGAGCCACACCGCAGCCACGCACGCGATCCACATGGCGGTCGCATCGCAAGGCCGCCCCGAAGAGGCACGCGCACTCGACGAAGGCCGCAAGCCTGCCGAAGTGCTCGACTTCCTCGGCCTGAAACCCGGCATGACCGCAGCCGACCTGCTCACCGGCGAAGGCTATTGGGCCGAGATCATGGGGCATGTCGTGGGCGAAGATGGCGCGGTGATCGCCTATCAGCCCGAACAATTCTACACCGACGAAGACAGCATGGCTCAATGGGCCGCGCTAGAGGCTCGCGCTCCCAAGGTGAGCGAGGCGCGCTATCCCTTCGATAAATTCGCACCGCCCGCCGCAAGCCTCGATTTCGCGATCATCAACCTTTCGTACCACGATCTCTACTGGGTGTCGGAGCGATTCAAGATCCCCTTCACCGATCCGTCAGCCTATGTCTCCGCGCTCTACGCAGGCATGAAGCCGGGCGGCATTGTCGGCGTGATCGACCACACCGGCGGCGAAGGGGACACGCGCAAGATCGTCGAGGCGACGCACCGCATCAATCCGGCGGTCGTACAGGCTGATTTCGAAGCCGCGGGCTTCGTCCTTGCGGGCACGAGCGACATGTTCGCCAATCCCGATGACGATGTCAGCATGAGCGTGTTTGACCCCGCAATTCGCGGCAAGACCGATCGCTTCGTCATGCGCTTCGTCAAACCGGACTGAGGACAGCTTGCCCCGCGCGCTTGTGCAGGGCCATTTCTCTGCCATAGCGCGCCAATGCGTTCCGCACTCGCCCTGATGATGCTCGCGCCCGTGCTGGGCTTGCCCGCCTGCAAGCCGCCGCCGACCGATGCGGAATTGCGGCGCGATTTGCCGGAAGCGGAACTGACCTTTGCCTCCGATCCGATCCCCTCACCCGACACTGAAAACGCGGTCTGGGCGCCCAGTCCGCAGGCCGAGGCTCGGGTTATTTACGGCATTCCCGGCGAACCCGCTCTGCTGGCGCTTGAATGCATGGATGCTGACGGGGAATTGCCGCATCTTCAGATCACGCGGCTCAGCCCCGCCGACGAAGGCGCGAGCGCGCTGCTTGCGCTGGTCGGCAACGGTCATATCGGACGCATCGCGGTGGAGGCACGCAAGATCGGCGGGCGGATCGTGTGGCAGGGCGAAAAGGATGCAGCGGACCTCGTATGGGAGCCGCTCGCCGGCCCGCGTGCGCTGGGGGCGACTGTGCCGGGTGCCGGACGGGTCGAGCTTAATCCGAACCCCTTGCCAGGTGCGCTGATCGAGAGCTGTCGGTTCGGACCGGAGACCCAAACCGAAGCGCCGAAGCAGGCTGACGCCTCACCTCTCCCGTGAGGCGCGCTCGCTCAGCATTTCGGGCGTGAGGACCTGCGGCAACTGCTCACCCTCTTCCCCCGGCTCATACCATAGATAGAGCGGCACGCCCGCCGCGCCCTGCTCGGTCAGGAACTGCGTGATTTCGTCGTCGCGCACCGTCCAGTCGCCGACCATCGCGATCACGCCTACATCCTCGAACGCCTGCGCGGTCGCATCGCGCTCGATCGCCACGCTTTCGTTGACTTTGCAGGTCACGCACCAGTCGGCAGTAAACCAGACGAACACCGGCTGTCCCGATGCCCGTGCCTCGGCCAGCGCATCGCGGCTGAACGCCTGCGGGGTTAGCAGGCTGGCGGCGAGATCGCGGCTCGGCGGCGCATAGGCGGCCGGCAGAGCGAAGGCGCCGAAAATCAGGAAGGGCGCGGCAATAAGGCCGAAGGCAGGCCATGCCATCTTGCCCGCGCGCTGGAGCCGCCCGACCACGAACAGCGCGATCACGATCCCCATGACCATGACCAGCGCAAACAGGGCAAATCCCTTGCCTCCCAATTGCGCAGTGAGCCACACCAGCGCGAGCGCGGTCAGCGCCATGGGCAGCGCCATTGCGCGGCGGAAACGGTCCATCCACGCGCCAGGCTTGGGCAGCATCCGCCGCAACACCGGGATGAAGCCGATAAGCAGGAACGGCAGTGCGAGCCCCAGTCCCAATGCTGCAAACAACAACAGCGCAAGCGGCGCAGGCAACAACAGCGCTGCGCCCAAGGCCGCCGCCATGAAGGGCCCCGTGCACGGCGTTGCCGCGACTGCCGCCAGCAATCCGGTCGCAAAGGCGCCCCGCAATCCTGAGCGCCCCTGCCCGTCGCCGGTGTCGACACTCGGCAGTTCAAAAATTCCGGCGAAGTTCAGCGTGATGACTGTGGCGAGCGCCAGCAGCGCGACCACGACGCTCGGTTCTTGCAACTGGAATGCCCAGCCGACTTGCTCTCCGGCCGCACGCAAAGCCAGCATGATCGCGCCGAGCGCCACGCAGGCGAGCACCGCGCCCGCGGTGTAGGCCAAGCCTTCGGTGCGCGCTTCTTCTTCGTTCCCCCCTGCGCGAGCTAAAGAAAGCGCCTTCAGCGAGAGGATCGGGAAGACGCAGGGCATGATGTTGAGAATGAGCCCGCCCACAAGCGCGCCCAGCAACAGGCTCCACAGCGGCGGCATAAACCCTTGCGCGCTGTTCATGGTGACTATCATCTCGCCGCCTTCGGGAACGTCGCTCGGAACCGCCTCGAAACGCACGCCGGTTGCCCCGCCGAAACTCAGGATGCCCTCGATCCGCGCAGCCTCTCCCTCGCCGAATTTGCTCAAGGGGATTTCAACCACCAGCCGATCCCCGTCGCGCCAGAAGGTCTGGAAAGCGGCGTAATCGACCAGCTTGGTGTTGGCGATAAAGACATGCGGTTCGCCAAGTTCGACCGCCGAAGGGAGCGGGATGCCGATCCGCAGCGTGCTCGCTTCAATCGCGAAGCTCGCCTTGGCGTCGAGCAGCGGCGCGACCTGCGCCCGCCACTTCGCAAAATCGCCGCCTTGCCCCGCGCTCAACACCGCATCCTGCGGCACACAAATCTTGTCGGTGCAGGCGAGATATTCTGCCCGGCCCGTTACCGGCGGAATACCGTCGATTTGCGCGTCGGCGGGCACGCTTATGGGGATCAGCACTGCGTACTGCCCCTCGTAAATATGGTTCATCAGGCCCGAAATCAGCAGCGTCTTTGGCACAGGATAGAGCGGCGCACCCGAGGTCCAGCCTTCGGGCAGGTTCAGCTCGACCAGCATTCCCAGCCCTGCATCGCCGGGGTTTGACCAATAGCCGTGCCACTCGGGTGCAGAAGGGATGAAGCGCAGCGCGAGCATCCACTCCTCGCCGGCCCGTGGTGCACCGTCTGCAAGCAGTTCCACCGCGATATTGTCATCGCCGTAGCGCGCCTCGCGTTCCTGCGCGGAAACGCTTGTCGCCGCCAGCACGGCGAGCGCGAGCACCAAAAACCATGCAGGGAATGCAAAACGCGATGCAGCGAACAATCTTGCCTCGTTATACCAAGCCAACGTAGGAGCGCCCTAGCGGGCAGAATGGCGTTCGCAAAGTCGAGTTGAAGGGTTACTGAAGATCGCATGAGCACACCGGACACCGAAACACGCGACCTGCTGATCCTTGGCGGCGGGCTTGTCGGCATGGCACTGGCGCTGGCTGCGGCAAAGCACGGGCTTTCGAGTCATGTCATCGACCGCGCCGATCCCGCCGAGCTGACTGCCGAGGGCTTCGATGATCGCGCTACCGCAATTTCAACCGCGAGCTGGCATCTGTTCCGCAACATCGGCATCGCCGAGGGGCTAGAGCCCTTTGCCTGCGACATCGCCAGCATTGCGGTGACCGACCAGAACAAGCCCGGGCGGCTCGATTTCACGCCCGAAGCGCATGAAGGCACGCTGGGCCGGATGTTCCCCAACCGCCGCCTGCGCCTCGCCCTGTTCGAAGCCGCTGCCGAAGAACCGCTGATCCACTGGGCCTCGAAAGCCACCATCGTCGAACGGCAGCGCTCCGAATTCGGTGTTGCCGCGCTGCTTGCCGACGGGCGCAAGCTGAAGGGCCGCCTGATGGTCGCCGCTGAAGGCCGCCAGTCACAGACACGCGAGGAAGCGGGCTTCACCATCGCGCATTGGGATTACAAGCACCGCGCCATCATCGCCGGGCTTACCCATTCAAAGCCGCACAACAATGTCGCGTGGGAAATCTTCTATCCCGCAGGACCCTTTGCGCTGCTGCCGATGAATGACGACGCCGACGGCACGCATCGCAGTTCTTTGGTCTGGACCGTCTCGGAAAGCGATGCCGCAGGCGTCACCAAGCTTTCCGAGCGCGCATTCATGGCCGAAGTGCAAAAGCGCATGGGCGATTGTCTGGGCGAAGTGACCAGCGTGGGTTCGCGATCGAGCTTTCCGCTCGGTTTCCACCACACAGCCAAAATCACCGACACGCGGCTCGCGCTTATCGGCGATGCGGCGCACGGCATTCATCCGATTGCGGGCCAAGGGCTCAATCTTGGTCTGCGCGATGTGGGCGCTTTGGCTGAAGTGCTGGTAGAAGGGGCGCGGATCGGGCTCGATCCGGGCGATGCAGAAGTGCTCAAACGCTATGAGAACTGGCGCGGCCTCGACAGCTTCATGGTGTCGCTCGCCACCGACGGCCTTACGCGGTTGTTCGGGGTTCCGGGTAAGACCGCGAGCATAGTGCGGCGGCTCGGCATGTCGGCGGTGCAGCGCACGCCAATGCTCAAGCGCTTCTTCATGGACGAAGCGCGCGGCGTTTCGGGCGACTTGCCTGAACTGCTCAAAGCCTAGGCTTTATTCCTCGCCAGCGCGGTCGATCGGGCTGGGCTGGCGCACGACATTGCCGGCACCGTCGCGCAGGCCGCTCTGGTCGAGCACGGCAGCAGTTTCGATCACTTCGAGCGCTTCCATCGCCGCTTTGTAGCGTTCCGCATCGGCAATCCAGCTTTCGGCCTGTTCGGCCCCCGGTAGCCCGCGAATTTCATCGATCGCGTTCTGGTAGCGCCCCTGTTCGAGCGCGATGCGCGCCCGTTCGAGCCGCCGTTCGGGCTGCGAGGACGGCGTGCTTTCGCGGCGGATTACGAAGAGTTGCCCCACCTCGCGGCGGAACCGTGCCCAACTCATGCCCTCGTTGCGCTCGACCAGTTGCGGGCCGAGGCCGTCGAGCCGTGCAGTCAGATTGTCGATGCGGATCGGATTGCGCGCAAAGGAAATGATAGTGTTGACCGCATTAGGCCATTGGTCGCTGAAGCGCAGCCGCAGCTGGTC
>JAYPMZ010000068.1:13246-14550 GCA_038130205.1 Erythrobacteraceae bacterium | reverse complement strand
TCGATGCGCTGATCGAGCCGACGCGCATTTATGTCGCAAGCCTTCTCCCGCTTATCCGTGAGGGACTGATCCACGGTCTTGCCCATATTACCGGCGGCGGCCTTCTGGAAAATATTCCGCGTATTCTGCCCAAGGGCGCGCATGCCCAGGTCGATGCCGATCAATGGGAGCAGCCGCGACTGATGTCGTTCCTTCAGGCGCAGGGGAATATCGAGCCCGAAGAAATGGCGCGCACGTTCAACTGCGGCGTCGGTATGGTGCTGGCAGTAGCCGGGAGCGAAGCCGATGTTGTGACTGAGCGGCTTGAAGCGGCAGGCGAAACCGTCGTCCGCGTCGGTGCGATTGCTGCGGGCGAGCGCGGCTGCACCGTGCGTGGATCGCAGGGCACGTGGTCAGCAAAAGCAGACTGGGAAGCGACCCACCTTGGCTGAGAAGGCCAAAATCGCGGTCTATATTTCCGGCACCGGAACCAATCTGGCTGCGCTTATCTACGCCAGCAGGCTTACAGATTGCCCCTATGAAATCGTCCTCGTCGCCAGCAACGTTACGGGCGCAGGCGGGTTGGCGTTGGCCGAGCTCGAAGGCATTGCCACCTTCACCCACTCGCACAAGGGCGTAAGCCGCGAGGAACAGGACGCCGCGATGGAGGCGGCGGTTCTGGAGGCGGGTGCGGACTACATCGTGCTTGCCGGTTACATGCGGATCCTCTCCGAAGCCTTTGTTGCCCGGTGGGAGGGCCGGATGCTCAATATCCACCCTTCGTTGTTGCCCAAATATAAGGGGCTCGACACCTTCGCCCGCGCTATCGAGGCAGGCGATAGCCATGCGGGATCGAGCGTGCACATTGTCACACCAGAACTCGATGCGGGCGAGGTGCTGGCGCAGGTGAAGGTTGCGATTGCGCCCGACGACACAGCCGAAACGCTGGCTGCGCGGGTTAAGCCTGCCGAACACCAACTCTACCCGCGCGCGGTGGCCGACTACGTCTCGCGCGGGAGCGATCCCGACTTTCTTTATGCCAAGGTCCGCGAGCTGGCGCTCGCCCTGCCCGAAACACATGAGCGCGATAGCCACGTCTCCCCCGGTTTCCGCGTCGGAACCGAAAAAACGGGCAAGTTCTTCGCCCATTTCGCCAACCAGCATCACGGTGAGGAACACATCGCTGTGCTGGTGAAGACCGGCAGCATGGACGAGTTGCTGAACCTCGTCGAAAGCCAGCCCGAAACCTATTTCAAACCCGCCTATTACGGTGCAAGCGGCTGGGTCGGACTGATCCTCAACCGCCGCGGCGTCGATTGGGATCA
>JAYPMZ010000068.1:9854-13236 GCA_038130205.1 Erythrobacteraceae bacterium | reverse complement strand
ACCCCCAGGCGCTTTGGGCGATCGCCGAGAAGGCGCAGGGTTTTGATGTCGAGGCGGTCGGACGCACTGAGCAAGACGTCGCCGATTTCCGCGAGCGGCTTGAGCGGATCTGTGCGTCGGTGCACCAAGAGGCCGATCTCAACGCGCTTGGGTGCGCGATGGCATGGGGGCAGTTGAGCCGCGTGCTGAACAACCGGCTGGCCTTCGGAAAGCTCTGGAAGGCGCGGCCCGAATTGCTAGACACACACCTCGCCCCGCCGGTCATCGTGTTGGGCCATATGCGCAGCGGGACTACCCGCATACACAAGCTGCTCGCCGCTGATCCTGCCCATTCGCACACGCGCTATCAGGATGCTTTTCACCCCATACCGTCCCTGCCGGGCATGAACCGGATCAAGAGTGCATTCGAGCTCGCAATGCTCGGCGCGCTCAATCCATGGATGCAGTCAATCCATCCGATGGCCCCGCGTGCGGTCGAAGAGGAACTGGCGTGGATTTCGGCCGCGCTGCATCATTCGATCTACGAATCGCAGTGGCACATCCCCTCCTATTCGGCATGGAGCGAAGCTCGCGATCCCGCTCCGATCTACCGCGAATTTGCCCGAATTCTGCGCACCGATGCGGCAAACCGTTGCCTTGCCGACAAGCCGCGTGTGCTCAAAGTTCCGGCATTTACCGAGGACATTCCCTCGCTTCTGGCGCAATTCCCGGACGCGCGGCTGGTGGTCGCGGAGCGCGACCATGCAGCAATCCACCGCAGCGCCGTGTCGCTCAGCGCCAACCAAATGGCGGTGCAGTCGGACAGCTGCGATCTCGCGCGTATCGAGGCGCTGTGGAAGCACAAGATCGAATTGCGCGAGACGCGCATGGAGGCGGCACTGAAGGATTGGAGCGGTCCAATCAGCCGGCTCAGCTTCGATGCACTCAATGCGGATTGGGAGCGCGAGATGATGCGCTGCTATGCCGAATTGGGGCTTGATCTCGGCCCGCAGGCACTCGCCGCGATGCGCAAGCAAATGGCAGCCAGCGCAAGCGGTCGGCACCACGCCCATTCGCAGCAACTAAGCCGGTTCTCAGCCCCTTGATAATCTGCGCAAACTATCAAAGGCGCTGGCGGATGGCCGCTTCCCAGCCCTTAATCTGGAAATCATCCCCCCAACTGCGGATGCATGCACCATCCGGATTGGGGATGAATTCCTCGTTCGTCCAGCGCCCAAGACGTTTGACGTAGACCGTCCGATCATACTTGCTGTCGGGTCGTGGCTCGCGGCGCGTGTTTCGAGCCATGGCAAGCGAACGGTCATCCTTGTGCGCTGCGCCGACGGTCCACATCCCAGAATTGTCGCCCCACTGCGGCTTGCTCGGCTCGAAGGCGCGTCCATCTCTTGCCCAGACGAAATCATATCCGTCCTCAGCGCTCGCTTTCAGCAATTGCTCAAGATCGTCGCCCGGCAGCACCTCGGCAATGATGTTCGGTTCGCCTTCCCCATCGGCTCGATAAGCAAGTTCCCACGCACCGTCATCGCGTTGACGCGCGAAAGCGGGGTGGAGAAAGTAATCGGCCTCGCGCGGATCGGAGCTGCCATATCGTTCCTTGCACTCGCCGGCTGCAAACCATTCGTGATGCTGTGATGTCATGGCAATCCCTCCGTTTTGACCGTGGATGACCTTGGCATATTCTACGAAAACAAAAAGGGCCGCCCGAACGGACGGCCCTTTTCGTGTTCTGTCTAGAAAGTCAGGCTCAGCCTACGATCTCGTCGTCGTTGAAGAAGTACGCGATTTCGATCGCGGCGTTTTCTTCGCTGTCCGAACCGTGGACCGAATTTTCGCCAATCGAGAGAGCGTATTCCTTGCGGATCGTGCCTTCTTCGGCGTCAGCCGGGTTGGTTGCGCCCATCACGTCGCGGTTGCGCTTCACGGCATCTTCGCCTTCGAGCACTTGCACGACAACCGGCTCGCTCATCATGAACTCGACCAGTTCACCGAAGAAGGGGCGTTCCTTGTGGACCGCGTAGAAGCCTTCGGCCTGTTCCTTGGACATGTGGATGCGCTTCGAAGCAACGACGCGAAGGCCGGCATCTTCGAGCTTCTTGGTGACGGCGCCGGTCAGGTTGCGATTGGTGGCGTCGGGCTTGATGATCGAAAAGGTGCGGGTAACCGCCATTGTCTTAAATCCTTAGTCTGAAAAAGCGCGCGGGATCGCGCGTTCGCGGGGATGCGCGCGCCCGTAGCCGTGGGCGGGCCGCAATTCAAGTTTTTGCTTTAGGTGGAGCCCCTAGCCGCCCCTAGCCGTCAGCGAGTGTCAGCTGCACCATAGCGGGCTGGCCATCTTCAGACGGGGTGACACTGACCGAGAATGTCGAACCGTCGTCCTTCTCTCCGCCGATCAGCCTGCTGGTCGCGGTGGTGAGCTCCATCTGGATCGGGAAGCCGGTCGCCTCTGCCTGCTTGCGGTAAAAGGCGATGACGTCGTCGGCGCTCGCTTCGGCGTTCATGATCACCATCGAGCCTGCCCCGTCGGCGCGGTCGACATTGATGGCGTTGAGGATGCTCGCACCGGGATAGATGGTCCACCCGTCCGGCAGATCAGGTTCGACACCGGCACCCGATTGCATCGCGGTCGCGCCGTCCTCGGTGGTGATGGCCATGGTCGTCTCGCCGCTCTCGGCGTCGATCGTGTATTCGGCGGTTTCGCCGTCCTCGTTCGTGATCTCGCCCGATTTTTCCGACCCGCAGCCCGCGAGCGCAAACGTGGCGGCAATGGCAATAGCCTTGGTTGAAATTCGCATGACCTCTCTCTCCTCAGCGTAACTTGTTCCACTTGCCGCCGACCTGCTCGAAATAGGAGCGTTCGAGACCGTCAACCGCGTCGAGCGCGCTCCATGTCTGGCGCGCAGCGGGCTTTGTGCTTTCGTCAAACAGCAGAAAGGCGCGCTCGAACCCTGTCGGTTCTCGATATTCGCCATCGGCAAAGATCACGTGGGTTGCTCCGTTTGCGGCTTCGATCTTGTCGGCGAGCAAGATCGGCTGGCGGTCCGCCCCTGCGGCATCAGCCTCGCCATTGGCCAGGAAGCTCTCCGCCCCCGCCGACCACAATGCGCGCGAAATGGCCTGCCGCTGGTCATCGGCCTTGCTCACCACCAGCAGCCGCTCACCCTCTCCGAGCACACGCTGGGCGATGAGGGCGACGACCTTTTCAACCGGATCGCGGGAAAGCTGCCAGAAATCCACTTTCATCGTTGGCCTACCGCTCCGCTAGTTGGGGCCCGGAAATCATTCCGCCGCCTTCTTGTTGCGCCGACAACGCTCGGAGCAATAGCGCACGCTATCCCAATCGCGCTCCCACTTCTTCCGCCATGTGAAAGGCAGACCGCAAGTC
>JAYPMZ010000068.1:0-9844 GCA_038130205.1 Erythrobacteraceae bacterium | reverse complement strand
CATCCGCCCCATGCGCCGCCTACTCCGCGGTATCCGCCACGAATTTGTCGATCAGCCGCGCACCATAGCCGGTTGCGCCCTTGTCATGCATGTGCCCCGGCTTGTCCGACCACACCATGCCCGCGATGTCACAGTGCGCCCACGGCGTGCCCTTCTTGATGAAGCGGTGGAGGAACTGCGCCGCAGTGATCGAACCGGCACCGCGCGGGCCGACGTTCTTCATGTCGGCAATGGGGCTATCGATGAGCTTGTCATAAGCAGGACCGATCGGGAAGCGCCACAGCTTGTCCGCCACTGCCGAACCTGCGCCAAGCAATTGCTCGGCAAGCTCGTCATCATTGGAGAACAGGCCGCCATGCTCACTGCCAAGCGCGATGATCATCGCGCCGGTCAACGTGGCAAAATCGACGATGCGCGCCGGATCGTACTGTTCCTGCGCCCAATGCAGCGCATCGCACAGAACCAAACGGCCTTCGGCGTCGGTGTTAAGCACTTCGATGGTCTGTCCGCTCATCGAGGTGAGCACGTCGCCGGGACGGATTGCATTGCCGTCGGGCATGTTTTCGACAAGGCCCATGACGCCGACCACATTGGCCTTTGCCTTGCGGCTGACCAATGCCAGCATGCCGCCTGCGACAGCGCCTGCGCCGCCCATATCCCACTTCATGTCCTCCATGCCGGGTCCGGGCTTGAGCGAAATGCCGCCGGTGTCGAAAGTCACACCCTTGCCGACAAAGACGGTCGGCTTGTCACCATTATTACCGCCGTTCCAGCGGATCGCTAGCAGGCGCGAGGCACGCGCCGAACCCTGACCGACACCGAGCAGCGCCCCCATGCCGAGCTCTTCCATCTCGGCTTCGTCGAGCACGGTGATCTCCGCGCCCGTGCCCTCGAAGGCATCTTGGCATAGCGAAACGAAGCTTTCGGGGTAGAGCATGTTGGGCGGAAGCGTGACGAGTTGCTTGGTGAACTCGATGCCCTTGGCAATCGCGGCTTCGCGTTCCCAAGCGGCCTTAGTGCCTTCAGGCGCACCAACGACGTGGACGGTGTCGAGGCTAACCTTCTTCTCCGCAGCGAGCTTGGAGCGCAGCGGATCATAGGACCAGCCGCGCAGCCGCACGCCGATCAGCGCCGCGGCCGCTTCATCCGCCGACAAGCCTGCATGGCCGAGGTCGAGCACCATTTCGGCCTCGCCCGAACGTAGATATTTGCCGGTCAAAGCCGCGCCTGCACGCTCTACGTTGAGGCGACGGTTGTCGGCCTTGGCGTCGCCCGCGCCTGCAATCGCGATCCGCTTGAGCGCGCCATTGTCGCTGGCAAATCCTTCGAACACCTGCCCGGCGCTCCCCTTGAAGCGCGAGGCGGGTGCACCTTCCGCAATCGCGGGGTCAAGCCCTTCGAGCGCATCGCCGGAATTGACAATCCGGGCAACGAGCCGGACGTTGGCGGGAGGCGTGTCGGTGAAAAGGATCTGCATGGAAGCTCCGATATTTGGTCGGGCCCTTGTGACGGGCCGCAATCGATGACCGTTTTGCCCCATGCTCGAAACAGTTGAGCCGAGGCCGAAAAATCGGTCTTGGAATGGCGATTGCGATTAGGCGCGAGCGGTGCAATAGGCAAGCCATGTCCGAGGCATCAAAGGTCAGCGCGAGCGTGACAGGCCGCATCATTTCGCTTTGCATGACCAGCCCTCTGGCGCTGGTGGCTTTGGGCTATGCGCCTGCCGCGCTGGCGCAGGATGACGACCTGACGCGTGAACAGCAGGAAGAAATGCTGCGCGAGATGGAACGCGCGCACTCGGGCGTTGCTCGTCCCGACCTTTCGGAAGAGCCCGTTGCGGTAGCCGTTCCCGAAGACAAAAGCATCGATTTCGAAGCCGACCAGCTCGATTACGATGCCGAGAACGAGATTATCACCGCGCGCGGCACGGTTATCCTGAGCAATGCCGACGCATCGGTGCGCGCTGACGAGGTGATCTGGAACCGCAACACCGGAGAAATCGTCGCGCAGGGCCGCGTGCGCTTTGTCGACAACAGCGGCAACCAGATTTACACCGAGCGCGTCGTGCTCACCGATGAATTCGAAGCGGGGGCGATGGACGAGTTGTTGATCGCACTGCGCGCAGGCGGACGGCTTGCCGCACGCAGTGCCGAACGCGGTGAGGACGGCACGGTCATGCTCACCGACGCCGCTTATTCTGCATGCGCCGTGACCAACGAAGAGGGCTGCGAAAAGGACCCCAGCTGGCGGATCACTGCCGACCGCGTGACCTACGACCCCGATGCAAGCCGAGTGCGGTTCAAAGGCGCGATGCTCGAGTTGTTCGGCGCGCGAATCCTGCCGCTACCCGGCCTTGCGATCCGCACCGATGGCCGTGCCGAAAGCGGCTTTCTGGTCCCCAATATCCGTTTCGATCAGGTCAACGGGCTGGAGGTTCAGGGCGAATATTATCTGCGGGTGGCCGACAATCAGGACCTCACGCTCGGCACTTCGCTCTATTCCGATGCAGCCCCGATGGTTTCGGCGAAATGGCGCCACCTGACCGAGAAGGGCGCGTACCAGATTACCGGCTATGCGACATCGAGCCGCCGCGTCTCCAACTTTGGCGCAACCCCGACGACCGAAAGCGATCCGCGCGGCTATCTGTTTGCCAATGGCCGCTTCCAGTTCTCGCCCGAATGGAGCTTCACCGGATCGGTCCGGCTCGCCTCCGACCGCACGTTCCTGCGCCGTTATGACATCAGCCGCGACGACCGGCTGCGTTCGACGGTCAATCTCGAGCGGATCGACGACAATTCCTATCTCAGCCTCGCCGGATGGGCGACGCAGACGCTCCGCATCAATGCCGATCAGGGGCAGGTCCCGCTGGCGGTTCCGGCGTTCGACTACCGCTACAATCTCGAAGACCCGGTGGTTGGCGGCACACTGCAATTGCAGGCCAACACGCTTAGCCTCGTGCGTAAGGACGGGCAGGATACCCAGCGCGCCTTTGCGGGAGCACGGTGGGACTTGCGGCGACTAACCGGCATGGGCCAAATGGTGACGCTGACTGGTCTCGTGCGCGGGGATGTCTACAACACCAACGACACGCTCTCTACCGTCACCGCAGTCTATCGCGGCAATGAAGGCTGGACCTCCCGCGGCGTGGCGACAGCGGCGGTGGATATCGAATGGCCCTTCGTTGGAGAGGCTTTCGGCGGCACACAGGTGCTCAAGCCGCGCGTCCAGCTGGTTGCCAGCCCCGGTATTCGCAACCTTGCGGTTCCCAACGAAGATGCGCGCGCGATCGACCTTGAGGATTCCAACCTCTTCGCGCTCAACCGTTTCCCCGGCTATGACCGGGTCGAAGACGGCACCCGTCTGACCTACGGGTTCGACTGGGAGCTGACCATGCCCGGCTGGCGGCTCAAGACCAATATCGGCCAGTCCTACCGCCTGACGGAATCGCTCGAGAACATCTTTCCCGACGGGACGGGCCTGTCGGAAAAATTCTCCGATTTCGTCGGTCGGACCGAGGTGCGTTATCGCAATTTCCTTGCCCTCACCCACCGCTACCGTATCGACAAAGACAGCCTTGCGGTGCGTCGCAATGAAATCGACGCGACAATCGGTTCGCAGCGCAATTACGTCGAACTCGGCTATTTGCGCCTCAACCGCGACATCCAGACGGTCGAGGATTTGCAGGACCGCGAGGAAATCCGCGCGGCAGGGCGCTTTACCATCGGTCGCAACTGGTCGGTGTTCGGTTCGGGCGTGTTCAACCTGACGAGTGCTGCGGAAGACCCGACATTCGGCTCCGACGGGTTCGAGCCGATCCGCACGCGTCTGGGGATCGCATACAGCGACGACTGTATCGAGTTCGGCGCGACATGGCGGCGGGATTACACGACTTCTGGCGATGCCGAACGCGGCAACAGCTTCCAGGTGTTCTTCGCCTTACGCAATCTGGGTTTCCGGTGATCGCGCTCCCCTCCCCCGATAAGCGCGCCACATTCGTTGGCAGCACCGCAAAAAGGGGTTAAAGCGCCCCCGACTAACGACACTCAGCCTGCGTTAAGCCTTTTGACGGCAATTGCGCAGTTTCGCTGGGACCAGCTGCATGGTGGAACAACGCAGCACCGACAATGGCAGGATTTGGGATCAAAACGTGACGTTCAAGGCAATTTCGACCCTTCGTAATTCGCTCGCAGTGCTGGCGCTTGGCGCGCTGGCCGCAGGGCCCATCGGCGCGCAGACCACCGCGGTGCCGACCGCCGACAACCCGCTCGGCATTCCGCAGAATTTCACCGTTTACGGCAGCGAAAATCCGAACGTGCGTTCGGCTACCGCAGTGGTCAACGGCTATGTCATCACCGGCACCGACATCGACCAGCGCGTGATGCTGGTAACCAACGCCTCGGATGCAGAGGTTTCGGAAGCCGAGCTACAGCGCTTGCGCGTGCAGGTTCTGCGCAATCTGATCGACGAAACGCTCAAAATTCAGGCCGCCGCCGCTCAGGAAATGGGTGTCGAGCGAGCACAGGTTGAACAGACCTACCAGCAGCTCGCCGCGCAAAACTTCGGCCAGAATCCGGAACGGATGGACGAATATCTCAACTCCATCGGTTCCTCGCCCGCTGCGCTAAAGCGCCAGATCGAAGGCGAACTGGCTTGGGAAAATCTCATTCGCCGCAACATCTCGCCTTTCGTGCGCGTGTCGGCGGAAGAAGTGAACGAATATCTCAAGCGTCAGGAAGAAGCGCGCGGGACCGAAGAATACCGGCTCGGCGAGATCTACATGAACGCGACTGAGGAAAACCGCGAGTCGGTGATCCAGAACATGCAGCGCATCATGCAACAGCTTGAACAGGGCGGCAGCTTCGTCGCCTATGCGCGCCAGTTCTCCGAGGCTACCACTGCTGTCGTCGGCGGCGATACCGGCTTCCTGCGCCTTTCCACCCTACCCGGCCCGATGGCCGATGCAGTGCGCCAGATGCAGGCCGGCCAGCTGGTCGGCCCGATTGCGATCCCGGGCGGCTTCACCATCATCTACCTGATCGACAAACGTCAGGTTCTGATGGCCGACCCGCGCGATTCGGTGCTGAGCCTCAAGCAGATTTCGCTCGCATTCGAACCCGGCATCTCGACCGAAGCCGCCAATGCCAAGATCGAGGAATTCGGCACTTTCGTGCAATCGCTGCGCAGCTGCGGCGAAGCGGAAACCGCAGGCGCTGTGCTGGGTGCAACGGTCGTGACCAACGACCAGATCCAGGCCCGCCAGCTGCCTGAAACGTTGCAAAACATCCTGCTCAATATGCAGGTCGGCCAGACCACTCCGCCCTTCGGCAGCGCCGAAGAAGGCGTGCGTGTGCTGATGCTGTGCGGCCGCGACGATCCCGAGGATGCCGGCGCGCCGACCTTCCAGTCGGTGATGGACGAACTCGAGAACGAGCGCGTCAACAAGCGCGCTCAGCGTTACCTGCGCGACCTGCGCAACGACGCCTATATCGAGTACAACTGAGGCTCGCGTCTTGGCTGGTCTCCCGCTCGCGATTGCGCTTGGCGATCCAGCCGGAATCGGGCCGGAGATCATCCTTGCAAGCTACCGCCGGCTGAAAGCCGAGGGTCGGCCCTTCTTTGTGATGGGCGGTGTCGAACTTCTGCGTGAAGCGGCAACGGCGTGCGGGATCGAGTGTCTCGTGGCTGAAATTTCCGACCCGGCAGAGGCGACAGACGCCTTCGCCGACGGTCTGCCCGTGATTGTCGGCCCCGACGCAGCTTACACACCTGCACGCCCAGATGAAGAAGGCGCTGCGCTCGCGCTCCATTCGCTCGCCGAGGCAACGCGGGCGGTGTTACTGGGGGAGGCAAGCGGACTTGTCACTGCACCTGTAAGCAAGGCGCAGCTGGCGAAAGTCGGTTTCGATTATCCGGGGCAGACCGAATTCCTCGCCGCCGTCTGCGGGCTCGCGCCTGACGATGCGGTGATGATGCTTGCGGGCCCGACTTTGCGCACCGTGCCGCTGACGGTGCATGTTGCGCTTGCCGATGTCCCCAAGCTGCTGTCGAGCGAACTGATCATTCACAAGGCGGGCATCGTTGCCGCCGCGCTCAAGCGCGACTTCGGCATCGCCGCCCCTCACCTCGCCGTCGCCGGACTGAACCCGCATTCCGGCGAAGACGGACGCTTCGGGGACGAAGAAGGCCGCCTGATCGAACCCGCAATCGCCGCGCTGCGTGAAGCCGGTCAGACTGTCAGCGGTCCTGTTCCCGGTGATGCGCTGTTCACGCCGATGATGCGCGGCGGATATGATGCGGCGCTGTGCATGTATCACGATCAGGCGCTGATCCCGCTGAAGGCGCTCGACTTCGATCAAGGCGTGAATGTCACGCTGGGCCTGCCGATCATTCGCACCTCGCCCGATCACGGAACCGCTTTCGATATCGCAGGCCAGGCCCTCGCAAAGCCCGATGCGATGGTGGCCGCCATCCGCATGGCAGGCGAATGCGCAGCAGCGCGGGCTTCCGGCCATGGCTGATCTTCCTCCTATCCGCGAGACAATCGCGAAGCACGGGCTGAGCGCTTCCAAAGCGCTGGGTCAGAACTTCCTGCTCGACGAGCAATTGCTTGATCGTATCGCTGCCCTGCCCGGTTCGCTCGATGGGCAGCGGGTGCTCGAAGTTGGCCCCGGCCCCGGCGGTCTCACGCGTGCACTGCTACGGGCAGGCGCGCGCGTCACCGCGATCGAGATGGACCGCCGCTGCATTCCCGCTCTCGATGAGTTGAGCGAGGCTTTCCCCGGCCAGCTGACGGTGATTGAGGGCGATGCGATGAAGCTCGATCACGGCGAGATCATGCAGGGCGAACCGTTCCACGTCCTCTCGAATCTTCCCTACAATGTCGGGACCGCGCTGTTCGTGCGCTGGCTAAGCGGCGAGGATTGGCCGCCACAGTGGCGCTCGCTCACGCTGATGTTCCAACGCGAAGTGGCCGAAAGGATCGCCGCGCAGCCCGATAATTCTGCCTATGGCCGCCTAGCCGTTCTTGCCCAATGGCGCAGCAGCGCGAAGTTGGCGATGAAGGTCCACCGCAGTGCCTTTACTCCGCCTCCCAAGGTGATGAGCGCGGTGGTCCATGTGACTCCCTCGACCGCTCCCGAAGAGGTATCGGCGCGCGTCCTCGAACGCCTGACCGAAGCTGCCTTCGGCCAGCGTCGCAAGATGCTGCGCCAGAGCCTCAAGGCGGTGCCCGGCGCGCTCAATGCACTCGAAACGCTGGGAATCGACCCGACCCGGCGCGCTGAGACGGTGAGCGTGGCGGAGTTCGTCGCACTCGCCCGCGTGCTCGGCTGACAGTCGCGTGCGCGTGGTTAAGATTGGGTAAGCAAGCTCGCGAAGGTTCCGGCATGGATTGTCGTCGCAAGGTCGGGTGTTCGAGTCGCATCTCGCCCGGTCAAAACCGCTCCGGGCCAACCCGAAAGGAAGCCAATGAGCAGCCTCGCCATGCGCCAGCAAGCCGCCCAGATTGAACGCCGCCACAGCGGGCGCATGCTGATCGAGATTCCCGTGGGCTTCAAAACGGTATCAGGTCTGCGCGAATGCCAGATGGCGAACATTTCCGACAGCGGCGCGATGCTTGAAATGGAACGCCCTCCCGTAAAGGGCGTTTCAGGCTGGCTGATCCTGGGCGATGACGAAATCTACAGCACGGTCATCTGGACCAATGAGAAATCCTGCGGGATTGAATTCGAGCGCGCATTGGGATCGCATACGCTCAACGAGATCGTCAGCGGCAAGACCCGCGAAGTCGGTCCTGCCGCCAATCGCGGCAACATCCAGATGGGCCGCAAACGATCCTCGCTGGTGATGCGGCGGGATTAACCCGCCTTCTTCACCTGCCGCCAGTGGTGCAACAGCGGTTCGGTGTAGCCCGAAGGTTGCTCGACACCCTTGAAGATCAGGTCCTTGGCAGCGCTGAACGCAGGGCCATCTTCATTGCCGATCAACGGCACATAGGCCGGATCGCCAGCGTTCTGTGCATCGACCTTGGCAGCCATGCGGGTGAGCGCCGCCATCACCTGTTCCTCGCTGACCACGCCGTGGAGCAGCCAGTTCGCGATGTGCTGCGAGGAAATGCGCAGCGTTGCGCGGTCTTCCATCAGGCCGACGTCGTTGATGTCGGGAACCTTCGAACAGCCCACACCTGCATCGACCCAGCGCACAACGTAACCGAGCAGACCCTGACAGTTGTTATCGAGCTCCTCAATCAGTTCGGACTCCGACCAGTTGACGCCTTCCGCCAGCGGTATGGTCAGCAGTGCGTCGAGCCCTGCAGGTTCAGGGAGCGACTTCTGGATCTCGAAGACGTTTTCCTGATGATAATGCAGCGCATGAAGCGTCGCGGCGGTGGGTGACGGGACCCATGCGGTGTTCGCACCTGCGCGAAGGTGGCCGATCTTCTCCACCATCATCTGGCCCATGAGATCGGGTGCAGCCCACATGCCCTTGCCGATCTGCGCCTTGCCCGACAGGCCGTGCGCGAGGCCAATGGCGACATTGCGCGCCTCATAAGCCTTGAGCCAGTCGGAGCCCTTCATCGCGCCCTTGCGCATCATCGGGCCCGCACGCATCGAGGTGTGGATTTCGTCGCCAGTGCGGTCGAGGAAGCCGGTGTTAATGAAAACGATCCGGTCCTTCACCGCGTGGATACAGGCAGCAAGATTGGCCGAAGTTCGGCGCTCCTCGTCCATCACCCCGACCTTGATCGTGTGACGCGGCAGTCCGAGCAGGTCTTCGACCGCGTTGAACAGATCGTTGGTGAAGACGCATTCTTCCGGCCCGTGCATCTTGGGCTTCACGATATAGATCGAGCCGTGCTTGGAATTGCCGTATTTGGCCTTTCCTTCGACATCAAAGGTGCTGATCGCACTCGTGAACACCGCGTCCATGATACCTTCGGGAATCTCGCTTCCGTCGGGCAGGAGGATCGCCGGATTGGTCATCAGGTGGCCGACATTGCGGACGAACATCAGGCTGCGGCCCGACAGCGTGTGTTCGTTGCCCGAGCCGTCCTTGTAGCTCTTGTCGCCCGCAAGGCTGCGGGTCAGCGTCTTGCCGCCCTTCTCAAAGCTCTCTTCGAGATCGCCGCGGATGATGCCGAGCCAGTTGGTGTAGGCAAGCAGCTTGTCCTCGCCATCGACCGCCGCGACCGAATCCTCGCAGTCGGCGATGGTGGTGAGCGCAGCTTCGACATTGATGTCGGCGATGCCTGCCGGATCATTGCGACCGATGGGACTATCGCGATCAATCACCAATTCAATATGCAGGCCGTTGTTCCGCAGAATGAGGGAATTGTCTGTGCGCCCGACCAACTCGTCACCACCTCTGGCTCCGCAGACGACGATCCAATTCTGCAGGTCGTCGATTGTAAGCGCAGAGACATCTTCCCATTGCTCAATCGCCGGCACAGCCTGATTGAGAAACTCCCGCCCGCGTGCGATCACCGCCGCACCACGCTTTTCATCATAGCCACCCGGCTCGGCAGGCGCTGCGTCGAGCGCATCCGTGCCATAAAACGCATCATAGAGGCTGCCCCAGCGCGCATTGGCAGCGTTCAGCAGGAAACGCGCGTTGAGAATCGGCACCACCAGCTGCGGTCCGGCCATGGTGGCGATTTCGGAATCGACGTTCTGCGTGCCGATCTGGAAGTCGCCCGGTTCGGGGACGAGATAGCCGATCTCGCGCAGGAAGGCTTGATATTCGCTCTGGTCGATAGGCTGCCCTGCCCGTTCGACATGCCAGGCGTCGATCTTCGCCTGCAAATCCTCGCGCTTGGCGAGCAGCGCCTTGTTGCGCGGTGCATAGT
>JAYPMZ010000067.1:0-14556 GCA_038130205.1 Erythrobacteraceae bacterium | reverse complement strand
TCAGCTGACATTGTCGGCCGAATTGCGCGAACGGGCTGGCAAGGGAGCCTCCCGAGAACTTCGCCGCAATGGCCGGATTCCCGCTGTAATCTACGGCGGCAAGGAAGAACCCACCCCGATCCACGTCGAGGAAAAGGAACTGATCCGTCAGCTGATGACCGGTCACTTCATGAACTCGATCGTGCAGATTGAAATCGGTGGTGAAACCGTCCGCACCATCCCCAAGGATGTCGCTCTGCACCCGGTAACCGATCGCCCGACCCACGCCGACTTCTTCCGTCTGTCGAAGAACGCGAAGATCGAGGTCTCGATCCCGGTTGTCTTCACCAATGAAGAAGCATCGCCCGGCCTCAAGAAGGGCGGCGTTCTCAACGTAGTCCGTCACGAGATCGATCTGGTTTGCGAAGCAGACAAGATCCCGTCGGAAATCGAAATCGACGTCACCGGCAAGGAAGTCGGCGATTCGATCCACATCAGCGAAGTGACCCTGCCGGAAGGCAGCGAGAGCGCGATTACCGATCGCGACTACACCATCGCCACCCTCGTCGCTCCGTCGGCGCTCAAGAAGAGCGAAGAAGAAGGCGAAGAAGGCGAAGAGGTTGCAGCTGACGAAGTCGAAGCCACCGCCCAGAAGGCTGACGAAGAAGAAGGCGACAGCGAGTAAGCGCTGGCCTTCGCTTCACGCGAAATCACCAAGGCGCCGGGCTGGGAAACCAGTCCGGCGTTTTGCTTTTCTGCTGTCCAGAATTGTGAACAGCTTAAGGGATGTACACCAGGGCCGCTACGATGAAGCCGCCCACCATGGCCACGACAGACGCAACCGAGAGCGCAGTACGCAACTTGGGATCTGCCATCCGCCGGGATGCCATGAACAGCACGACGCTCGAGAGAACCAAAAGCAAGATAATTGGTGTCATAGCGCAATCCCCATGTATAGCTTGCAGAACCATACGCAGTTGGCCACGGGATCAAAGTCTTAGCGCGAATTGATGGTGGACTTTTGCCGGTCGCTGGGCGGCGATCTAGGCCTCTTGCCCGAAACTGGACAAGTGCGCGTCACACTCTGTGACGCCATCGGCAATGCCGTGAATATGGAAAATCGTGCGCGCTTCGGCCCAGTGCGCGACAGACTGAGCGCCCATGTCCAGCTTTTCCTTCGCCAAAGCGACGAGCCGCAGGGCATTGGCATAATTCACACCGCGCATCGGCTCGATCCGGTCATAGATCGTTGCCGCCTCCTCGGCTGCGGCCAGTGCGCGCTGCGGGTCGTCGATTTCGAGCGATGACTGCGCGGCGTGGCGCAAGGTGTAGGCGAGTTCGCCCGCAAGCTCCAGAAAACGCGCTTTCTCAGCCGCTTCGTGAAAACGCTCGGCCGCTGCCGCATGATCGTGTGTGTCGAATGCGGACCGCGCGTGCGCGATTATATGTCTCAGACGTTCACTCATCGCACTATGATATATAGCATCCACCTTGCGATTTCCTATAAGCACCGCGCCTCTCGCCATTCGCTTCGTCCCACGCTAGGGGCGCTTCCTATGAAGATTTGGACAGGCCTAGGTAATCCCGGACCGCGCTACGCGCTTCACCGCCACAATGTCGGCTTCATGGCTATGGACGTGATTGCCGAGATGCACGGCTTTGGCCCGATCCAGAAGAAATTCCAGGGTTGGGTGCAGGAGGGGCGCATCGGCAGCGAGAAGATCCTGCTTCTCAAACCCGCCACTTTCATGAATGAAAGCGGGCGCGCGGTCGGCGAAGCGCTGCGTTTCTACAAACTCGGAACCGACGCTCTGACCGTGTTCCACGACGAGCTCGACCTTGCCCCTTTCAAGGTCAAGGTGAAACAGGGCGGCGGAACTGCTGGACATAATGGCCTGAAGTCGATCGACCGCCACATGGGGCCTGATTTCCGCCGCGTGCGCATCGGCATCGGACATCCCGGTCACAAGGACCGCGTGTCAGGATATGTGCTGGGCAATTATGCCAAGGCGGAACAGGATGATCTGGTTGCCATGCTCGGCGCGATCGGTGCAGAGGCGGAATGGCTCGCCAAGGGCGACGATCCGCGATTCATGAGCGAGTTGGCCCTGCGCTTGCAGGATTAACTCTACACCGCCCTTGCTGCTCCATTTCGAGACAGCGCTTTTGCGGTGCGAGACGGCGCGCGTCAGCCGGGTTAAGCCGAAAAGGTAATCACAACTCGCGCATTCGGGGGATCACCGAGCCATGAAATTCCAAACCATCTTTCACGCCGCTCTTGTTGTTGCTGCTATCTTTATCGCGGCAAGCCCGTCGCATGCGATGAAAGAGCCGCCGCAGGATACCACTTCGGGTTCCTCGGGCGGAACCGAAGTTCCCGAGCCGTCGAGCATCATCCTGTTCGGCGCAGGCGCAGCGGCCTTCATGGCAAGCAAGCGCCGCCGCAAACAGCGCGGCTAAACGCACACAAATTACTCCTAGCGTGGAGTCTTCGGGGCGCGTCCTTGTGGTCAGGGCGCGCCCTTCCCGTATCCGGCGTCCGATTGCATAGCCGCATCCCATGGCAAAAGGATCGGCACTGGTAAAAGCATCGGGTGGGCGCTAAGGCGCACCACCTTTTACGCGCTATCACGAAAGAGAACCCATGGGTTTCCGTTGCGGGATCGTCGGCCTGCCCAATGTCGGCAAGTCCACCCTTTTCAATGCACTTACCGAAACGCAGGCCGCACAGGCTGCGAACTATCCGTTTTGCACGATCGAACCGAATGTCGGTCAGGTCGCTGTGCCGGACGAGCGGCTCGACAAGATCGCGACTGTGGCTGGCAGTGCAAAGATCATCGCCACCCAGCTCGCCTTTGTCGACATTGCCGGCCTCGTCAAAGGCGCAAGCAAGGGCGAAGGTCTGGGCAACCAGTTCCTGGGCAATATTCGCGAAGTCGATGCCATCGTCCACGTGCTGCGCTGCTTCGAGGATGACGACATCCAGCACGTCTCCAACAAGGTCGATCCGATTGCCGACGCCGAAGTGGTCGAGACAGAGCTGATGCTCTCCGACCTCGAAAGCCTCGAAAAGCGTGTCCCCAACGCCGCCAAACGCGCCACTGCGGGCGACAAGGAAGCCAAGATCATGGCTTCGGTTCTGGGTCAGGCGCTCGAGCTGCTCAAGGACGGCAAACCCGCGCGCCTCACCGAACCCAAGGATGACGAGGAAGCGCGCGTGCTCGAACAGGCACAGCTGCTGACGGCGAAGCCGGTGCTCTATGTCTGCAATGTTGCCGAAGATGAAGCATCGACCGGGAATGCACTATCCGAAGCGGTGTTTGCCAAGGCTGCGTCCGAAGGCGCGCAGGCGGTGGTCGTCTCCGCCGCTATCGAAGCCGAACTGGTCGGCATGCCTGCCGAAGATCGTTCCGAATATCTGGAATCGCTCGGCCTTGAGGAAAGCGGCCTCGCCCGCGTGATCCGCGCCGGATATACGCTGCTCGGCCTCAAGACCTTCTTCACCGCCGGTCCCAAGGAAGCCCGCGCATGGACCTTCCCCGACGGCGCCAAGGCTCCGCAGGCGGCAGGCGAGATCCACACCGATTTCGAAAAGGGCTTCATCCGCGCCGAAACGATTGCCTATGACGACTACGTCGGGCTCGGTGGCGAGTCTGCCGCGCGCGAAGCCGGCAAGCTGCGTCAGGAAGGCAAGGAATACGTCGTTCAGGACGGCGACGTGTTGATGTTCAAGTTCAACGTCTAGGACTTGGCTGTGCCACTGTGCTAGTCCCTGATTCGGATTTTTAATTTCAAATCAGGGAATTGTGCATGGTCGACAAATCGGAAAAGTTCAGTTGGCTTGTGCGTCTGGGCTATTTCGCTCGCGCGGTTCTCTACACGCTGCTCGGCTATATCGCGCTGTCGAGTGCTCAGGAAATCAGCGAGGGAACCGACGGTGTTTTCAAGGCTGTCGAAAACCTGCCCGGCGGAATCGCGATCCTGTGGATCATGGCCGTGGGGCTTGTCGGATATTCGCTGTTCCGCTTCGCCTCGACCGTGTTCGATATCGAGAACAACGGGACTGACAAAATCGGTTGGGCCAAGCGCATCGGGCACGCTGGATCGGGCATCGGTCACCTGGCGCTCGCCTGGACGGCTTTCCAGTTTGCATCGGCAGCTGGCGGCTCGGAAGGCGGGGGAGCACAGGCAGTTGCTGCCGGTGTGCTGAGCACCGAATTCGGCGGCACTGTGCTTGGACTGCTCGGCCTCGTATTCTTCGCTGTCGCTGTGTTTCAGGCCAAGAAGGGCATCACCGGCGAATTCATGCATCGCATTGCCGCTGGCGCTCCTTCCATCACTCGCCTGTTGGGCGGTTTCGGATATTGCGCGCGCGGCGTGGTCTATGCCGTAATCGGTTGGTCGCTTGTGCGCGCCGGCTTTATGTCGGCGGGAGCCGAACAGGTGCGCACTCTGGGTGACGCACTTGCAGGTCTTGCAGGACAAGGCGCGATCTTCACTGTAACCGCAGTCGGCCTACTGGTTTTCGGCATCTTCAGCCTTATTCTCGCATGGTACCGGATCATCCCCGATCTCGATGCGGACGGACGGGTTCCCGACTTCCGCTCCTGATCAAATAATAAAACCGGTGCATGGAGCTTCGCGCGGCGACGCAGGCTTGTCGCGAGCGGCGCAGGCTGGCATGCGCCACTCGGTTGCATATCGCAACGGAGGTTCCATGCAGTATTTCGAAGATTATGTCGTCGGCACCAAATCGAGTTTCGGGCGCTATGAGGTCACCCGCGAAGAAGTGATCGAGTTCGCCTCGAAATACGATCCGCAACCCTTCCACCTTTCGGACGAGGCGGCAGCCAAGACCTATTTCGGGCGGCTTTCGGCGAGCGGCTGGCACACCTGCGCGATGCTTATGCGGATGCTGGTCGAGAATATGAAAGACCAGAAGACCGCGAGCCTCGGTTCACCCGGTCTGGAATCGCTGCAATGGAAAAAGCCGGTCTATCCCGGCGACGTTCTGCGCGTCGAAACCGAACTGTTCGAAAAGCGCCGCAGCAAGTCGCGGCCCGAAATGGGAATCACCAAAAGCCGAGTCAAAGTCTTCAACCAGCACGACGATTTGGTGCTGGAATCGGTCAATCTCGGCCTTGTCGGGGTGCGCGATCCCTCGGCACCGATCGAGGACTAGCCGCGACCCACCATGCGCAAATGGTAGTCATGGCTCCCCAGTTGCGCATCGAGCGCAAGCAGGCGTTTGTGATAATGGCTCACCGATAGCTCGTCGGTCATGCCCACCCCGCCGTGAGTCTGGATCGCCGCCTCACCCAGTGCGCGGCCGAGCTTGCCGACCTGCCCTTTCATGATCGCGATATCGCGCGGTGTCGCCGCACCCGCTTCAACCAGCGCGGTGGTGTAGAGCGTCGTCGCACGCGCCTTGGTATAGGCGATCTTCATATCGGCAAGCCGGTGCGCAACCGCCTGAAACGTGCCGATCGCCACGCCGAACTGCTTGCGCGTCGCGGCATATTCTCCGGTGATGGCGAGCAGTGCGCCCATCGCGCCTACCGCTTCGGCGCATTGCACCGTGATGGCCCGCGCAAGGATTGCGTCGACGGCACCCTCGGCATTGTCGAGCAACAGCGTCGCCGCCACACCGTCGAAGGTCATATTGGCCGCGCTCAATCCGTCGATGGTGGTGTAGGAACGCGCTTCCATTCCGGCTGCGCCTTGCTCGACCAGATAGAGCGCGAGCGGACCGCCCTCGCCCTGCCGCGCCACGACCACCAGAGCATCGGCCTCTGCACCCGCCATCACCAAGCGCTTCTCGCCGGTCAGCTTGCCATCCGTCGCTGTCATGCCGATCAGACAGGGGGACGGCGTGCCAGCGCCTTCCTCATAGGCAAAAGCGACCAGAGCCTCGCCGCCCATAAGTTTTTCGAGCCAGTCCGCCGCGGAATCGTCTTCGCTCGCGGCGAGCGCCGGGCCGGCTAACATGACTGCGTGGGAATAGGGTTCGAGGGTCAGATGCTTGCCGAGCAATTCGGCCACGGCCACACAATCGCTGATCGACCCCCCCAGCCCGCCCGCATCCTCGGCGAAGGGCAGCATCAGCATGCCAAACTCGGCATATTGCGCCCACGCCTCGCGCGACCACGGCTCATCGCTGCGCATTGCTTTCTGCCGCGCATCGAAATCATAGCTTTTTTCGAGATACCGCCCGAGCCCGTCGCGCAGCATGCCCTGTTCTTCGGTGAAGCTGAAATCCATTGTTCCGCCCTCCTTCAGATCGTGCGCGCGATGAGATCGCGCTGCACTTCGTTGGAGCCGGCGTAGATGGTGGTCGCGCGGCTGTTGAGATAAAGCGGCATGGAAATAAGGTCGAACTCGCTGCCGAGCGGCTCGACGTTCGAGCCAACTCTCAGCGCCTCCAACTGCCGTGCCAGTGCATCGACGCCGGAGACTTGCGACATGATCGTCGAGGCGCGCTGCACCAGTTCGGAATTGATCGTCTTGTTCATCGACGGGAACGCTGGATCGCGGGCAATTTCATGGCCACTGATCGCGAGTTTTTCGAAATGCGCGAGGCTGGCAATGTCGGCTTCGAGATCGCCCATGTCACGTTGGAACACCGGATCCTCCGCCATGGTCCCGCCAAAGGGCGAAGCGGTTTGCGCCGCAGCTTCGCGGGCGCGCTCGCAATAGCGCGTCAGCGTAGGGCTGGCCGCGTTGCCACCCCCGCGTTCATGCTTGAGCAGGTGCTTGGCAACGGTCCAACCGTCGTTTTCTTCACCGACCCGCCCCGATTGCGGCACACGGCAATCGTCGAAGAAGACTTCGCACTGCTCGGGAAACCCGTCGAGGCCGACAATCGGGCGCACTTCCATTCCGGGGTAGTCGATCCGGTCGAGCAGCAGGAAGGTGATCCCCTGCTGTTTCTTGCCCTCGCTCGAGGTGCGCACCAGCATGAACATCCGGTTGGCGTGATGCGCATAAGTGGTCCAGATTTTCGAGCCGTTGATGATGTAATCATCGCCATCGGGAACGGCGCGGCAGCTGAGCGATGCGAGATCGGACCCCGAATTCGGCTCCGAATACCCTTGCGCCCAGAAATCCTCGCCCTTCAGAATGGGTTCGAGATATTTCGCCTTCTGCTCCTCGGTCCCGAGGTCGATCAGCAGAGGCCCCACCATGCCAAGGCTTTGCGGCAGCAGCGGCGGCAGATCGGCCTTGCGATACTCCTCGGCAAAAATGAAGCGCTGCTCCACGCTCCAGCCCGTGCCGCCGTATTCTTCAGGCCAATGCGGCGCGGCCCAGCCCTTGTCATAAAGGATGCGGTGCCATTCCATGCATTCCTTGAACGGCGCAAAAACACTGGTGGTCTTGTGCCCTGCTTCGCGGATCGCGGGCGTCGGCGCGGTGGCAAAGAATTGCGCCACCTCGGCACGAAACGCCTCAAGCTCTGGCGCGAAATTGATCTGCATGGGTTTCCTCTCTTCGTTTATTTTTGTCTTTGTCCGCGCCAATCAGGCGCCGCACTCGATCATGCCAGCGTGCTCGAAAACGATCCTGTCTCTTTCGTCGAATATTGTCAGCCGGCCCTGGTAATTCGTCAACTCGGAACCCTGCTGCTGCCCGCTTTCTTCGTCGATTGCGAGTTCGACCGCATGGGCAAGCCCGTCGAAGTGCGCAAACGTTCCGTAAGGCAATTGGTCCGAACCGGGATGCGGCGCGAGACTGATAAGCTTGCCATCGAGCAGAAAGTAGGCGGCCTCGTGATTGGCGACAAGCAGCAGCCCCTCTCCGCCAGGCGCGAGGACATTGCAGCCTGCGCCGAAGAGATTGTGCTTCTCTATGTCTGCAAAGCTGATGACGTCGGGCGTGATCGGCTCGGCAGGAGCGCGGGCGGCTTCGTTGATTGCCTTGTAATCGGGGTCGGTCCGGACTTCTGTTTCATTCGAGCATCCTACCAGGGCGATCCCCGCAAACAGCAATATTGCACTTCTCATCAATGTCTTCCGAACAATTTCTCGACGTCTTCCATCGAGAGTTTGACCCATGTCGGGCGGCCGTGGTTGCATTGGCCCGAACGCGGCGTCGCTTCCATTTCGCGCAGCAGAGCGTTCATTTCCGTGACGTTGAGCACCCGCCCTGCCCGCACCGATCCGTGGCAGGCCATGGTGGCGAGCACGTATTCGAGCCGCTCTGCGAGTAACAGCGACCCGCTGTCCTCCTGCTTGCCATGTTTGGCGATATCATCGGCAAGGTCGCGCAGCAGCTTGGCACTGTCGGCCTTGGCAATTGCGGAGGGAACGGCGCGCACCAGCATGGCCGAGGGGCCGAAACGCTCGATGCTCAGGCCAAAACGGGCCAGCCCTTCGGCAGCATCTTCGAGCCGGTCGCAATCGGCCTCGTCCATTTCTACAACATCGGGGACCAGCAACGCCTGACTGCGCTTGGCCGCTTCCCCCGCCCCTGCTGCACGCAGCCGTTCAAGCACGAGCCGTTCGTGCGCGGCATGTTGATCGACGAGCACTAGCCCGTCCTTGCTCTCGGCCACGATATAGGTGTTGGCGACCTGCCCGCGCGCAATGCCCAGCGGATAGTCCTGCGCCTCCTGCGGGATCGGCGCGGCTTCTTCGGCGCGGCCCGAAGGCATGGGCTCCATAGGGGCCGAAGCGTCGCGCGCAGCCCAATCGACGCGCGGTTCAGCCACGCGCTGCTGCGGCGCGCTCCAGTCGCGACCCTCGAAGATCGAGCGCATTGCGGGCGCCTGTTCCGGCTCCCTCTGCCAGCGCTCCATCGCTCCGCGATCCGGTCCCTGCGCACTCCGGCGGTCACCGGTTGCAAGTGCCTGTCGCAAGCCCGAGACGATGAAACCGCGCACCCCGGCGCTGTCGCGGAAACGCACTTCGGTCTTCGCCGGATGGACGTTCACGTCGACATCCTGCGGCGGAAGATCGAGGAACAGCGCAAGCACGGCATGGCGGTCGCGCGCGAGCATATCGGAATAGGCCCCGCGCACCGCGCCGGTGAGCAACTTGTCCTTCACCGGACGCCCGTTGACGAACAAGTATTGGTGATCGGCGACACCGCGATTGTATGTCGGCAGACCGGCCATTCCGGTAAGCCGCATCATCCCGTGCGGGGTCTCGCGCTCCAGCTCGATTGCGACAGCATTGTCTTTGAGCTCGCGCGCGACAATCTGGGCGACCCGCGTTCCCAATGCCTCACCGGTCTGGGTCGCAAGCGCCTTTCGGGTCTTGCCTTCCGCCCCGTTCTCCAGCGAGAATGCCACATCGGGACGCGCCATGGCGAGCCGTCGGACGATGTCCAGACAGGCGATATATTCGCTACGAGGGGTTCGCAGAAACTTGCGGCGGGCCGGAACTTTGGCGAAGATCTGCTCGACCCGCACCCGTGTGCCGACCGGCAGAGCGGCGGGCGCATCTTCGATGGTTTCGCCGTGATCGACCACGCGCCGCCAACCATCCGCTGCCCCCCTCGCCCGGCTCTCGAGCGTCAGCCGCGCCACACTCGCAATCGAAGGCAGTGCCTCACCCCGAAAGCCGAGCGTGTTCACCAGCTCGATCGCTTCGTCGGGCAGTTTCGAGGTCGCATGGCGTTCGAGTGCGAGCGCCATTTCATCAGGCGACATACCGCAGCCGTTGTCGGTGACTTCGAGACGGGTCAGGCCACCATCGGTCAGCACGACTCCGATTCGCGTGGCCCCTGCATCAATAGCGTTCTCGACCAGCTCCTTGAGCGCGGCAGCAGGCCGTTCAACCACTTCGCCAGCGGCAATTCGGTTCACAAGCTCGGTCGGAAGGCGTCGGATCAGGGGCATTTGTCGCACGCTAGCCGTCACGTGCCGCAAATTCGAGTGCTGCGGGGGAAAATCGCTATCCCGTCAACAAAAATTTTGGCCTTTTTGACAAGGTTTCGCTAGGCGCAACACGTCACGTCAATTTTGGGATGAATTGCGTGCCACCCAGCCCTATTCGAGGACGCCCGCAAGCATCATCCCGGCTACGGAATTTTAGAATAATGAGCTTCTTTTCCAACCTGTTCAAATTCGGTTCGCAGAACATGGCCATCGACCTCGGTACGGCCAACACGCTGGTGTATGTCCAGGACCAGGGCATCATTCTGAACGAACCTTCGGTGGTCGCAATCGAAACGATCAACGGGATCAAGCGGGTGAAGGCGGTCGGCGACGACGCCAAGATGATGATGGGTAAGACCCCCGACACCATCGAAGCGATTCGTCCGCTGCGCGACGGCGTGATCGCCGACATCGAAATCGCGGAAGAGATGATCAAGCACTTCATCCGCAAGGTGCACGGCCGCAAGAACCTGTTCCGCTATCCCGAAATCGTGATCTGCGTTCCCTCGGGTTCAACCTCGGTCGAAAAGCGCGCGATCCGCGATGCCGCGTCGAACGCGGGCGCTTCGGAAGTTCACCTCATCCTCGAACCTATGGCTGCCGCAATCGGCGCCGACATGCCCGTGACCGAACCGGTCGGCTCTATGGTGGTCGACATTGGCGGTGGCACGACCGAAGTCGCGGTGCTCTCGCTGCGCGGCCTCGCCTATACCACGTCGGTCCGCACCGGCGGTGACAAGATGGACGAAGCGATCGTTTCCTACGTGCGTCGCCACCATAACCTGCTGATCGGTGATGCGACGGCTGAACGCATCAAAAAGGATTATGGCATCGCCATGACCCCTGAAGACGGCATTGGCGAGACGATCACGCTCAAGGGCCGCGACCTTGTGAACGGCGTTCCCAAGGAAATCACCATCAACCAGTCGCACATCGCCGAGGCGCTGAACGAACCGATTGGTGCCATCGTTGAAGGCGTGCGTATCGCGCTTGAAAACACCGCGCCCGAACTCGCTGCGGACATCGTCGATCAGGGTATCGTCCTGACTGGCGGCGGTGCGCTGATCCGTCGTCTGGACGAGCATCTGCGTGAAGAAACCGGTCTTCCGGTTTCGATTGCCGAAGACCCGCTGACCTGCGTGGCAATCGGCACGGGTCGGGCCATGGAAGACCCGATCTATCGCGGCGTTCTGATGACGGCCTAACATCCACACGCGACACATCGCGGGGGGAGAAACACTAAAGGGATCACATGGCGCCGCCATCTTCGCGTCGATCGGGCTTTTCCAAAAAGCAGCAATATTCGGTCTTTACCGGATATCTGCTGGCGACGCTGGGCGCGCTCCTCGGTCTTGCTCTCCTTGCATTATCGCTGTGGCAGCCGGCTGCGATGCAGCCGTTGCGCGGTGCGGCCAATGACGCCGCCGCGCCTGTCGGTGAAGTCACCGGCGCGGTGCGCGGCGGCAGTCATTCCACATGGGACTCCATTACGAGCTATTGGCGCGCAGGCAGCCAGAACGCCGAACTGCGCCGCGAAGTTGAAGTCGCCCGCATCCGGCTCGCCGAAGCCCAAGCCGTCGAGGCAGAGAACCGCCGTCTGAAATCTCTGCTGGGACTGGCAGAAGGCCAAGCCGAACCGGTTGCGACCTCACGCCTCATCGGTTCGACCGCGACCAGTGCGCGCCGCTTTGCATATCTCGGCGTGGGCACGGGCGATGGTGTCCGCACGGGCATGCCCGTCCATTCCGAGCGCGGCGTCGTCGGGCGCGTGCTTGAAACCTCTCGCAATTCCTCCCGCGTGCTGCTGCTGACCGATACCGAAAGCGTGCTTCCTGTGCGCCGCGCATCGGATGAGACAGTCGCCTTTGCCGAAGGGCGCGGGGACGGCCTGTTGCGCATCAAGTTGATCAATCTCGGCATCAACCCGCTCGAAGTTGGCGATGTCTTCGTCACCAGCGGAGCGGGCGGCTATTACCGCCCCGGTGTTGCGGTGGCAGTGCTCAGCGAGCTTACGCCCGATGGCGGCATTGCCCGACTGATCGCCGAACCCTCCGCTACCAACTACGTCGTCGTCGAACCGATCTACGAACCGCTCGCGGTCGAAGCTTCGGGTGTGCAGGCGCGCGACCGCTTGGGCGATGACGATACCGGCGAAGGGGAAGCGGGCGAGTGATCGACCGGCTCGGCCCACCTGTCCAGCGGCGCGCCTATGGCAGCGGGGGGATCAACCGCGTCCAATCCCCGTGGCGGGCAAACTCGGTGCACTACATAACGATCTTGCTCGGATCTCTGCTGCCCGTCTTTCTGATCGCCGATGTCATGCCGCTGGTCCCGCCGCTCGGCTTTCTCATCTTCCTCGGCTGGCGCCTGATGCGGCCGGGCCTGATGCCCCTGTGGGTCGGCGTGCCGCTCGGCGCGTTTGACGATCTGTTCAGCGGTCAGCCCTTCGGCAGCGCAATTCTGCTTTGGTCGCTGACGATGATTGCGCTCGAAATTCTCGAAACGCGCATTCCCTGGCGCGGTTTCTGGCAGGACTGGTTCACCGCCGGTCTAGTCATCGTGATCTATATCCTTGCCGCGATGACGGTCTCGGGCGCCACTTTGAATTCCTATTTGCTGATTGCGACGCTACCGCAGATCTTCCTCTCGGTCCTGATCTACCCGCTGGTCGCGCGGCTGATTGCGTGGTTCGACCGCTTCCGCCTGTCACGTGCGCGGAGGATCGGGTGAAGCGTTTCTTCAAACTCGGAAGCAGGAACCAGAAACGCGGGCCGCTTCTCAATGCCTCGACCCTGCGCCACAAATTTGACCGCCGTGCTGTCGTTATCGGCGGAATTCAGGGCGGCGTCGGCGTGCTGCTGGCGGTGCGCATGGGCTATCTCGCGATTGCCGAGAACGAGAAGTACCGGCTCGAATCCGAAAGCAACCGCGTCAATCTGTCGCTGATCCCGCCGCGCCGTGGCTGGATTCTCGACCGCAATGGCGCGCCGCTTGCCTCCAATCGCGCAGACTTCCGCGTCGATGTCATCCCCGAAAGGCTCGCGGAGCCGGACAAGATCATCGACCAGATCGGGGACCTGCTGGCGCTCGAACCCAATCGCATTGCCGATCTCAAGACACAGGTTTCCCAAGGTAAGGGCTTTGCCCCGATCGAAGTCGCCAGCGGCCTCGATTACGAGCAGTTTGCCGCACTTTCGGTGCGCCTGCCCGACATGCAAGGCGTGGTTCCGCAGCGCGGCTTCTCGCGCTTCTATCCCACCGCATCGTCTGTCGGTCACCTGATCGGATATGTCGGCCCCGCCAATGCCGAGGAATACGCCGAAGCCGACCGCAATCCGTTGCTGGTGACGCCGGGTTACAAGATCGGCAAGGACGGCCTCGAAAAGCAATTCGAGGAAGATCTGCGCGGCATCCCCGGTGCACGCCGCGTCGAAGTGACCGCCGGTGGCCGCGTCGTGCGTGACTTGGAAACCCGCGAAGATATTCAGGGCGATCCCGTTCGTTTGACTATCGACGGTCCCTTGCAGGATTATGCCGCACGCCGCATCGGACTGGAAAGCGGTTCGGTTGTGGTGATGGACTGCGAAAGCGGCGACCTGCTTTGCATGGCCTCGATGCCGAGTTTCGATCCCAACAGCTTTTCCGACGGGATCGGCAGCGTCGAATACGCGATGCTGCGCGACGACCCGCGCGTGCCTTTGCGTAACAAGGTTCTGAAGGGACTTTACCCGCCCGGTTCGACGGTCAAACCGATGCACTGCATGGCCTTCATGCGTGCAGGCATCGATCCGAATGAAACGATCAGCTGCGGCGGTGGCCGGCGGATCGGCAACCGTTTCTTCAATTGCTGGAGCAACCACGGCACGGTCGACATGGCCAAGGCGATCTACCAGTCGTGCGACAGCTATTTTTACCATTTTGCCCAGCAGATCGGCTTCGACAAGGTCGCGGAGATGGCGCGTGAGCTGGGTCTGGGGCAGGAATTCAAACTGCCCGTGATCAGCCAATTCTACGGCACGGTCCCCAATCCTGACTGGAAATTCAACAAGTTCGGGCGCGAGTGGCAGTCGTTCGACACCGTCAACGCCTCGATCGGTCAAGGCTACTACCTCACCAGCCCGCTGCAACTCGCGGTGATGGCGACCAGGCTTGCGACCGGACGCCATGTCGAGCCACGTCTGATGATGAACACCAAGCCCAAGGGTTTCGACCAAGTCGAGTTTTCCGATGAGCAGGTGCAATTTGTGCGCCAGGCGATGAGCGACGTGGTCAACGGCCCCGGCACCGCCGGACGCGGGCGCCTGCCCTTCCCCGACATCCAGATGGCGGGCAAGACCGGCACAGCACAAGTCGTCTCGCTTTCGGTTTCGAACGGTAAAACGGGACCATGGAAGTATCGCGACCATGGTCTCTTCGTGTTCTTCGCACCGGTCGACAAGCCGCGCTATGCCGGAGCGGTCGTGATCGAACACGGCGGCGGTTCGGGGGCAGCCTATCCGATTGCGCGCGATGTGATGACCTTCATGTTCGACCCTGCGAAGGGCATGGAGGCTTTGCGCGGGTTCGAAAAGCAATGGGGCGGCACCGCGCAACAGCGGCTCGACCAGCGCTATGCCGCCTATGCTGCCGAGCGCGGGGCCGAGGTCACTCCCTCCCCGCGCCGCGACGAGGATGTCTTCGACCGGGTCGAGGCCGAAGCA
>JAYPMZ010000066.1:6425-14748 GCA_038130205.1 Erythrobacteraceae bacterium | reverse complement strand
AATCCTCGCGCAGCTCGAACACCCACAGGTTCGGCGTCATCGCGCCGACGTCCATCACGTGCGCGCCGATGTTGAGCATGTGGTTGCAGATGCGGGTCAGCTCGGCAAACAGCACGCGAAGATACTGCGCCCGTTCGGGAACCTCGATGTTGAGCAGCTTCTCGATCGCCAGCACATAGCTGTGCTCCTGACACAGCGGCGAGCAGTAATCGAGGCGGTCGAAATAGGGCAGCGCCTGCAGATAGGTCTTCTGCTCGATCAGCTTTTCGGTGCCGCGATGGAGCAGGCCGACGTGCGGATCGACGCGCTCGATCACTTCGCCGTCGAGCTCCATAATCATGCGCAACACGCCGTGCGCCGCAGGGTGCTGCGGGCCGAAGTTGATCGTGTAGTTGGAGATTACCCCGCCATCGGTGGTGGGGGATTCTTCGATCTGGACGCTCACTTGTCGTCCTCCCGATTCTTGTTTGAGGCAGGCTGGGTTGCCGCCTTGGTGTCCTGAACGTCGCCCTTGGAAGGTTTGCGGTCAGGCCGGTCCTCGGTCGGATCGGGCGCGATTTCCTCGTTGGTGACGTCGATCTCGATCATGTCGGGCGGAACCGCGTCGGTATCTTCGGCCGCCTCTTCATTTGTGTCCTGATCGGCACCGCTATCGCCGACCTTTTCGGTGACCTTCGGCTTGTCGACGTTGGGCGCATCAGCCTTTTCGTCGCCCGGAAGGACGTAATCGGAACCTTCCCACGGCGAAAGGAAGTCGAAGGTGCGCATGTCCTGCGGCAGCTCGACAGGCTCGTACACAACGCGCTTTTCATCTTCCGAATAACGCAGCTCGGTATAGCCGGTCATCGGGAAGTCCTTGCGGAACGGATGCCCTTCAAAACCGTAGTCGGTGAGGATGCGGCGCAGGTCGGTGTTGCCGTCGAAGACGACGCCATACATGTCGAAGACTTCACGCTCGAGCCAGCCCGCATTGGGCCACAGCGTCGTGGCGGTAGGAACCGGCGTCGCCTCGTCAGTGCTGCACTTGACCATAACGCGGTGGTTCTTCGTCAGCGAGAGCAGCATGTACACGACTTCGAACCGCTCTGCGCGGTCGGGATAGTCAGCGCCTGCGATCTCCATCAGCTGCTGATACTGGTGATCGTCACGCAGCGACTGAAGCACGGTGGCAATGTCGGCGCGCTTTGCGGTCAGCACAATCTCGCCATGGTGTTCGCGCGCATCGTCGAGCCAGACGCTGAGCGATGTTTCGAGAGCGTCGAGCACGCCTTCGTTCGAGGCGAATTTCGGGGCCGGGTGCAGGACGGTCATCGTTCAATCGTCCCCGCACGGCGGATTTTGCGCTGCAGCTGCATCACACCATAGAGCAGCGCTTCGGCAGTCGGAGGACAACCGGGCACATAGATATCCACCGGCACAATCCGGTCGCAGCCACGAACCACGCTGTAGCTATAGTGATAGTAGCCACCGCCATTGGCGCACGAGCCCATGCTGATCACATATTTCGGCTCCGACATCTGGTCGTAAACCTTGCGCAGCGCCGGGGCCATCTTGTTGCACAGCGTGCCCGCGACGATCATCAGGTCCGATTGGCGCGGCGAAGCGCGCGGAGCAGCGCCGAAACGCTCCATGTCATAGCGCGGCATGTTGACGTGGATCATCTCGACCGCGCAGCACGCGAGGCCGAAAGTCATCCACCACAGCGAGCCGGTACGCGCCCATTGAAAGACGTCCTCGGTCGAGGTGACGAGGAAGCCCTTGTCGTTGACCTCGGTCTGGAGCGCGCGGAAATAATCCTCGTCAGGCTGGCGAATTTCACCCGCCTTAGCGGTTTCGAGCGCGCTGACATCAGGCAGGCTCTTGGGAGGGGTAATTGTCGTATTCATTCCCAATCCAGAACCCCCTTCTTCCATTCATACGCAAGGCCAACCACAAGGATGCCAAGAAACACCATCATACCGACCCAGCCCGTCCAGCCCGTTTCATCAAGGCTCACAGCCCAGGGAAACAGGAAGGCAGCCTCAAGATCGAAGATAAGAAAGCTGATCGCGACGAGGTAAAAGCGCACATCGAACTGACTGCGGGAATCCTCGAAAGCGGGGAAACCGCACTCATATTCGCTGAGCTTTTCAGCATCCGGGGCATGTGCGCCCGTCAGCCGCGAAACGCCCATGGGCAGAAACACGAAAAGCACGGAGAGCCCGAGCGCGATGAAGATGAAAATCAGTATCGGCAGATACTGGGAAAGATCGACCACGGCGATTTCCAAGCTAGCTTAATCCAATGGGCAGCCTCTAGGCGGCTCGCTTCACCCGCGCAAGGCCCCGACTCGCCCAAAGCGGCACATATCTGTTGCAGAAAATCGAAGCCCGCATTGCGCGAAAGTCAATCCGGCGGCGCGCTTAGGGGGAGACGGCGGATTTCGGTCGGAATTGCAGGCTTATCTGCCGCAGGCTCTCCTTTGACGAAACGGTCCCACTGCCCGGTCGCCACGTAGAAGAGCGCACCGTGCGCGATGCTTCCGCCGAGCGGTTCGGTCCAGCCCGGATGCGCCTGTTCAAGCGCCCGTGCAGCGATGATGCGATTACCATCTTCGGAGAGTGTAAAAGCGCTGATCCGCATGGGAGACGTTCCGTTCTGAATGGCGATGAGATCGTTACCGTGGAGGAAAAGACCGTCGGTTCCATCAAGGATGACGGGAACCTCGCTCGAAAGCCGCTGCACTCCGCCGCTCGCCAGATCGACGATGGCGAGGCCGTATCGGTAGTCGCTTACATACAACCGCTTGTCGTCGGCACTCAGAGCCAGCCCTTGAGGCGAACGAAACGTGCCGGGTGCAATCAATAACTCGAGTTGGGTCGCACCGACAGGCTTGCGATAAATCCCGCCGTTCAGAGGATCGCTTGCATAAACGGTCGCATCCCCGGAAATTGCCAGGTCTGATACGGCTGCACCTTCGGGCGCGGGAACGAGAATGGGGTTGTTGATATCGCCGGTGAGACCGATCAACCCTGTGAACAAGCCGCTCTCGCCTTCCGACCCGTCGAGATTGGCGGAAGCAATCCAGCCCATCGAATTGTCGGGTTCGGACACAATCCCCGATAGATCGTTCGCGCCGGGAATCCGGGCATCGCTCCACCCGCCTTCGGGTTCGAACAGATGCAGCGAATTGCCCGTGATAGACGTTGCGAGAAGGACGTTGTCGCTATCGGGAGCGAACAGCCCCTCCACCAGACCGGCCTCCGCCGGCACAGTGGCGACAACTTCACTAGCATCGATGATTTCCGCCTTCGGAACGAGCAGCGCCTTCGCCCGTGCAGCGAAGGTTTCGCCTACCAGTTCGGGAATCTGTCCTTGCGCTGTTTCGCTGAAGACATAGCCTCGCTGCTTGAGCCAATTGAGCGTTGCCAACGCCCCCTCGAAATCCTCCACGCCAAATTGCGCGTTAAGCAGTCGAAGCCGCACACTGGAGCTGTCGGGGAAGGCCTCCGCCAGCGCCTCCAGCCCCGCAACATCGCTGATTTGCCCTGTGTCGGCATCGACAGCACGCCAGGGTGCGCCTGCTCTTTCTTCGGCAGAGCCGGGAGCAACGGTAGCAAGCGCAATTGCGGCCAGAACAAATCCCGCTCGGATTGAGTCTCGTCCGAGCATGCCCCTCATTTGCCGTAAGGCGGCTTGAGGCCTGCAAGCTTGGCGACGTCGATCTTGGGCTGCTGGTACACGGCGCGGGCATGGCTGAATTCGCGGAAACCCTCGACCGCGTGATAGCTGCCCATGCCGGACGGACCGACACCGCCGAACGGCAGATCTTCCATCGAGACATGGAAGATCACGTCATTGGTTGTCACGCCCCCGCTGATCGTGCGGGTTAGCACCTTCTCCTGCTCGGACTTGTCCTCGCCAAAGTAATAGAGCCCCAGCGGACGGTCGCGTTCGTTGACGTAATCGATCGCCTCGCCAACCGCCTTATAGGTCTTGACCGGCAGGACGGGCCCGAAGATTTCTTCCTGCATCACGGTCATGTCATCATTCACTCCGCGCAGCACGGTGAGCGGCATTTTGCGCTGATTGGCGCTGCCGAAATCCTCGCCCGCCGGATTGACCTCGATCACCTCTGCACCCTTGTCGCGTGCATCCTCGACCAGACCTTGCAACCGCTCGAAATGGCGGTCCGACACAATCGAGGCGTAATCGTCGTTTTCGAGCACTGTCGGATACATCGAAGCCGCGGCATGGGTGACGCCAGCGACTGCCTCGTCCGCTTTGTCCTCGGGGACATACATATAGTCGGGCGCGAGGCAGATCTGGCCTGCGTTCATCATCTTGCCCAGAGCGATACGCTCGCCCGCCTTGGCGAAGTCGGCGCTGCGTCCCATAATGACAGGCGATTTCCCGCCCAGTTCGAGCGTGACAGGCACGAGGTTCTCCGCCGCGGCCAGCATCACACGTCGCCCCGTTTCGGTAGAGCCGGTGAACACCAGATGGTCGAACGGCAGCGAGGAAAACGCCGCAGCAACCTCCGGCCCGCCGGTAATCACCGCGACCTCGTCAGGCGTAAAGTATTCTGCAACGAGTTCCGCCATCAGCAGCGATGTCTTCTCGGTAAATTCGCTTGGCTTGATCATCGCGCGATTGCCCGCTGCGAGCACTTGCATCAGCGGCGAGAAGGCGAGGTTTACCGGGAAGTTCCAGGGCGAAAGGATGCCGATGACGCCCTTGGGCTCGTACCGCACTTCCGCTTTGGCACCCATCAGGCCCAGCGGAAACTGGACCTTGCGCTTGTCGGGCTTGGCCCATTTGTCCATGTTCGAAAGGGCCTGCTTGCCCGCGCCGATCGTGCCGTCGATATCGGTCATCATGGATTGGTGCATCGAGCGATTGCCGAAGTCGGCGCTCATCGCCTTGCACAGCGCTTCGCTGTGGTCCTTGAGCAAGGCCATCGCGCGTTTCACACGGTCCTTGCGCATCTTCATGCTTTCGGGCCGCGAGGCCGTGAAAGCGCCCCGCTGGAGGTCCAATAGCCGTTGCAGTTCTTCGCGCTTTTCGTCAGCCATCCGATCTCTCCCGTTGCGGATTAGTTGTCATTTGAAATCAAGTCTTGCCCAAAGCGCAGCCAGTTTCAAGCAAAGGGTAACTTGATTGCCATTGCCGCACCGCAACATTACATGCCCTGAACAAACAAATTCCGTTCCCTGAAAAGGACCAAGACCATGACCCAGTTCTCCGCCGCCGACCCGATTGTTATCCTGTCGTACGCCCGCACCCCGATGGGCGGCATGCAGGGCGCACTGGCTGATGTTTCGGCGACCGAACTGGGCGCGACCGCCGTCAAGGCCGCCGTTGAGCGCTCGGGCGTCGAAGGCGAGAAGTTCGACCGCGCCTATATGGGCTGTGTGCTTCCCGCAGGTCTGGGGCAGGCCCCTGCCCGTCAGGCCGTAATCAAGGCCGGACTTCCCAAATCTGTGCAAGCCACGACCGTGAACAAGGTTTGCGGTAGCGGCATGCAGACCGTGATCATGGGCGCAGAAGCGCTCGCCAGCGGCACGATCGATTACGTCATCGCCGGCGGGATGGAGAGCATGACCAATGCGCCTTACCTGCTCAAAAAGCACCGCTCGGGCGCGCGCATCGGCCACGACACCGCCTATGACCACATGTTTCTCGACGGGCTCGAAGATGCCTATGAGGAAGGCCGTGCGATGGGCACGTTCGCGCAGGACACCGCCAACGAATATCAGCTGACCCGCGAAGAGCAGGACGCCTACTCGATCGAGTCGCTTTCGCGCGCCAATGCCGCGATTGCCAGCGGCGCGTTCGCCGATGAGGTCGTTCCGGTCACTTACACCACGCGCAAAGGCGAAGTGACGGTCGACACCGACGAGCAGCCCGGTCGCGGCATGCCCGACAAGATCCCGCAACTGCGCCCGGCATTTGCCAAGGACGGCACCATCACTGCTGCGACCTCCAGCTCGATCTCCGACGGTGCCGCTGCCGTGGTCCTCACCCGCGAAAGCGTTGCGAGCGCAAACGGTCAGAAGCCGGTCGCCAAGGTCGTCGCTCTCGCTGCTCACGCCCGCGAACCGAAGGATTTCACCGTTGCCCCCGTAGGTGCCATCGAAAAGGTGCTCGCGAACGCAGGCTGGTCGGTCGACGATGTTGATCTGTGGGAAGTGAACGAAGCTTTCGCCTGCGTCGCCATGTTTGCCATGCGCGACATCGGCATCGACCACGCAAAGATCAACGTGAACGGCGGCGCGACCGCGCTTGGTCACCCGATCGGTGCATCGGGCACGCGCATCCTCGTTACGCTGATCAACGCGCTCAAATCGCAGGGCAAGACCCGCGGCGTTGCCTCGCTGTGCATTGGCGGCGGCGAAGCCACCGCAATCGCAGTCGAGCTGGTTTAAAGCGTATGCGCCACGGCTTCATCCTTGCCTTCATCGCCCTATCGGCCTGCAACCAGCAGAACGAGCCAACCGGGGTTGAAGGAAAGGACGAGGCCGAAGTGGCACCGACTGTGCAGCCGATGGTCCCCGGCTTTTACGCGATCAAAAGCGAGGATACCGTCTATTCGCGCACCCGCCTTTCGGAAGACGGCAACTACACCGACTACGATGCCGGAGACAATGCGGTCGGTGGCGGAAGCTGGACCAGCGAAGGCGCAACGATCTGCTTTGATCCTGCTGGCGACGGCGAGAATGAGCAGGAAAGCTGCTGGATCAACGAAGAACCAGGAGAAGACGGAAGTTTCGTAACGCGCCTCGTCGATGGCGATGTCAGCTATGTCGTGACCCCGCTCGGCGAGTGAGTTCAATCCTCGGCGGTCAGCTCTTCCACGCCCCATAGGCGGGATTTCGCGACCCAGCCCGTACGGCCCGCGACATCGATTTCGCACCAGTCATCGCTGCACTCCAGAAGCCTGCCGGTCACACCCGGCTCAGCCCGCCAGCGCAGCGCTGTCTCGGCAGAGGGGCCTTCGCGCATATCCGCCAGCCCTTCACCTATCACGAGCGCGCCCGGGGTAAGGACCAGCTGGCTTTCAGAGACCCAACCCTGCGTGCCCTCATGATCTTGGATCAGTCGCCAGCCTTCGCGCAGGCGCACGACTTTTACCGGCAAACCCTTGCGTTGGTACACCCAATCAATCTTGTATTCGCGGCTCGGCCCGACGCGCAGGCGCACCTCGTCATAGCGTAGCGTTGCCCAGTAAGGGGCTTCTTGCGTCTGCGCCTGTGCGGCGACCGGAATGATGCCGAAAGCAATGACTGCGGCCAGCGCCAATGCAGCGAGTGAATGAAGCAACCTCATGCACTTCAGATAACCCCGTTCGGCCTTACTCTTCAAGCAGCAAGAGCCCGCTTGACCAGTCTGGGGCAATGCTCCTAGCGCATGGCCCATGCCTGACACTCATCCTGCTCCGCATTTCCCCGAAGGCAAGCCGCGCGTCATCGTGACCCGTCACCTCGCGCCCTCCGTCGAAGCGCGTATGAGCGAGCTTTACGACGTGGTACTCAACACCGACGACACGCCGATGAGCCGCGAGGCATTGATAGCGGCAATGGCGGATTGCAACGTGCTGGTGCCGACGGTGACCGATAAAATCGATGCCGAAATGATCGCAGGCGCGGGATCGGACCTACGGCTGATCGCCAATTTTGGCGCGGGTACGGAGCATATCGACCTCGCCGCTGCCGCCGCGCGCAAGATCATGGTCACCAACACGCCGGGCGTCTTCACCGACGACACAGCCGATCTTGCGATGGTCGGGATTATCGGCGTTCCGCGCCGTATCCGCGAAGGCGTCGGTCTGATCCGTCGCGGCGAGTGGACCGGCTGGGCGCCGACCGCGATGCTGGGCCGAAATCTGGGCGGCAAAGTGCTGGGCATCATCGGCATGGGCCGCATCGGGCAGGCGGTCGCACACCGCGCGCGCGCTTTCGGGCTCGAGGTTGCCTATTACAGCCGTAAGCAATTGCCGAGCGCGGTCGAGAGTATGCTCGGCGTGCGCTATGTCGGCGATGTCGATGCGCTGGTGGCCGAGGCGGATATTCTCACCCTGCACTGCCCTTTGAGCGACGAGACACGCAGCATGATCGATGCGCGGCGGATCGCGCTGATGAAGCCGGGTTCGTGCCTTATCAACACCGCCCGCGCCGAAGTGGTCGATCAGGAGGCCATGATCGCGGCACTGGAATCGGGCCATCTCGCGGGCGCAGGGCTGGACGTCTATCCCGATGAACCGAAAGTCGACAAACGCCTGATCGCGCATCCCAATGTCATGACCCTGCCGCATATCGGCAGCGCCACCGTCGAGGGCCGAGAG
>JAYPMZ010000066.1:0-6415 GCA_038130205.1 Erythrobacteraceae bacterium | reverse complement strand
CTTCGGGCGAGAAGGTGATCGCCAACATCCGCTTCTGGATGGACGGCCACCGCCCGCCCGATCAGGTGCTGAGCGGACTGTTCTGATCGAATATACGTCCGGCTGAGCACAACGCTGGAACTTTCGTGCGCGAACACCTTGTCTTTCGCCAGACAATTCCTCTAAGCGCGCTCCGATAAAAACACCGGCCAAGTCTGAGCCGGTCGGAGGGGACTGCCGATGCGCCGCTTAATTTTCACCCTGCCCCTGCTGGGTCTGCCGTCCGTCCTGTCTGCACAGGAGCAGACGGGTGACACCATTGCCAGCGGTTCGGACACGGCATGGATTTTGACCGCATCGGCGCTGGTGCTGATGATGACGCTGCCGGGTCTCGGGCTGTTTTACGGCGGTCTGGTGCGCGCGAAGAATTTTCTTTCGGTGCTCCTCCAGATCGGGGCCGTCGCGTCCGTCGCATCGGTGCTGTGGGTGGCAATCGGCTACACGCTCGCATTCGGTGAAGTGACGCACGGATTTCTGGGTGGTTTGAACGCTATCATGCTCGCTCCCGAGGGACTCGGTGCCGTTCGGGACGGGACCGCGATTTCCGAGAGCACATTTGCGCTGTTCCAGATGACTTTCGCCGTGATTACGCCCGCGCTGATGATCGGTGCGTGGCCGGATCGCGCACGCTTTGGCTGGGTGGTCGGATTCTGCGCTCTGTGGGGATTGGTTGTTTATGCTCCCGTTGTACACTGGGTCTGGGGCGGAGGCTGGCTCGCACAACGCGGCGTGCTCGATTTCGCGGGCGGTATCGTGGTCCACACCACTGCGGGCATCTCGGCACTCGTCATCGCAATCATGCTGGGTCGCCGCGCCGGATTCCCCGGACCGGCCATGCTTCCCCACGCGCCGAGTCTCACTATGGCTGGGGCCGCGCTCCTGTGGGTGGGATGGTTCGGCTTTAACGGCGGAAGCGCTCTGGCAGCCAGCGATGGCGCGACAAGTGCGATCATCAACACGCATCTCGGCGCAGCGGTCGCGTCGCTGGTTTGGCTGACGGTCGAAAAGTTCGCATTGGGAAAACCCACAAGCGTCGGCTGGGCCACGGGGGCCATCGCGGGCCTTGCAACAGTCACGCCTGCGGCTGGCTTTATCAATCCGGCCGGAGCCATGCTGCTGGGCGTCCTCGCAGCCGTGGTCTGCTATTACGCGATCCAGATGGTGAAGCAGCAATTTAAGGTTGACGATTCCCTCGATGTTTTCGCTGTTCACGGAGTCGGCGGGATGCTTGGTTCGATCATGCTGGGCGCGCTGCTCTCCACAGACCTTGGCGGCAGCGGCTACGCCGACGGTATGAGCATGGGCAGCCAGTTCGCCGAACAGGCGCTCGGCGTCGCCGTCGTCGCGCTGTTCAGCGGGGTTGTGACCTATATCCTTGCAAAGCTGGTCGGGCTCGTCTTCCCGATGCGCGTGTCGAACGACGAAGAGCGCGAGGGGCTCGACATTACAAGCCACGGCGAACGGGCGTGGGAATTCGATTGAGGCAGCGCTAGAGCGTTAGAGAATAGAGCTTGTTGAACTCGCCCGGGATATAATCGGCAAAAGCCTCACAAGGCACAAAGCCCGCGCTTTTGTAAAGGCCGACGGCAGGCTCGAACAATTCGCCCGATCCTGTTTCCAGCTTCACCTCGTTGCAACGCAGCTCGCGAGCGCGCTCGAGCAGATGGTTAAGCATTGCCCTGCCCGCACCCTTGCCGCGTGCCTCGGGGTGTGCGCGCATGGATTTCAGCTCGGCAAAATCCTCGTGGCGCTTGAGCGCACCGATCGCGAGGATTGCATCACCATCCCACGCCGCGAATACCTCGATCCCCGGAGCCTGAAGCCCGCTCAGGTCGAGGACATGGCATGTCCCGGGCGGGGAGAAGGCCTGCATCTCGCCGTGGTGCAGTTCCAGCAGCGCAACGACTTCAGGCTCGCTCAAGTCAGTGCGGCGGATTTCCATATTACAGATTGTCGTGCTGGGGCATGCCGAGGACGTGAAAGCCCCCGTCCACGCGGATAATCTCACCAGTCGTATAAGCACCTGCGTCCGAGCACAGATAGACAGCCGTGCCGCCGACCGCTTCCAGCGTCGCATTGCTGCGCAGCGGAGCGTTCGCCTCGGTGTGTTTGAACGTCCGCCGCGCGCCGCCGATAGCGGAGCCGGCAAGCGTCTTCATCGGGCCGGGGCTGATCGCGTTCACGCGGATGCCTTCGGGACCGAGATCGTTGGCGAGATAGCGTACGGATGCCTCGAGCGCGGCCTTGGCCACGCCCATCACGTTGTAATTCGGCGTGACGCGGTTCGAACCCATATAGGTCAGCGTCAGCATCGTGCCGCCGCTCTCTGCCATCATCGGATGCGCGCGCCGCGCCACCTCGATGAAGCTGTAGGCGGAGATATCCATCGAATTCTTGAAGTTGGCGCGGCTGGTGTCGAGGATACGCCCGGTCAGCTCCGACTTGTCGGAGTAGGCCACCGCATGGATTACGAAATCGAGCTGGTCCCACCGCGCTTGCAGAGCCGCAAAGGCCGCATCAAGCGAAGCATCATCGGTCACATCGACATCGAGCATCAGATCGGAACCGACGCTCTGCGCGAGCGGCTCAAGACGTTTGCCGAAGGCTTCGCCCTGATAGGTGAAGGCGAGCTCCGCCCCCGCATCGGCGCAAGCCTTGGCGATGCCCCATGCAATCGAACGATCGTTGGCAACGCCCATGACGAGGCCGCGTTTTCCCGAAAGCACGCCCATGTTTACAACCCCTTAGCTACAGGCGTTCAAACTCACCCGTGAAATTTGGACAGGATCATCGATCCGTTGGTGCCACCAAAGCCGAAGCTGTTGGTCATCACCGAATCGAGGCCGGCATTCTCGACCAGCGAAGTCGCAATCTCTTCAGGCTTCAGCGCCGGATCGAGATTTTCCACATTGATCGAGGGGATGATGAAATCATCTTCCAGCGCGAGCAGGCAATAGACGGCTTCTTGCGCGCCGGTTGCCCCCTGGCTGTGTCCCGTCATCGATTTCGTCGAACTGACCGGCGGGGTTACACCCTCTCCGAAAACTCGCCGCACAGCCTCGATTTCGCCGACGTCACCGACCGGGGTCGAAGTGCCGTGCGCGTTGATATAGCTGACCTTGCGGCCTTCCGGCAGCGTCTTGAGCGCACCGCGCATCGCGCGTTCGCCGCCCTCGCCCGAAGGAGCCACCATGTCGGCGCCGTCCGAAGTGGCGCAGAAGCCGGTAACTTCGGCGTAGATCTTCGCGCCGCGCGCCTGTGCGTGTTCGAGGCTTTCGAGCACGACCATCGCACCGCCGCCGCCGATGACGAAGCCGTCGCGGTCGGCGTCGAAAGCACGCGAAGCGCGCTCCGGCGTGTCGTTATACTTGCTCGACATCGCGCCCATCGCATCGAACAGGCACGAGAGCGTCCAGTCGAGCTCTTCGCCGCCGCCGCCGAACATCACGTCCTGCTGGCCGAGCGCAATCTGCTGAGCGGCCATGCCGATGCAGTGGAGCGAGGTGGAACATGCCGAGGTGATCGAGAAGTTCATCCCCTTGATCTGGTAAGCGGTCGCCAGGTTGGCGCTCACCGTGGAGGACATCGTCTTGGGCACGGCGAACGGACCAATGCGCTTGGTCGCGCCGGTGCTCAGAACGGTCTGGTGCGCCGAGAACATGGCCGAAGTCGAAGGACCGCCCGATCCGGCGATCACGCCGGTCATCGGATTGATGACGTCCTTTTCCTCAAGTCCGGCATCGGCAATCGCCTGCCCCATGGCGATATAGGCATAGGCTGCGCCCGGCCCCATGAAGCGCAAGGTGCGCTTGTCGACATGCTCGGCAACATCGAGATTGATGGCGCCTGCTACCTGCGAGCGAAAGCCGTGTTCGGCCATCGACTCATTAAAGCTGATGCCCGACTTGCCCGCTTTGAGCGAGGCAAGCACCTCATTCTTGTTGTTGCCAATCGAGGAGACGATCCCCAATCCTGTAATGACGACGCGACGCATAATCCCTCGTGTAATCTGGTGTGAAGTCGCGCCCCGGCTTACGCCTCGGACAGTGCGACCTTCATGTCTTTGACCTGATAGATGACTTCGCCGTCGGCCTCTACACGGCCGTCAGCGACACCCATTGTCAGGCGACGGGTCTGAACCGCCTTGGTGAAATCGACGTAATAGGTCAGCATTTTGCGATCAGGGCGCACCATGCCGGTCAGCTTCACTTCGCCAACGCCCAGCGCATATCCACGACCCTGCCAACCGCGCCAACCCAGGTTGAAGCCGGTGAGCTGCCACAGACCATCGAGGCCAAGGCAGCCGGGCATGATCGGATTGCCGGGGAAATGGCAGTCGAAGAACCACAGGTCGGGAGTAATGTCGTATTCTGCGACAACGTGCCCCTTGCCGTGCTCGCCGCCGTCACCCGATATCGAGGTAATGCGATCCATCATCAGCATGGGCGGCGCAGGCAATTGCGCATTGCCGGGGCCAAACAATTCACCGCGCGCGCATTTCAACAGATCGTCACGGTCAAAACTGGTCGGAAAATCTGTCATTCTTTGCGCGGTCCCTCGGCTTTTATGTTGTGAAGGAGGCAGCGCCTAGCACCGCCAATTCCCGAGGGCAACTTGCAGCAATAGCCTAGCTGTTGGTGCAGGCTTCTATGTCCTCGGGTTCGGGCCGCTCGGCGCCGCGTTCGAAGCGGGTGAAGTAACCGCGCAGATCGGGCCGCTCGACGAATTCGACGAGCTTGTATCCCACAGCTTCGAACTCACAGAACAGCAACGCAGGCGGGATTCCGTGGCGTCCGGTGGGTCTATCGACGTCCACGACCACGATTTGTCCACCCTCGGCCAGCGCCGGCCACATACGCCAAAGGAAGGCGTAGGGCTCGGTCACTTCGTGATACATGTGGACAAGGAAAATGCGGTCGAAACTGTCGGCGGGCAGTTGCGGATCGTCAGGTTCGCCCAGCTTGATCGAGATATTTTCGAGCCGCTCGCGCTCGACTCGGCGACCTAGCCGCTGGAGCGCCTCGCGCGAGATGTCCTGCGCCAGAACCCGACCGTCACTGCCGACCCGCTGGGCAAGGCGAACCGTGTAATAGCCCTCGCCTGCGCCGATATCGGCGACGGTCATGCCTCCGGTGATTTCGGCCATATCCATGACCGCCTGCGCCTCGCCGCGCTCGTCGCGCGCATCTTCGTTCGAGAACTGGTTAGAGACGACCTCGGGTACCTCACGGTCGGGCGTCGGAAATTCGAGGGCGCTGGCCGGACGGTCGGCCGCAGGCGCACTGGCATCGCAGCCGGTCAGCGCGAGAATAAAGGCCCCGCCAACCGTTCCGACTGCCAGCCTCCGCAGCATTACTCGACGTCCTCGACCTCTACCGTTTCGCCGGTCACACGCTGCGCCAGTGCCGCAGAAATATAACCGTCGAGATCGCCATCAAGCACGCGGTCGGGTGAACTCGAAGTGAAGCCCGTGCGCAGGTCCTTCACCATCTGATACGGCTGGAGGACGTAAGAACGGATCTGGTGGCCCCACCCGATCTCGCTCTTTTCCTGATATTCGCCCGAAGCCGCCGCTTCGCGTTCGGCCATTTCGCGTTCGAAAAGGCGCGCCTTGAGCATGTTCATCGCGGTCGCGCGGTTCTTGTGCTGCGAGCGGTCGTTCTGGCTCGCCACCACAATGCCCGTCGGCTGGTGGGTGATGCGGACCGCACTATCGGTGGTGTTGACGTGCTGACCGCCCGCGCCCGATGCACGATAGGTGTCGATCTTGAGGTCGGCGGGGTTGATCTCGATGTCGATATCGTCGTCGATCACCGGATAGACCCAAACGCTCGAAAAGCTCGTGTGACGCTTGGCTGCGCTGTCATAAGGGCTGATGCGGACGAGACGGTGCACGCCGCTCTCGGTCTTGGCATAGCCATAGGCGTTGTCACCCTTGATCAGCAGCGTCGCCGATTTGATGCCGGCCTGATCGCCCGACTGGTATTCCACAGTCTCGACCTTGAAACCGCGCTTTTCAGCCCAGCGGGCATACATACGCATAAGCATTTCTGCCCAGTCCTGCGACTCCGTACCGCCTGCGCCAGCGTGGATTTCGAGATAGGTATCATTCCCGTCCGCCTCGCCAGAAAGCAGCGCCTGCACCTTGTCAGCGTCAGCGCGTTCGGCGAGTTTTTCCAGAGTGGCGAGGCCGTCATTGACGATGCTCTCCTCACCTTCGGCCTCACCCATTTCGATGAACTCCACCGCGTCGGCCATTTCGGCGGAGATTTCATTGACAGTGTCGACCGCGCTTTCGAGCTGCTTCTGTTCGCGGCTCACAGCTTGCGCTTCCTTGGGGTTGTCCCACAGCGTCGGGTCCTGAACGCGCGCGTTC
>JAYPMZ010000065.1:5279-14907 GCA_038130205.1 Erythrobacteraceae bacterium | reverse complement strand
AAGCCGAAAGCCAGCGCGCGGACATCCAGAAAGCCTTGCAGGCAGGCCAGTTCGAAGCGGGCCTTGCGATGGCGCGCGCGCTATTGGCGGACACGCCCGAAGACGGCGAGGCGCTGTATATGGCGGCAGTCGCGGCGCGCTATCTCAAGCGCTATGAAGAGGCCGCACAGCATCTTGGCGCGTTGCACGCCGCCATGCCCGAATATGGCCGTGCATGGCAGGAGGAAGGGCATCTCGCGCTGGCGAGCGGCGATAATGCGGCGGCGCTTGCCGCGTTCTCCCGAGCGGTGCGATTCAATCCCGCGCTTGAGGCAAGCTGGCGTGAACAGGCACGGCTGCTGACGACAGCAGGGCGCGGCGGCGAGGCGCAAGCCGCAAGGGCGCAACACGAGCGCCTGACCCGTCTCCCGCGCGAATTGCTGGCCGTGACCAACCACCTTGCCGAAGGGCGGCTGTTACGCGCCGAGGAAATCTGCCGCGCCTATCTGCGCCAGAACCCCCGCGACGTCGAAGGTATGCGGCTTCTCGCACGGATCGGGATCGAGTTGGGTGTGCTCGAAGATGCCGAATTCCTGCTCGAAAGCGCTGTGCAATTTGCGCCTGACGACCTCCAGATCAGGCTCGACTACATCGATGTGCTGCGCCGTCGCCAAAAGTTCGAGGCCGCCCGCGAACAGGCCGAGGCGCTCTACAGCCGCGATCCGGCAAGCCCGGTGTTCCAGTCGCGGCTTGCGATCGAATGTATCCAGACCGGCGAGTTCGACCGCGCGCTCGACCTGTTCGACACTGTGCTCGAAAAGATTCCGGGCGACCCTGCCAGCCTCACCAGTCGCGGGCACGCGCTCAAGACCAAGGGCGACCGGGCCGAGGCAGAAGACAGCTATCGCAGCGCGGTTGCATCAAAGCCGGACCATGGCGATGCATGGTATGCGCTCGCCAACCTCAAGACCTATCGTTTCGCCGACAATGAAATCGCGGCCATGCGCGAACAGGTCGATCGGCCCGACCTTGCCTTCATGGACCGCGTTCACCTCAATTTTGCGCTCGCAAAGGCCCTGGAAGACGAGGATGACTACGAAGCCAGCTTTGGCTTCTATGACGAGGGCAATGCGCTCAAACGCGCACAGACCCGCTACAGCGCCGACACGATGAGCGCCGAGCTGGCCAAGCAGCGCGAGGCCTGCACGGAGGAACTTTTCGCAAAGCACGCAGGTGCCGGGCACCCCGCCCCGGACCCGATCTTCATCCTTGGCCTGCCGCGCGCGGGTTCGACGCTGCTCGAACAGATCCTCGCCAGCCATTCGCAGATCGACGGGACGCTCGAGCTTCCCAACATACTCGCGCTCGCCCACCGCCTGCGTGGGCGCAAGGCCGGGCAATCGCTTTACCCTGCGAACCTGCATGATCTGACGGCGGAACAACTCGAAAAGTTCGGTGAGGACTTCATCGAAAGCACCCGCATCCATCGTCAGGGCGCACCTTTCTTCATCGATAAGATGCCCAACAATTTCCGCCACATCGGGCTGATCCAGCTGATCCTGCCCAATGCGAAGATCAGCGACGCCCGCCGCGAGCCGATGGATTGCTGCTTTTCAGGCTTCAAACAATTGTTCGCCGAGGGGCAGGAATTCACTTACGGATTGACCGAAGTGGGCCGCTATTACGCCGATTACGTCGATCTGATGGAGCACTGGGATACGGTGCTGCCCGGCAAGGTGCTGCGAGTGCAGCACGAGGATGTGCTCGACGATCTCGAAGGCCAGACGCGGCGGATGCTCGATTTCCTCGAAGTGCCTTTCGAAGAGCAATGCCTCGCCTTCCACCAGACGACGCGCGCGGTTCGCACCGCATCCTCAGAGCAGGTGCGCGAACCGATCAACCGCAAGGGGCAAGGCGCGTGGAAACCGTTTGAACCGTGGCTCGGCGAATTGCGCGGGGCGCTCGGCCCCCTGGCCTGATCCCAGTCCATTTCGCCGCAAAATGATATCGACATCGGCTTTGCGGGGCGCAATAGGCGGGCGCGTTATGCTCGGCCCTTTGCTCTCTGTCAGAACGCTTCTGCTCGCCATCTTCATGCTGATGGCGGGGAGCGGATTCCTGTCAACGCTGATCGCGGTCCGGCTGGAACTGGCAGGCGCAAGCGCTTTGGCTATTGGCGTGGTCGGGACGGCCTATTTTGCAGGTCTCATGGCAGGTTCGCTGCGCGTGCCTGCTCTGATCGGGCGTATCGGCCACATTCGCGCCTTTGCCGCTTGCGTCACAGTCTTTTCAGCGAGCGGGCTCGCCTATGCATTGCTGCGCGATCCGATCTGGTGGAGCGGCCTGCGCTTTATCGACGGAGTCGCAATGGCGGGCGTGTTCGTCTGCCTTGAAAGCTGGCTCAACCGTCGGGCCGCACCGCAATCGCGCAGCATGATCCTCGCGGCCTATATGGTCTGCCTCTACGGCGGGCAGGCGGCCGGGCAATTTCTGCTCAACATCGGGCAGAACCAGCCCGATCTGCCATTCATGCTGTCAGCCATCATCCTGTCGCTGGCGTTGCTTCCGGTGCTGCTCACCCGGCTCGACCAGCCGCAGGTCGAGACAATCGTGCCCTTCTCGCTGCGGCGGCTCTATAGCGCATCCCCGCTCGGCATCGCCGGGGTCATCCTCAACGGCACCATGCTTGGCGCTTTTTACGCGCTCGGTTCGGTCTATGTGCAGCGGCTGGGATTGAGCCTGTCGCAAGTCGCGCTGTTTACGTCCTGCGTCATTGGTGGCGGGGTGGCATTGCAAACCCCGCTCGGCCTGTTGTCGGACAAGTTTGATCGGCGCCGCGTGATCATATTCTGCTTTCTCGCGGTGATCGCGATCTGTGCCGCCATGGCGTTTGCGCCGCTCCCCCGGATCGCATTGTTCGCACTGGGCGCGCTGTTCGGCGGGTTTGCCTTCGCGCTCTACCCCCTGTGCGTCGCACACTCGAACGATCACCTCGCAGAAGAAGAGCGGCTTGGCGCCAGTTCAGGTCTGGTGCTGGCCTATTCCGCAGGCGCGGTGTCGGGGCCGATGCTGGCATCAACGAGCATGTCGGTCTTCGGCGCGCCCGGTCTTTTCATCCTGTTAGGCGCGCTGGCTGCCATCGGTGGCGGTTTTGGTATCTGGCGTCTTCTGGTTGCCGAACCGGTCGAAGCCGAAGATCAGCAAGCCTTCCGCGGACTGCCACGCACCAGCCCGATGGTGGCGGTTCTGGAAGCCGAAGCGAAGCAGGAATAGCGGCAATCCGGCCCTCCGGCTCAGCCCATATTAGTCCGCTCTACCCGCGCCCCACAAACGCCCCAAAGCGCTCGAACCTTCCGAAGATCGCTGCTGGAAGGGAAATTTGTCGGCATACCGGCTGGCACGGGGTCGCGAATTATGCGACGCAGCTCGCCATTCGCACTTTTCAGGATTTCTCAATGCGCGCTCACGTTCCCTTTCTTGTCTTACCGTTCCTGTTTCTTCTGGCGGCCTGCGGCAGCCTGACCTCTCAGGACACCTCTGAGCCCGCCAAGATCGCGCCAATCCTGACAAGCGAACAGGCGTTTGACGATCAGACCTTTGCGAAGCCGCAAGAGGCGCGTGTCACGCATCTCGATCTCGATCTGGTGATGGACTTCGATGCCAAGACTATCGGCGGTACGGCCGTTCTCGATTTGCTGGCGACGGACGAGGCGAACAATATCATACTCGACTCCAACGGCCTGCGCGTCTCGGCAGTCACCGATGAGGCCGGCAATGCGCTGGAGTTCAATCTTGGCGAGACAGTCGAAGGTAAGGGCGAGCCCCTGACCATCCAGCTTCCGGCCCAGAAACTGGAACGCGCAGCCGGACTGGCAGAGGACGAGCTTGCCGCGACGCACCGCATCGTGGTCGAATATCTCTCCGCTCCGGGCGCGGAGGCCTTGCAGTGGTTGAGCCCCGAGCAGACGGCTGGTGGCGAGCATCCTTTCCTTTTCAGTCAAGGGCAGGCGATCAACAACCGCACATGGATCCCCACTCAGGACAGCCCCGGCATCCGTCAGACCTGGGAAGCGACCGTTTCCGCGCCCGAGCCGCTCAATGTGGTCATGAGCGGTGTGGTTCAGGGCGACCCCGAAGCAGTGGACGGCAACCGCCGCGACTTCCGCTTCGAGATGAACCACCCTGTGCCACCGTATTTGATCGCCATTGCAGCGGGCAACATCGAGTTTCGCGAGCTCGGCCCGCGCTCGGGAGTTTGGGCCGAACCCGAAACCATCGAAGCAGCCGCACGGGAAGTGGGCGATACTGAATCGATGATCGACGCCGGAATCGCCCTTTTCGGCGACTATCGCTGGGGCCGCTACGACATGATCGTCCTTCCGCCGGCCTTTCCCTATGGCGGTATGGAAAACCCGGTGATGACCTTCCTCACCCCGACGTTCATTGCCGGCGATCGCTCGAACAACGGGTTGGTCGCGCATGAATTGGCGCACAGCTGGTCAGGAAATCTGACCACCTATGCCAGCTGGCGCGACGGATGGTTGAACGAAGGAGTCACCTCCTACATCGAAAATCGCATCGTCGAGAAAGTTTATGGCAAGGCGCGCGCCGAGCAGGAATATGCTCTCAGCTATGCAGGCTTGGTCGGCGGCATTGATGACATCGGAGCCGACAACCCCGCCACGGCCATGCGCTCGCCTGACGAAATCAGTCCCTTCGATACGAGGGGTTTTGCGATCTATGACAAGGGCACAGTATTCCTGCGCACGGTCGAGAATAGGGTCGGACGTGAGAAGTTCGATGGCTGGTTGACTCAATGGTTCGACAATCACGCCTTCGAGCCGGTGACATCGGAGATGTTCCTTGCCGACCTGCGCGACAAGCTGATCGCGGGCGATGCCGACCTCGAAAAGCGATTGATGCTGGACGAATGGGTTTACGGCACGGGACTGCCCGAGAACGCCTGGAAGCCCGACGCCAGCGCCTTTGCGGAAGTGGATGGCACTGTCGCTGCTTATACAAAGGACTCAAAGCTACCCGATGCCGATGTCTGGCGTGGCTGGACCGCAGCAGAGCAACAACGCTTCCTCGAAGAGCTTCCTGAGGAACTGTCGAGCGAGCAGCTGGCAGCTCTCGATACGACCCTCGGGCTTTCGCAAGCCGAGAACAATGAAGTGTTGTTCCTGTGGCTGAAGGCGGCGCTTCGTAACGAATACGACCCCGCCGTTCCCCAGGCAGAACGCTTCCTTGGAAGGGTAGGACGCAACAAGTTCGTCAGCCCCTTGTTCAACGCGCTCAACGAAACCGCCTGGGGCAAGCCGATCGCTCAGCGCATCTATGCCGAAACGCGGGCCACCTATCACGCCTATACGCGCAGCAGTGTGGACGAGCTTCTCCAATACGAAGCGCCTGCGGAAACGGCGAAACCGGAGTAAATCCCTTGATCGCAAGCGGCGTGGGGAAAACCCACGCGCAGCTTGCGACAACTGGAAACCAAGCCTCCCTCGCAGCGCGCGGGAGCTTGGAAAATGCCGCCTAGTCGGGTTTAGCCATGCGCCGCTTTCCATGCCCCCATGGAGCCCAGAAAAATATCGAGGTTCTCGAAACCCCGACTAGCAAGCCAGCCAGCTGCCACCGTTGCCCGCATGCCGCTGGCGCACATCAACGTGTAGTGCTGCGACGGATCAAGGTCGCGATAGCGCTCGTTGAGTTGGCCGACGTAAATGTGCTGCGAGCCGTCGATCGAACCCTGTGCGCGTTCATCGGCATCCCTCACATCAAGCAGCGTCCAGCCGTCATCCTCGCTCTGGATTCTGCGCTCGACTTCGTCCGTCCCGATCATCGGGATCGTCCGCATGGCCTTACCCTGTGCAGCGGCAGGGACGACGCCGACATAGCCGCCCGCAACATTGTCGAGAGCGATCCGCACGAGGTGCGTCATGGCAGCTGCGAGCTGCCCTTCGTCCGCAGCGACAAGAGCCACGCTTTCCCCTTCGCGGATAAACCAGCCCGCGAATGCCGAGATCATCCCGACCGGCAGGTTCATGGAGTCGGGAAGATGGCCCGAAGCAAAGGCAAGGGGCTCGCGCACATCGACAAGGTGATCGGCGTCGATATTGGCCAATTCGGACAGCGACAGCCGCTTGGGGCGCATGATGCGAGGCGCAGCATCGCCGCCTTTCAGGTTCAGACGCTCCATCAGCCGGAAATAGGGTGGTTGATAGTGGTTCTCTTCCACCTTGAAATCGATGAAGGCATCGCGGCTTTCAAACTGCAGGCGCGGATTGTTTACACGCTCGTGTCCGACGGTTGAAAATTCGCGCTCGGCCATTCCCGACCCGCATACCGAGCCGGCCCCGTGTGCGGGATAGAGGATGACCTGATCGCCGAGGGCGAGGATCTTTGCGAGGGAGTCGTAGAGAAGCCCTGCGACCTCGCGCTTGCGATCGGGATAGAAGTCTGTGCGACCAACATCGCCGACGAACAGCGCGTCTCCGGTGAACACGCCGACCGGACCATCGGGATAGGCGATGTCGTGCAGCACGAAAGCAAGGTGATCGTCGGTGTGCCCGGGCGTCTCAAGAACCCTGATCTTCAACTGGCCGATTTCGAACTCATCGCCCTCGTGTGCTGTCTCGGCATATTCGACCTTCGCGGCAGCATTGGGCCCATGCAGAACACGCGCGCCAGTCAATTCCTTCAGAACCGCCGCGCCCGATACCAGGTCCTCATTGCGGTGGGTTTCGAAGATATGGGTAATCTCGAGGCCCTCTGCCCGCGCCATTTCGACATAGCATTCGCAATCGCGGCGCGGATCGATGACGGCTGCTTTGCCGCCCGAGCCGATCAGATACGAAAGATGGGACAAGCCCGGCGTCTTGATTTTCTCTAGCAGCATGGTGCCTCCTTCAAAAATGGGTGGGCGGGGCCGGCGAGGACCGGTCCCGCTTCATGATGTTCGATCTGCGATCGCACCTAGTCGATTTTAACCGTCCGCAGATAAGGGCGAAGGGTAGTGAAGCCTTGCGGAAAGCGCGCCTGCGCATCTTCGTCGGATACCGATGGAGGAATGATCGCATCCTTGCCCTCGCGCCAATCGGCAGGCGTGGCCACGCCATGCTTGTCGCTGAACTGAAGCGCATCAATCGCGCGAAGGATCTCGTCGAAATTGCGGCCAACGCTCATCGGATAGGTCATCGTCAACCGGATCCTCTTGTCCGGATCGATGATGAATACCGACCGCACAGCCGCCGTCTCGCTCTGGTCGGGATGGATCATGTCATAGAGCTTCGCGATCTTGAGATCGGCATCGGCGACGATCGGGAACACGAGTTTCGTATTCTGCGTATCGTTGACATCTTCGATCCACCTGGCGTGCTCTTCTGCGGTATCGGTCGAAAGGCCTAGCGGCTTCACATTGCGCTTGTCGAACTCGGCGGCGAGCTGCGCGGTGCGGCCCATCTCCGTAGTGCAGACCGGGGTAAAATCAGCCGGGTGGCTGAAGAAGAAAACCCAGCTGTCGCCAGCCCAATCATGAAGGCTGATTTCGCCATTCTGGGTGTCGACGGTGAAGTCCGGGGCGATGTCACCAATGTGCAGGCTCATGCAAATTCCTTCCTTGGAGTTGATGCCGACAACCTAACCACACAACTCAGGATCACCAAATTATGATTCTCGATTACAGTAACTGATATATCGAAAATGTGATTTTTAGCGTCACAATGGCCAAATAAGCGGAAGTATCACAGGTCACTTAATCAAATGATGTAATTTTAGTCGTCTTGCGTCCGCTGCCGCGAGCTTCACCCAAAGTTCGGCGTCGGCGGCCTCCAGAGCTGCCACGGGAATATACGCGATCCAGATGCTGGATCCGGTAGAGCGGCCGCCCTAGCGCGCCTTAAAGGCTTCCCGCGGCCAGCTGATGACCAGCGCGCCGCGCAAGTCACCCGGCTCGAAGCCGACTGCGGTATCGCCGGGATAAGCGCCGTCGATGACGGATTTGAGCGCGGGATCGATATTGGCCCCATGGCAGACCAAACACGGCTGCTCCGCCATAGGAATGGCGTTCAGATACACCACCCGGGCATCGCCGCCCTCTCCCGTATGCACGACGCGGCTGGCAGGCTTTCCATGCACCAAAGGCATTGCGGCCAGCTCGTCATAAGCGTCCCGCAGCTCCGTGGGAACTGCGCCAGCCGGATTGCGATGGCGTTCGGCGATCCGGCTAACCTGCGCTCCACTGGCTTCAGACTGGTCTGCAGCAATCGCCGGGGCCACCGCTTTGCAAACGCGCACCGCTGTTTCCGCGCCGTCCTGACCGAGCGCGGCGACAAGTTGCCTTTTGAGTTGCGTCTGGAATTCCAAGGCGATCGGCATTGAGCGCGTGACGACGGTGGCTTCGTCAGGCATCGCACTCCCGTCACTCGCCTGCGGAGCTTAGGCGGCGCTTGCGAGACAGAAAGCGGTTGCGACCAGATAATGCTTCAATGAATTTGTTCCTGCCGAACGAACGCTAGCGCAGCGAAACGCCGCCCCGCCACGGTGCAATTCTACGCCGAGGCGGAGGGAAATATGCCGGAAACCGGCTGTGGCACCCAAGACGCCGCGAGGGTCGAAGCGCGTTCGCCTCAAGACCCCAGAACATTTAAGCTGAAACCACTGGTGCCGCTTACGTGACTCGAACACGTGACCCCATCATTACGAATTTAGCGGAGGATCTTCGATTTTCGCTTACTTATCAGAACCTCGAGCGCGCCTCGAGCCCCAAGGTTTGGCGCCACCCACAGAGAACCCAAAGCGTAATTCTGCAGAACGAGCCCGGTTTCCTAGTGTGGGCACGTTGCTTCAGTCCAGCTTCAAAAGTCGACCTCAGTCAGACCCATTTGAGCGGTTGGAATTTGCAGAAGGCCTAGGCATGCCAATTATGCGAGAAAGGAGGAGTAGGCAGGCAACCGAGAAGAGTGATTGAGCGCCTAATTTTGGGCCGAAAGCGGACTGACTGCTGTTAGCGAGCCCGACACAGAATGCCGTCAATTCGTCCCAGACGCTGCTACCGGCTTTTGGCCGGAATTCTATGTTAACCGGCAGACCATTCTGAGGGCGTAGGTTAAATGAGATCGAGATACGATCGGACGTCAAATTTCAAATATGCCAACCACGCATGTGTAAAGAGTTGCATTGTTAGTAGCGGCGTGCGGCGGCGCTGCGGGGATCTTTGCTTTCTCGAGTGCAACTGGAGCGACGGGGCAGTGTGATCTCGCAGTCAGTTCTGTTGCCTCATCTTCAGCCTATATGTGGCGTGCTGGACGGTGTGAGGGCAATTACAAGGATCTTGTGAGTAATCGAATAAACTTGAGAATCATTGGCTATCATTCAAATGAGGTGAGCCTTGGAAGCGCTGGGGCTGACGCGGTCAGGCTTGAGACCATTCCCAAGGGTACTCATCGTGCGACCAAAATCAAACTGGTGTCTCGCTTGCGCGACGATTTTTACCAGATGGACACACGCCAAATTCGCCCTGATGGAAGTTACAGCTGGCCGCTGGACGTATTCCGCAGCATGCAACCGAGAATCCGCCCGAGCAGTCTTGCGGGAATTGCATGTGCTCGAAACTGTGACAATTCGGATAGAAACCCGCCCACCCTCCTTC
>JAYPMZ010000065.1:0-5269 GCA_038130205.1 Erythrobacteraceae bacterium | reverse complement strand
TCCTTCCACTTCGATTCCCGGAAACGCCCAGCGAATATGCGACCCGCGCCAAACTTATCTTCGTCGCCGATACCGCGCTTGAGCACCTGAGCATGGCGATTACCGACCAATCTGGGCGCACCATACACAAAAACTACTCGGGGGTCGGAAGTGGCGAAGCGAAGAGTTATTACTTGCCAGAAATCGATGGTGATTTTGTTGATGTGAGGCTTGAGGCCGTAACGACCATAGGTGGCCAAGATATTTTTCAAGCCCGCCTCGCTTTGCCGAATGACTGAGATTGTGAAAATGAAGGCCTTGCTCTTGGGCGGTAGGACATGAGCTTTGAGCGAGAAACATTTGCTGGACGGCTGCGCTCGCCAGTAAGTTGGGTTATTTTCCTGATCGCGGCAACGATCGCAGCGATGTTTGTGTTGATCGGACTTCGTTCGTGGAATCAGCCCTTTTCCGGTACACTCGAAACTGATCGCTTGGTCTTCGTGCCTGCGGCAGACACGGAGCTTGTGCCCATCATTTCACAAGAAATAACTGTGAGATTTCGCGGATCAGTTGAAACGCCAATGCAGTTCTCGAGCCGCGACGAGCCGATGGTAATCAAGATTTTCCATCTCGAAAATATACGGAGCAAAGAACTGCCCGCGCAGCGAGACGGCGTTGCTGCCCTTCCTACCATCAGCCCTCTGCGATTAGCCGCCGGGGGACGCGTATCGCTCGAAGCGCAGAGCGGTGATGATAGCGCCGAGCTTCGCATTGCAATGCCGCCTCAAAGCATCCGCTTGGTAGCGGCTGCCGGTGCAATGATTTCGATTGAGAGCCCGATCTGCGACTTCAGCGACTGCCCGTCCGGTCGAGAATTGCAGAGCCGACAAGAGATAATTCTTCGTCCGAGATCCGGCGAAGAGTTGACCATCTCCTTTGATACTTTGCGTGCCGGCCAGCCGCTCTCAGAATTGGTCTCCGTAAGCAGTTTCGAAACTTGGTCACTCGTGCAATCTGGGGTGGGGCAGGTTAGGACAAGTGGCGTCACCGGCGGTTTCGTTCGCTTCGCAAACACTCCTGATCTGACAAATACGATACTTCCGCGCGAAATTGTTGATCTTGCAGGTAGAGATATCACGCTCCGTGCTTTGCGGATCGAGGATAAAGAATTTCGCTTTCAGATGTCTGGAAGTCTCGACCACGCGACAACTGAGGTGGGTAGAGAAGAAGTCAGCATGATGCCAAGTTGGTTCGAAGTTCTCTCGAACGATGCGAGGGTCCGATATGCACTGGGGGTGCTCACGGTTCTCCTCGGCGTCGGCCAATTGTTGGGCTGGAAGAATGAAATTCCGAGGGTTCGACAATGAAGCAGATTTGTTTCGTGTTGCGTCTCTGGGCCTGTTTTGTCGCGGTAGCGAGTTGCACGAGCGTTCGGGCAGATCCCGTGGAGCTAGTCGTTCAGGTCAATGCGAGCCAGGAAGTGGGCCTACCGCCCTCGGCTATCGGTAGTGGTGTGATCGTCGCGAATGATGGTAGAACTGCGATCATTATTACGGCGTTTCACACGATCAGGGACTCGGCAGAGTCAGATGAAACGTTTCTTCCCGGACCGATCGACCGCGTAAACGTCGTTTTTTATCGCGATGGTGGTCAACGAAGGCCTGCAATACTACTCTTGGTCGATGAGGCTGCCGACTTGGCCCTACTCTCAGTCGAAGCTGATGAGGCAAGTCGACGGCGCTTCGAAGAAAACCGGGATATTTTGATGCCTACCGGCATTCCAATCAGCACCAATCACGACTCGGTTGAAATCATCGGCACCAAAGAAAGCGAGCCGTGGAGCTCGAGTGAACGTCCGGCACCGATCCTAAGTGTTTCTTCGATGAGTATCATCGAATTCGACTCTGACATCGCTTCCGGCGGATTCTCGGGAGGTCCATTGCTGACCTCAACTGGAAATCTCATCGGGATGGTACTCAAGGCTGGGCTGCAGGACGAAGCTCTGAGTATTACCTACATCAGAGGGGTGATCGAAAGGGCGCAATTGCCTTTCGACTTGCGTGAAAATGGCGACTCCATTTCACGGATCGCAGCCAGTATTCTCGCGAAGGAAGACATCGTCACCTTTGCGTCAGATGCAATGTCGGCAGATATCCTCGATTTTGGCGAACTCCATCTGCTGTGGATCGCACGGCCAGAATTCACACAGCTTCGTCTGGCAATGGCTAGTCCGTCTCGAACTGATCGTAATCGCCCCGCAATCGAAACTATGATACGGCAGGTGCAATCCAATGGGTCGTGCTATGTACCTTCGTTCGCGCCAGGCGATGATATCGGCTATACTCAACAGGTCCTGTCATACGCTCTGAAAGAAGCAACCGAACCTCAATTCACCGGTAGCTGCCGTGAGCATATGCAGTTGTGGTTTAGGCGACTGGGCGAAGTTTTCGATCCCAACCTTGTAATCCAGACGACGCCGAACGACGCCAGTGATGGAGTTAGATCACTTCTTTCTGCCGCCATCGCTTTTCGCAATCCCGATGCGGCGATTGGATTGCTCGAAGGCGGGGCAGTTCCCAATCCGTTTGTCAATCCGGATGGATATCACCCATCCAACACGATGTTCCTCTACCCGGTTGAAGCTCTCGAACGAAACTTTACCGGGATCGATGCTGACATGGTTCTCGCAGCGATGCGCAGGGCAGGGTTGTTTGTAATCTCTGAGCATTTTGGTGATTTTGAAACGAACGGCTCGGGCTCCTTTACGATCGAGAGGAAGTCTGAAATTTCGCGCGATCGCGATCCGGAGTTTTGCGTCAGGATCAATCATGCCAGCCGTATCGACTGGTGCGAATGGGCCAGATCTCTTGACGTCACGATCTCGTTTGACCCCAATCCGGCTCAAGGTTTGGTTTCCGCAGTTCCCGAAGTCCTGCTCTTCGCTGATACCGACCATGCATATTTTTTTTCGCCCGTTCTCGTGGCGTTCGGAAGGACAGAACCGGCCATCTTGCGTATTTCGCGTGACTTGGGCGACATTGCCGCGTTTCTTCACGCGGGCCGCTACGGATGTCACAATCTAAACCCTCGCGACATTGCGACCTATTGCTGGCGGTCATATCCGGCCCACGTTTTCTCCTTCAGAACCGCGCCTGAACGCGCGTCGGTTCAGCCATGGCCCGTGCAGGCATCCCAGTCGGGACTGGCCGATTTTCGCGTAGGAGGCGTCAGCCTTGCAAACACAGTAGAAGAGGCAGCGCGAATCCTGGCTGCAAGAGGCTTTACCAATGATTGGGTGAGTCAAATTGGGAGCTATGAGTATCGCGACCGCTCGTTGAAGTTCGATTTCCGCAAGCAAGACTCAAGTTGCACTTGTTCCCGTGAAATCACGCTCTTTACGATCAACGATGCTATAATGGCAATCCGGTTCAATCGGGTGGAAATAGACATTGAGGAGCTTCCGTCGCCCTGGCTCGACGAAAATTCAAATTTGACCGGAGTGCTGCATAGAAGAACTGACTTCGATTCAAGCGCCAGTTCGGGCAAATTGCGAAGCCCATTGCTCATTGTCGAAGAAACACCGACTGGATTTGCGAGCGCATGGACGTCGATAGGAAGCCAATCATCGGGATTGCTCACACAGCGGCGGACACGCGGCAATCCAGCGGAACGCGCGCTCGTTGGTTGGTTGATCGACGAGTATCTCGGCAAAATCGAGCAAGGTTATGCAGGGCGATGCGTCGATGAGTATTGGCGCTTCAGAACCCCGCGGGGGTCGAGATGCAGAACGAGCGCTGAGACCGCAACGGCATTCATGGAACAAAACCTGCGCCGTCAGTCGGTCCGCCGGTTAACCGATTGGATGCAAGCGCAAGTGATCGAAGAGGGTGACGGAAAGCTGCTGCGTCCCGGCGCGGCCGTAACCGTCAATACAGTCTGGCGAAGAGTTGATCTGCTTGACCCCGCCAGTCGAAAAGGATCCTCGAGTCGAAGCAACCGGCAGCGCTTCTATGTCGGTCATGCCTATAACTCGCTTCCGCTCAATGTCGCGATCGGCGAAGCGCTTTCCAGCATGAGCTTGGGCTCGAGATGGCAACTCTTCATTAGACCCGAGGAGCAAGAAGACTGGTCCGGTTCCGAAATTGCCGCGCTTGAGATCGAGGTGCTCGGATATGACGAAGCCGCTGTCCCTCTTGATCGCTTCCTTCGATCAGAGGCAGAGCCGAATCCACTCCCACCTGAAAACAACCGAAGATTGCAGAGGCGAAGCGTGAGCGATTGAAGCGCCGACGAGCAAGGTGATTCTAGATCGTAGACAGCTTGAAAGCAGCAACATTCCTTCGAACAATCGCGTCATCATTCCTTTGATGAGATCACGGCCGTCTCGCTCACAATTGCGACGAGGATAAGAAGTCCTATGAACCAGAACATCAGACAGTCTGCGGTTGCATGGACTAGTTTACAGCATTGAGGCCTGAGCCAACGCTTGGCTACCAATCTTCCCAATGCGGTCGACAGAACATCGTCGGCGATGGCTGCTTTTAGGGTGGGGCGATTACATCAATCATGACCGACATTAGGGCGCAAAGGGGACGTTGCATATTTCTTCTAGTTGGGGAGCCTCATAATCCGTTGAGCGCAGTCCCATAAGCGGCTCACATCGCTTCTCGCGAAAGCAAAAATGATCTTAGCCCCGCACCGCCGAAGCGATACAGGACCGGGATCATAAGTGATTTTATGTTAAATTGATCAACGGCTGGACTGACAGCCAAGCAGTGCTTTGAGCACACTAGCCCACCTCCAAATCCGCGATGATGCCGAAGTAGTCGCTCAGAATCTCACCGCCACCCAACGGCGAAACTCGGATACCTTCATTAACCTGCAATCCTTAGTGGACCGAACGCGATTGCATTGACCCAAAATTGGACGTCCCCCACACACATTCATCATGGGCTTCGAACAATCCAGCGCAGCACGTATCGTTGAGAGCAGCGTTGAATATGCCTGCAAAGCGCTCTGCGGAGTTGAGTATCCCTGCCGCTTGCAAGCCATCCTGTAGTGGCAAGATTTGATCAGCGTTAAGACGCTTCAGACATTCGCTGACCGAGAACTGGGAAAAAATGTACGTGCTGTTGCAGTGGTTGGCACATCTTAGTGCCTCGATCTCGGACACCCCCTCTGCAAACTCCCAGTAAGTTGAGAGTTTCAAGCGCTTGGCTTCCTGGCAGATTGAAATCCAGAAGTTGAATTCAAGCCCTGTCACGTAGAGCGAACCATTCGGCTCTTCGAG
>JAYPMZ010000064.1:13585-14914 GCA_038130205.1 Erythrobacteraceae bacterium | reverse complement strand
ATTGCAGCAGGTCGGGCAGATCGCAGGCAACCGCTCCAGCTTCGACGTACGCAATTATGGCTTCAAGAGCCTGTCGGAAATGTTCGGAACGCTCGGCAACTTCGCGGTCGAACGGCGCGGCGACAATCAGGTTTATGTGAAACGTCTGCGCTGAGCAGCAGATTCTGCCTGCGTGGCACAAACGAAAAGGGCGCCGGGATTGTCTCCCGGCGCCCTTTTGTGTGTCTTTTGACCGCTTAACTTACATCGCCGCGGAAGCCGAGCCTTCCACTTCATTGGCATAGGCGATCCAGAGCTTGGCAATCGGCAGACGGTTGCCGCCAACCTTGCCGAGCGTTTCGCGTGCGGTGGCGTAATCACCCATTCCGAGCTGAGCGATGCCCAGACGGGTCAGCGCTTCGTTTGTATCGACGCCCGGCATTTCGAGCGCGCGGGTGTAGAACCCGGCTGCTTTCGCGAATTCGTCATAGCTCAAGAACGCGCTACCGGCAGCGACGACGGTGCGCAGCTGCGCGCTGGGCTTGTTGGCGTCAGCTTCAAGCGCTGGCAGGTCGGCACGGTCGGCCGCAATACGGCCGTTCGCGGTTTCGAGCGCTTCGGTGATGAAGAGATTGCCCGAGCTGATTACGCCTGCGGCCATGCCTTCGTCGATCACGTCCTTGACCTCACGCGGCAGCCGACGGGCGTCGGCGGCTTCGACGTAGTAGTCATAATCCGACGAGTCCTGCAGCGCGCCGACCTTGCGGCTGAGACGGAAAAGGTCGAGGATTTCCTGATTGTTAAAGGTGTTGAGGTTGCGCGTCACGTTGATCGCGTCGCGCCAGTTCGCTGCGTTGGGATAGTCGCCAATCCACATGCCGACGAAGTCGTAGACGGTCGGGACCACTTCGTTCTCATACGCAACGGTCACACCGCGGCGATACCACTGCTCGTCAACTTCCACGCCTGCTGACTTCTGCTGCGCGATAGCTTCGCGCAGATAATTGAAGCCCTGCGTGTATTCATCCGCGCTGAAATAGCTTTCCGCCATTGCGATACGCAGGTCGGAGGCGGTGATCTGTGCGGTGGTGAAGTTGTTGTCGATCGCGCCCTGCAAATAGGTGCGTGCTGCGCCATAATCATTGGCCTGGTTGGCCAGCTGATAGGCGATGAAATTGTACTGGCCCAGAGCTTCTGCCGGAACCTTGCCGCTTTCGAGCATGAGCCCGATGCCGGTGCGCTGAAGCTGGCGGTCCTGCAAACGGACTGCCGCATTGTAAATCAGGCCGCCCCCGGCGATCTTTTCGTCGGCGGTGTTGAGAAGCGGAGCAAGGCCTGCAACCTGCGGAC
>JAYPMZ010000064.1:7674-13575 GCA_038130205.1 Erythrobacteraceae bacterium | reverse complement strand
ATCGGCACCTTCGGCCTTCAGCGCCTCGTCAAGCGGGACGTAGGCTTCACGGAACGCATCCGAATAGCCGCCGCCATCGGATTCATCCTTCTTTTCACGGTCGCGGTCGCGTTCACGGGTGCGCTGCGCGCTGGCTTCGGCGGGCAGAACTGCGGTTGCGACAACAGCCGAGCCGGTTGCGAGAGCAACCGCGAGGGCGAGCGAAGATGCGCGCTTGCGCGAGAAAATGGTAAGCATAGGGGGTATCCTCCAGCGAGTGTTTTCAGTCCGCGTGCCTTCCAGCGCCCGCGGCTGCTTTGATGTCTGGCCGCTCCATTTAACGCGCGCCTCGACATTTGCAATTCTCACTACACGGATGGGGCTGAACAGCGATTGAATGAACGGTTAGAAAGGTTCGCAGGCGCGCAACTATCGTTCACGGGGGCGAAAGCATCCCCCCTTCCCTCCATAAAAGCGGACCAAGTGTGGAAAAAGGCCTCATGTTCGCCCTGTGTTCCGCTCTGCGAGTGGCGCAATCGGGGCGCAGCACCTAGATTAGCGAGCAACACACAAGCCCTGAAAACAACCATAAAGAAACGGCCTGCGCCTTGAGCGATAACAACGACATTCTCGACCCCAGTAGCCCCGCATCTCCCGCAGGCGACTACGAACGCATCGACATCGTCGACGAGATGAAGACGAGCTATCTCGATTACGCGATGAGCGTGATCGTCAGCCGCGCGCTGCCCGATGTGCGCGACGGCTTGAAGCCGGTGCACCGCCGGATTCTCTACGCTTCGAAACTCGGCGGATTCGTGGCCGGTCGTCCGTTCGTGAAAAGCGCGAAGATCGTGGGTGACGTGATGGGTGACTTCCACCCCCACGGCGACAGCGCGATTTATGATGCCCTTGCCCGACTGACGCAGCCCTGGTCGATGCGTGTTCCTTTGATCGATGGTCAGGGCAACTTTGGTTCAATGGATCCCGATCCGCCCGCTTCGATGCGTTACACCGAAGCGCGACTGGCCCGGGTCGCTGACACGCTGCTTGACGATCTCGACAAGGATACGATCGATTTCGTCGACAACTATGATGGCCGTAAGAAAGAGCCTTCGGTGCTCCCGGCGCGGTTCCCCAACCTGCTGGTTAATGGCGCGGGCGGGATCGCGGTCGGCATGGCGACCAATATTCCGCCGCACAATCTGGGCGAAGTGCTCGACGGCTGCCTTGCGTTTATGGACAATCCGGCGATCACCTCTGAAGAGCTGATCGAATATATCCCCGGCCCCGACTTCCCAACCGAGCCGCTGATCCTCGGCACAAGCGGTGCCAAGGCGGCCTACACCACGGGCCGAGGCTCGATCCTGATGCGCTGCCGTCACGAAATCGAAGTCGGACGCAATGACCGCGAAAGCATCGTCTTCACCTCGATTCCCTATCAGGTCGGCAAGGCCGGCCTGGTCGAAAAAATCGCCGACGCTGCCAAGGAAAAGCGGATCGAGGGCATCTCCGACATTCGCGACGAAAGCTCGCGCAATGGTGTGCGCGTGGTGATCGACCTTAAGCGCGATGCTACCGCCGATGTCGTGCTCAACCAGATCTGGCGCCACACGCCTGCACAGTCCAGCTTTCCTGCGAACATGCTCGCAATTCGCGGCGGCCGCCCCGAAACGCTGATGCTGCGCGACTTCATCCAGGCGTTCATCCAGTTCCGCGAAGAAGTCATCACCCGACGCACCAAGTTCGAGCTGAACAAAGCCCGAGAACGCGCGCATATCCTGCTCGGCCTCGTGGTTGCCGTGTCTAACCTCGACGAAGTGGTCGCGATCATTCGCGGTGCGCCCAATCCGGCAACCGCACGCGAGCGCCTGCTCGCCAAGGAATGGCCGATCGGCGACATCGCGCAATATATCCGCCTCGTCGAAGCAATCGAACCGACCGCCGATCAGGACGGCGGGACCTACTGCCTCTCGGCACGGCAGGTGAAGGCTATCCTCGATCTGCGCCTCCACCGCCTCACCGCGCTGGGCCGTGACGAGATTGGTGATGAGCTTAAGGAACTCGCCGACGCTATCGAGGAATATCTCGCGATCCTCGCAGACCGCGTGAAGCTGTATGCGGTGATGCGCGAGGAACTTGAGGAAATCCGCGCCACCTACGCCACCCCGCGCCTGTCCGAGATCGCACCCGCATGGGACGGGCTCGACGACGAGGACCTGATCGAGCGCGAGGACATGGTCGTCACCGTCACCCATGGCGGCTACATCAAGCGCACCCCGCTCGACGCCTTCCGCGCGCAAGGTCGCGGCGGCAAGGGGCGCAGCGGCATGGCGACGAAGGAGGAGGATGCAGTTGTCGAACTGTTCGTCACCTCGACCCACAATCCCGTGCTGTTCTTCACCAACACCGGCCGCGTCTATCGCATGAAGGTGTGGAAGCTGCCCGAAGGCGGCCCGCAAACGCGCGGTCGCCCGATGGTGAACCTGCTGCCGTTGGGTGAGGATGAGCGCGTCACCAACGTGTTGGCCCTGCCCGAAGACGAAGGCGAATGGGATGCGCTCAACATCGTTTTCGCCACCGAACAGGGCATGGTCCGCCGCAATTCGATGGACGCCTTCACCAATGTGCCGACCAACGGCAAATATGCGATGGGCTTCGTCGAAGGATCGGGTGACCGTCTGATCGGGGTCGAACTGGTGTCCGAAGGGCAGGAAATCTTCCTCGCCAGCGATGCCGGAAAAGCGATCCGCTTCTCCGCCACCGATGCACGCGAGACGAAGAGCCGCACCGGCATCGGTGTCCGCGGTATGGCGCTGAAAGACGGGGCAAAGGTCGTTTCGATGGCTGTGCTCGACCCGCTCGAAGCCGACATGGAAACGCGCGAAGCCTATCTGCGCGCAGCGACTTGGAAGAACAACGACGCCGAGCCGACACTGCCGGCCGAACAGGTCGCTGCCATGAGCGAGGGCGAGGAGTTCATCCTCACGCTTACCGCAAACGGATACGGCAAGATTTCGTCGGCTTACGAATACCGCACCATCGGTCGCGGCGGTCAGGGCCTGACCAATATCGGTACGCCCGACAGCAATCCCGACCGCAACGGGCCGGTCGTGGCAAGCTTCCCCGTGCGCCACGGCGCGCAGTTGATGCTTGTGACCGACAGGGCGAAGCTGATCCGCATGGCGATCGATCTTCGCCACCTCGTCGAAGGCGGCTTCGATGAGCACAAGGGCTTCTCGATCTATGGTCGCGGGTCTTCGGGTATCCGTATCTTCGACGTTGCCAAAGGCGAACACATCGTCGGAGCGGCGCTGATCGACGAAACCGACGAGCCGGAGAACGAGGCCGAGGAAACGATCGCCGACGATCCCGCCGCGCGTGAAGAAGGCAGCGAGACTACCGAGGAATGACGATAACGGTCCAGCCCAGTGGTGATGCGTGCGGTGCGCGCATCACTGGCTGCGACCTTTCGGGCAACCTGCCCCCTGAGCTGATCGCGGAAATCCGCAGCGCCTGGCTCGAACACAAAGTGCTGGCCTTCGCTGACCAGCGCATGGACGACGATGCGCTCGAACGTTTCACGCTCGCCATGGGCGGCTTCGGTGATGATCCGTTCTTCGACCCCATTCCGGGCCGCAAGAATATCGCTGCAATCCTGCGCGAAGCCGACGAACAGGCGCCGCTGTTCGCCGAGAACTGGCACAGTGACTGGAGCTTTCTCGCGACTCCGCCATCGGGAACTTGCCTGCTCGCGATAGAGATCCCGCCGGTTGGCGGAGACACGCTCTTCGCCAATCAGGTCGCCGCCTTCGCTGCGCTCCCTGCCGAGCGCCAGGATTATCTGCGCTCGCTGACAGCGATCCACTCGGCCAAACTCGCCTATGCGCCAGAAGGAACCTATGGTGAGCGGGACGCGGCGGGCGACCGTTCAATGGCGATCCGACCCGACGAAAGCGCCAATGCGACGCAGACCCACAAGCTGATTCGTTGCCACCCCGAAACGGGCGAAAAGGCGATCTTCTCGACGCTCGGCTACATCATCGGGATCGAAGGGATGGAGCAGGCCGAGGCGATGTCATTGCTGATGGAGCTGGCCGCGTGGCAATCGCGCGACGAATTCATCTATCGCCACCGTTGGGAGCCGGACATGCTGATCCTGTGGGACAATCGCAGCGTGCTGCACAAGGCGACCGGCGGCTATGAAGGACACCGCCGCGAACTCCACCGCACGACGATTGCCGCTTAGGGCGTCGGCGTCTCGCCTCGCAGCGTCTGCACAACCCCCGTTGCAATCATCAACTGGCCCGCAAAATAGAGCGGCCAGATCAGCAGATCGGGCAGATCGCCTAGGTCGAAGCTGCCCATGCGGCTGAAAATCAGCCAGTCGCTGATTATGAACAGCACCGCACCGATGCCGACACGGTAGCGTGGAAACCGGCTTATCCAGGCGCAGGCCGCCATGAGGCCGAGCGTCGAGGCGTAAATTGCGATCTCCACCTGCTCGCTCAACAGGTAAGAGACCGCAGGCACACCGACGAGCAGAGACAGCGCGAGCAGCGACTGGCTGAAGCTCGTCTTCGCACGGCGGTTCCTCAGGTAAAGGGCGCAGGCCACCAGATGCGATGCCGCGAACAGTGCGCCGCCCACTTCGAACCACAGTTCCAGAGCCATGTCGCCCGCAGCCGAAAGGGCGAGCGCGATTGCAAGAATGACGTGATCGCGTCCCGAAGCCCGCAGCGCGGCATATAGGGCAAGAAAGCCGACCCCTGCCCCTTTGAGCAGGATCAGATAGAATTCGCCCAGCACGAAGCCGCCGCCAGTCTGGTTGTCGCGCAGGAAATAAAAGGCGGTTGCCGCAATCACAGCGGCCAGCAGCCATGGACGATGCTCGATCAATGCACGTTTCGGCATGGCTTTCCCTTCCCGTTCGAACCGACTCGTTAGGCGCTCTTGCCGCAATCGACCAGCCAATCCGATCCGCAATAGACATTTGATTGACTCATCCGAATTGCCAGCTATTTCTGTTATTACAGAAATCGAGAGAATCTATATGGCCTCCAACGTTCCCGACAACGACCACCCGCTTGCCCGCGCCTTTATCCTGCATTGGGGTGAGATGGGCACGCATTGGGGCGTCAACCGTTCGATCGCGCAAATCCACGCGCTGCTCTATCTGTCCGAACATCCGATCACCGCAGAAGAGATCGCCGAGCGGCTCAAACTCGCACGCTCAAATGTCTCGAACGGATTGAAGGAGCTGCAAAGCTACGAGATCGTGCGCCGCGTCCATGTCGAAGGCGACCGGCGCGACCACTTCACCGCCGAGACCGATCTATGGGAAATGCTGATGCGCATCGTCGCAGAACGCAAACGGCGCGAAATCGATACGACCATCGCGGCACTCGCTGGCCTCAATGAGAGCCTGAAGCACGATCCCGACGCCCCCGCCCATGTGCGAGAGCGGATCGGCGCGATGCACGGCTTCCTCACCGAACTCAGCGACTGGTATGCCGAAGTGCGCGCCCTCCCCCGCAATACTCTGGTCAAGCTTATGCATCTTGGCGGTCGCATCGCCCGCTTCCTGCCCGGCAAACGCGAAGGATAAGGCAATGGAAGAGCCGTACGAACCGACCGACCGCCAGCGTCTGATGTTGTTCCACATTGCCAAGGCTTTCGGGATCGGACTCGCCTTTGCGCTCGGAACCTATCTGTTGATCGAGGCGGCATCGTGGGACAGCGGCCTCGTCAGCCTCACATTTCTGGCCATTTTGCCCGCCTGTATCTCGGCCTTCATCGCGTGGGCGGGCGATCCGCACAACGAACGCAGCCGCAGCTACTATATGCTCGTGCCGCTAATCCTCCTGGGCACCGTCATCGTCGCATCACTGGTGATCCTGCAGGAAGGCGCGGTCTGCGTTGTCA
>JAYPMZ010000064.1:0-7664 GCA_038130205.1 Erythrobacteraceae bacterium | reverse complement strand
GGCTCGCTTCCTCCTATTTCGGGATCTGGCTGCTGCGGAGAACCCGTCCGAACGAAGAGCGTTTCGATGCCAACATCTTCCGCTCCAGCCTGCTGGTCGTACCGCTGATCGCCATGCAGATCGAACCGATGATCCCGCTCCCGCAGGAAACCGCAACCGTTACCCGCTCGATCATCGTCGAGGCGGATGCCGATGCGATCTGGCCGCAGCTTGAAGGAATGCAGGACATTCAGGACGGAGAAGGCCGTTGGAACCTGACCCAGGACCTGATCGGGGTGCCCCGTCCCGTCGGTGCAACGCTCGACGCCGAAGGTATAGGTGCGGCCCGTCATGCCGATTGGGGTTATATCCACTTTGCCGAGCGCATCATCGAATGGGACAAGGGCCACAAGATCGGCTGGGACTTCGACTTCAGCGACAGTTCGGGATGGGAGTTCACCGACCGGCATCTCGTCCCCGGCAATGGCTATTACGATGTCGTCGATGGCGGCTACACGCTCAAGGATCTGGGCGATGGGCGCACCGAGGTCACTCTGCACACCCGTTACTGGATGCAGACCCCGGTGAACCTTTATGCACGGGCCTGGGGCGAGCTGTTCCTCGGAGACATCAGCAACAATCTGCTGACCACGATCAAGCAACGCTCGGAAGCGATCCAGGCCGCGCAGTGATTGCCGCCGTGGGCGAGAGCGACTAAGGGCCTCGCCCATGGCACATGACGTACACATCATCGGCGGCGGTCTCGCAGGCAGCGAGGCGGCTTGGCAACTGGCGCAACGCGGCGTGAAAGTGCGTCTTTCCGAGATGCGCGGAAGCGGCGAGATGACGCCTGCGCACCAGACCGATGGGCTGGCCGAACTGGTTTGCTCCAACTCCTTCCGATCCGACGACGACACCAAGAATGCCGTCGGCCTGCTCCATCACGAAATGCGCGAACTCGACAGTATCGTCATGCGCGCCGGCGAAACCGCCCGCGTGCCCGCAGGCAGCGCGATGGCAGTCGACCGCGACGTATTCAGCGCCGAGGTGGAAAAGGCACTGTCCGATCACCCCAATGTCGAGATCGTGCGCGAGCGCGTCGATAGTCTGCCCGAAAGCGGTATCACCATCGTTGCGACCGGCCCGCTGACGGCCCAGAGCCTCGCCCAGAGCATCGTCGGTGCGACCGGCGAGGAGCGGCTCGCCTTTTTCGACGCGATTGCTCCAATAGTGCACCGCGACAGCATCGACATGTCCAAATGCTGGATCCAGAGCCGCTGGAACAAGCGCACCGAAGCCTCCAACGAAGACGGCGATTACATCAATTGCCCGATGACGAAGGAACAGTATCTCGCCTTTCACCAAGGTCTGATCGACGGCGAAAAGGGCGAGTTCAAGGATTGGGAAAAGGACACGCCCTATTTCGACGGCTGCATGCCCATCGAGGTCATGGCCGAGCGCGGTGTGGAAACGCTTCGCTATGGCCCGATGAAGGGCGTCGGTCTCGACAACCCTTTTGACACGACCGAGGAGCACCCGCAGGGCCGCTGGCCCTATGCGGTGGTGCAGTTGCGCCAGGACAACAAGCTCGGCACGCTGTGGAACATGGTCGGTTTCCAGACCAAGCTCAAGTACGGCGCGCAGATCGAGCTTTTCCGCACCATCCCCGGCCTCGAAAACGCCGAGTTTGCACGTCTCGGCGGGCTGCATCGCAACACCTTTCTCAATTCACCCCGCGTGCTTGACCGGCAGCTACGTCTGCGCGCGGCGCCGCATGTGCGCTTTGCCGGACAGGTCACAGGCTGCGAAGGTTATGTCGAAAGTTCGGCCATCGGCCTTGTCGCAGGGATGATGACCGCGTGCGAACTGGCGGGCCGCGATTGGAGCCCCCTCCCCGCGACGACTGCCTTGGGCGCTCTGCTTAGCCACATCACCGGCGATGCCGAAGCCGACACGTTTCAGCCCATGAACGTCAATTTCGGCCTCTTCCCGCCTTTGCACGAAGTGAAGAAGAAGCAGCGCAAGGAAGCCTATACATCGCGCGGCAAGGCTGACCTTTCGGCATGGATCGAGGCTTCACGCGAAGCGCTGCCTGCCTAACAGCGGCACGAGGGACGGCTCGGCCGCCGCGTCGGCGCTGAGGTGGCGAACTCGGCCTGTGTCAGCTCGTCATTGCCGTTGGCGTCCATCGTTTTGAAACGCTCGCTGGTGGTGATGGCCCACTCTTCAAAGGTCAGCAGATTGTTGCCGTCCTTGTCGAGCTTGCGAAAGGCGTCCGAGCGGCTCGAAAGCATTTCGTTGCGCGTAATGATGCGGTCACGGTTGCGATCATAGCGAAAGAAACGCCTCTCTTCGCGCGTCAACTCGCTGGCTTCAGGCGGTGCCGGGCCAACCATGTCGCCGGGATCGGTTTCGGGCAATTGGTCGGGATCGACAGTTGCCTCTGCTTCTGGAGGCGGCGGAGCATTGGTTTCGACCTGCGCTCGGCCTTGCCACCAGAATACGCCGACCCCTGCCAGGATCAGACCAACGAAAACCCCCAATACTGTTTGCCGCATAACTACCCTCTCGACCCAAGAGGACTAGGGGATAACACGTATTTAGCGCCCGAGGATAGTCGCTCTTGCTGCTGTTATTGCTGCGCCTCTTCCCTCCATCAGTGGACGGCCGCCGCGATCGAGTGCGCGTTTGGCAAGCGAGCCGAGCACCGCAAGGCCCCGTGCCTCACGCGGCAGGCGCTGCATTTTGCGAGCATCCTCAAGTCCCAGGCGCACCAGCATTGCGCGCTCCTCGTCCAGAGAGACCTTGGCAGCAAGGTCAGCCATCGCCCAGCGGGCTGCGGCTGTCCCAACAGCCTCGTCGCCTCCATCGAACACCGCTGACAGTGCCGCGCGCCGTCCCTCGGCAAAGGCTCTCGCATCATCTTCGCCCAGAGGCGGCGGTGCGAGCAGATGTTCCCAGCCATCGACCAGCTTCACCAGCGCCGCCTCGCGCCCGTGCCAATGCTGTCCGATCCCGTCGAGAACCACATCTCCCGTCGGGCGATCAGCCACGTCCTGCCCCAGCATATCGCGCCACCATGCAAGCCGCATCTGCCCCAGCATCGGTTCGCTGGTAGCAGCCACGATCCGGGCCAGACGGGCATCCATCTGAAAGAATATCGTTAACGCGGCGCGCAAGTCAGGCGGCGTATGGGCCACCGCCAGTTCGACCTCGGGAGCCAATATTTCTGCAGATTCAAAAGACATTACACCGCTCGTAGCCTCGGTTCGGGCCGCCATGTCAAGCGCGCAACAGCGTAAACCCCCCGTAGGGCACATATGCTAAATCGTGACGTATCGGTAAGGTTCCGTTTACCACGTGAGTTCAACTTACTCTTACTTCCTCTGCGCTATTGCCTTGCGATGAAATTGAAATTCCCGCGCCCTGCGCACGGGTTGGACCGCAAGGGACACGCCGCCATGGCACACGAGAACCAGACCCGATCGACGGTCCTTCGCAGTCTTGCGAAGGATGTCACAGCCAACACGCTTGCCATCGTGGCGGCGTCGATGATTCCGCTGATCGCCATGGTCGGCGGCGGAGTCGACGCGAGCCGTTTCTACATGGCGGAAGCGCGGCTTCAGGCGGCCTGTGACGCAGGTGCGCTCGCCGCGCGGCGTTCGATGGACGATGATGATTTCTCGAAAGAAGACGAAGAAGTCGGCGATGCATTTTTCACCCAGAACTTCTCCGATGACATGTTCGGCATGGTCGACCTGCAGCACGAATATGACGCGACCGAAGATGGCGAAGTTGTTGGTACTGCGAGCGGTTCGATGCCCACAACGCTCATGGGCATTTTCGGCTATGACGATTTCGACCTGAGCGTCGATTGCACCGCCGATATCAATATCTCGAACACCGACATCATGTTCGTGCTCGACGTTACCGGCTCCATGAATTGCCCAGCAACCGATCTCACCTGCACCAACAATGGCGAAGTCGAGGCGACGGATTCCAAAATCGACAACCTGCGTGCCTCCGTGCTCACCTTCTACGACACGGTCGAACTGGCCACGTCTGACAAAGCGCAGGTTCGCTATGGCATCATCCCTTACGCCAATCAGGTGAATGTCGGGGAATCGCTCGATGCTGCGTGGCTGGCATCGAGCCATACATACCAGTCGCGCGAAGGCGTGTGGGAGTCTGGCAGTGCCGGCGGCTCGACCAGCACGTCTTACCTGCGCACCGGCAACGGTAACAACTTCCAATATAAAAGTGTGAAGACCCGCACCTGGTACGGTTTGTCGTATGATCAATGTGTCGCCAAGGCGAACAATGACGAATACGACATCTACAACAGTTCAAATTCAAACAATTGGACGCAGATCGCACAGGTCGGTCTCAATCCTGTTGTCACCACCTACACGGGCAACGTCACCTACGAGTACTACAAGACCAACTGGAACCATCCACAGTCCTATCGTTCGTCCGACGGACGCTGCCTGCTGAACCAAGATTTCTATCTTTACGATGCGTTTTCGACGATCACCGAAACCGTCGTTCCCGCGCAGGAAGTCTCGAATTTCAAGGAATGGGTCTATCGCCCTGTCACCTATGACGTTTCCTCGGTGAAGCAGAACGGTTATCTGGTCGCACCGACCGGCTGGGATGGTGCAGATGTCACCCACTATTGGAACGGCTGTGTCGAAGAAGCGAGCACGGTTGCGACCGCGACGTGGGACCCCGTCGATCCGAGCGCTTATGACCTCGACATCGACCTGGTTCCCAGCGGCGAGGCTGAAAAGTGGAAGCCGATGCTGCCGACGCTGGTGTGGCAACGCTATATCGACGGTGGCAACTGGTGGGCCGCCGGTTGGACCCTCGACGATGTCAATTCGACCGAGAACAAGGAACAGGGTCCGATTTATTGCCCGAAGTCGGCGCGCAAACTCGCTCCGTTCGATAGCCGCGAAGATCTCGAGAGCTGGATTTCGGAATCCAACGGCTTCGTCGCCAAAGGCGCAACCTATCATGACTTCGGGATGATCTGGGGCGCGCGCTTCATCTCGCCCGACGGCATTTTTGCCGATGAGAATTCGTCCGCGCCCAATGGCGATGCGATTGCCCGGCACATCGTCTTCATGACCGACGGAACGCAGGCAACGAGCAACAATGTCTATGGCCTTTATGGCCTCGAATGGTGGGATCGCCGCGTTACCTCCGATGGCACACCGCTCCAGATGGAAGATCGCCACGCCTCGCGTTTTCAGGCTGCATGTAAGGCAGCGCGCAACAAGAATATCTCTGTCTGGGTCGTCGCCTTCGGCACGACGCTCACACAGAACCTGATTGATTGCGCTACGCCGGGTCGTGCCTTCAGCGCCAATGACGCTGACGAGCTGGACGACGCATTTCGCGAAATCGCGCAGAAGATCGCAGCCCTGAGGCTGACCGACTGATGGTCCGACACGTTTTCCATACGCTGCGCGGGGATACACGAGGCGCGACTCTCACCGAGTTCGCCTTCGTCGCTCCGATCCTGTTCCTGATGCTCATGGGCGTCTTCGACATGGCGCATACGCAATACACATCTGCGATGATGAACGGCGCGATCCAGAAAGCCGGCCGCGACATCACGCTCGAAAATTCGGGAAGTCAGGCTGCTTCGATCGACAAGAGCGTGATCGACGCGGTGAAGACCGTGGTTCCGGATAGCGCCACGGTCGAACTGGAGAAACTCTCGCACTTCGACTTTGCCGATATCGGCGAAGCGGAAGAGTTCAACGACGACAACAATGACGGCGTTTGCAACGATGGCGAGCCCTTCGTCGATGCCAACAGCAACGGCCAATGGGATGCGGACCGTGGTGAAGAAGGCATTGGCGGCGCGCGCGACGCGGTGCTCTACACCGCCGTCGTCAAATACGATCGCCTGTTCCCGATGTACGGCCTCGCAGGTCTGCCGCAAGAAGTCGAACTGCGCGCCTCGACCGTGCTGCGCAGCCAGCCTTACGACGTTCAAGACAGAACCATTTCCACCGGGAATTGCCTCTGATGATGACCAAAGCACTCTCCAAGATCCGTAATGGTGCGGCCCGCATTCGCGCACTGGGACGCGATAACTCCGCTGTTGCCATGGTGGAATTCGCTTTCGGAGCGCCAATCGTGCTGGCGCTCGGCCTCGCCGGAACCGAAACCGCCTATTTCGCGGTCACCCATATGCAGGTCAGCCAGATCGCCATGCAGGTCGCCGACAATGCTTCGCGCGTGGGCGAGAACGACGTGCTGGTTGCGCGCAAGGTCTATGAAAGCGACATCAACGACACTTTCGTCGGCGCGGAAAAGCTTGGCGACAAATACGATATCTTCGGCCAGGGCCGGATCATCATCTCCAGCTTGCAAAAGAACGGTCAGCCAGGCTCAAGTGCCGGGCAAACGATCCGTTGGCAGCGATGCCGCGGGGCCAAGAAATTCGATTCCAGCTATGGTGTCGAAGGCGATGGTGCCGATGACAGCAGCTTAAAAGGTATGGGCGATGCCCCGCACTGGAAAGACTGGATCCGAGCCGAAGAAGGCACGGCGGTGATGTTTGTCGAAGTGTCCTACACTTACGAACCGATTACCCCGTTCGAATTCTTCGGTGACGAGGAAATCCACTACACCGCCGCGTTCAACGTCCGCGACAACCGCGACCTGACGAAACTGTACCAGACCAATCCGCCGAGTCCGGTGGCCTCGTGCGATGTCTATTCGGCGGACCGTCCGACCTGATCCCTATTTGACGTAGCAGACCTTTTTGACCGCCTCGATGATCTTCGGGGCGTCGATCAGTGCTAGCTTTTCGAGGTTCGCGGCATAGGGTAGCGGCACGTCTTCATTGCACACGCGCAGCACCGGCGCGTCGAGATCGTCGAAGCCTTCTTCCATGCAGATTGCGATGATTTCCGACGCGATCGAGCAGGTCGGCCAGCCCTCTTCGGCCACCACAAGGCGGTTGGTCTTGGCGAGGCTTTTGAGCACGGTTTCCTTGTCGAGCGGACGCAAAGTGCGCAGGTCGATCACTTCGGCATCAATGCCTTCCTCGGCCAGCTTGTCAGCCGCTTCGAGCGCTAGGCCGACGCCGATGGAATATGTCACGATGGTCGCATCCTTGCCTTCGCGCACGATCCGCGCCTTGCCAATCGGCAGGACGTGATCGTCGAGGTCGGGCACATCGAAGCTGCGGCCGTAGACCAGCTCGTTCTCGAGGAAGACCACGGGGTCCTCGGAACGGATCGCTGCCTTGAGCAGACCCTTGGCATCGGCGCTGTCGTAGGGCGCAATGACAATCAGGCCGGGGACGCTGGCGTACCACGGGCCGTAGTTCTGCGAGTGCTGCGCGCCGACGCGGCTGGCCGCGCCGTTGGGGCCGCGGAACACCACCGGACAACGCATCTGGCCGCCCGACATGTAGTTGGTCTTCGCTGCCGAATTGATGATGTGATCAATCGCCTGCATCGCGAAGTTGAAGGTCATGAACTCGACAATCGGCCTAAGCCCGCCCATCGCCGCACCCGAACCGATGCCGGCAAAGCCGTATTCGGTGATCGGCGTGTCGATCACGCGCTTCGGCCCGAATTCGTCGAGCAGGCCCTGAGTGACCTTGTAGGCACCTTGATACTGGGCGACTTCCTCACCCATCACGAAAACGCGCTTATCTT
>JAYPMZ010000063.1:1539-15009 GCA_038130205.1 Erythrobacteraceae bacterium | reverse complement strand
ATCTTTTCGGGGCGGTTGAGCGTGATGGTAGCGATACCATCGGCCTTTTCGAGGGTGATTTGCGTGTAGTCGGTCATGCTCTCTCCATCAGACTTGGAACACTGAAACGGGTGCTTTGAAAATTGCCGTAATCGCCCGAAGACCTCAGAAATACGCGGGTTTGGAAGGGTTTGCGCACTCTGAAGTGTGAACTTCCAATTCCCAAGTGTCAGTTTCCATTTGCAACGCTATCCTGCCTGCAGAACCTCCGCAGAGCAAATGCGAAAGTGATAGGCGATGCACAGGCGAGTAGGAAAGCGGTCCCGAATCCAAATCTATAGTAAAACCAAGACATGTGCAGGCGACGTGCGAGCATTCTTGAACTGGATCGTATGATTGTGGATAGTCCTTTGAAGCCAAGATATCAGAGATGAGCCACCCGGATGTTGACTGAATGCTGATTGCGGATTTCCTTGACCGCTCAATCATAGGCCAAATTGCCACAATCGTTGGCATCGGTGCAGTTCTAGATGGCGCCTATATACTTATGTGACCCATTGACTTGGGTCCAATAAACACCTATAAATCGAGCATCAGCAAGGGAAAACGCGATGCTCAAGACCTTCAACAGCCTGATCGAAATGATGGAAGCCATCCCTGACGAACAGGCGGCAATTGACCATTTCACTGCGATCCGCTGGAAAAACGGCGCGTTCTGCCCACACTGCGGATCGGAGAGGGTCTATCATTTCAAGGACGGACGCAATCACAAGTGCGGCGATTGCCGCAAGCGGTTCTCGATCCGCGTAGGCACCATTTTTGAGGACAGCAAACTTCCGCTTCGCAAGTGGCTGCTGGCGATCTGGCTCATCACCAGCCACAAAAAGGGCATCGCCTCCACCCAGCTCGCCAAGGATATTGGCATCACGCAGAAGTCAGCTTGGTTTGTCACCCAGCGGCTCCGCGAGGCCATCCGCACGCAGTCATTCAATCGCACGCTCAAGGGCGAGGTAGAAGCCGACGAGACATTCATCGGCGGCAAGGAAAAGAACAAGCACGCATGGCAGCGCACGGGCGGCAAGCAAGGCGGCAAAGGCAAGATTGCCGTTCTGGGTGTCCTAGAACGCGATGGCGAACTGCGGACCACGATCACGCCGAACATGGGCGCGAAGAACGTGCAGTCGGTTATCCGGGAGCATGTCGAGCCGGGTGCAAACCTTATGACCGACGAACATGGCTCGTTCGTCGGTCTCGCTCGCGACTACAATCACCATCGCGTCAATCACAGCGCTGGGGAGTATGTCCGGCATTACATCATCCACAGCAACGGAATTGAGAGCGTGTGGGCGCTGTTCAAGCGCCAGATTATCGGCACGCACCACTGGCTTTCGCCAAAGCACCTTTCGCGCTACCTTGGCGAAATGACATGGCGTTTCAATCTGCGCGAAATGGACGAAGGCGAGCGCGTCAATGCATTGCTTTCGCAGACCTCTGGCAGGCTGACCTACAAGGCGCTGACTGCATGACGAACGGCGAGAAGCGCGAAAAACCTCTGTATCTTGACATGGACCCTGACGAGGCGCTGGAGCGCTTCATGCAGACTGATCCGAACGAGCTAAAACGTCGGCTCGACAAGAAGAAGCCCCCGCCGAAGCGGGGGCCAGGTGTTACGAAAAAGTCGAAGCCGAAAGGCTAGCTACTTGGTGCGGAAGTGCGCGCGGACGTGCTCAACACGCCCGAAGCGAATGCGATAATACGCTTGGATATAGACCATCGGTCCCTCCATCGCATGATGTGGGTTGCATCCGATGCCGTTTGCTGCGAGTTATTGAGTGTTAGATCGTTCGCCTCGGCAACGGTTCGAGAGGCCACCTTCGCGGGTGGCCTTTTTCGTTTCGGGCTAAACTACGGATCCATGTGCATCTCCATCGGTTGCCCGGTGTTCCGGGTTGCGATGGAGGTTGCTGCGGTGGAATTGCGCGGTCAATTACGCGGGAATTAAACGGTAATCACCCGGCGAATTACGCGGCTATTTCCCGTCTAATGGCTGTTTTCCGGGCTTCTTGGCCCCACGAATTACGCGGAATGTCTCTAAGAATGGATCGCGCGACACGCGGCTTTCAGGGAACACAGCCTTTGCTATTTCCCATGCGCGGGCTTCGGTGACTGATTGCCCCCAAATGTCGAAGATCACTTTCGCAGCTCTCTCTCGGTCTGAGGCAGAGAGCGGCGACAGCGGTTTGCCATCATCCGAAACCGAAGTTGGTAGAGGATTGTCCTCGCCACCCGGAAGACCATCGGGCCAGAATCGAACACCGAAATAGCGAATGCGACCACGCGCCGAGAATTTGAGGCTCCCCAACTTTTCAGGGACCGCAATTTCTAAATAGCCCGTCTGCCAGAATTCATTATCTGCATAAGGCATTTGCTGCCACCAAAGCCAGCTGTGCAGCAGAGGCAGGCGATGTCTGAAAGACCCATCCTTGTCGTCGAACACAAATGCTTCGTGTGCGACCGCCTGAACCCTGTCATACTGCAATTCCCTCTGTAGCTGCTTGATCGCAAGTTCTGACTCATAGGGGTATCTGGCTAGCGCATCGCTGGGCTCAACAGATTTGGCGTAGGTATCCTCGTCGGTGCAGGTCCAATCAGGAAATTCGAAGTCGATAGCAGCAGCTTCGATCTCTTCGCGCCGCCGCTTCTCGGCCTCGATAAACATTTTGCTGAAATCCGACTCGCTTGTCATGCAAGCATATTTGACGGATTCCTACACTGGGTCAAACAAGTATATAGAACCCTTCTAGATATGTTGGTGCCCTTGCCCGCTAGACTGAAGATATCCGCCTACCTTTCTGGCTCAAACGAAATCGCCAGAAAGGAGTTTGAGTTCGTCACCATCACCAGCCTTATTTCCCTCTTTGTTCGCAGGGATGACCCATCAAGAATTTCATTTGCAAACGTAGGGCTGTACACTATTACAATTTCTTCGTTTGCGACGGCAATATTATTCTATTTTTTTGGAACCGGAGAATCACCTTCTAGCTTTTACAACTTTGCTAGATTCACGTTGATATTGTCTATTATTTCATATCCATTTGATTTCTATTCGATATACGTCACAAAGAGTATTTTTTACTATGAGGTTCATGAGCCTCGCGCCCTGCCAAAGCTAATTTACAAAGACTTCGACAAGTCAATCGGACCAGTCGGCATACTAGGATTTCTGCTTTTTGCGGCCCTTGCGTTACTGATCTACTTCCAGCACCCGATTATGGATGGAGATCGAAATCCATACTTTCAAATGACGATGACCACAGTGCTTTCGTCATTTATGGCAAACGCAGCCGGTTCCATACTCGTCACACTGATTCAGATAATCGTTTCGCTTTCGGGATCGGCGATCCGAGGAACCGCCCTGATCGTGCGCAATCTTGAGAGCACCGAGTATGGTCAAGCCAACCTCAAAACTCCGTTTGCGGTATGCTTTCTCGTCGTTGCTATTATAACTGTCGCAGTCGAGCTCTTGCTTAGGTTCGGACTATCACTCTGGCCCCAAATTTGATCTAGTTTGCCTAACAAGCGGACGCGCGCCGCCAGCTTATCCCCCAACTTCCCCCGCGATCCATGCCTCGATCTTGCGTTCGAGCACGGGCAGCGGGATGTTGCCCGAACCCAGCACCTGATCGTGATAGACGCGCACGTCGAAATCATCGCCCAGCGCCGCCTCGGCCTCGCCGCGCAGTTCCTTGATCTTGAGTTCGCCCAGCTTGTAGGCGAGCGCCTGCGCGGGCATCACGATGTAGCGCGCGGTTTCGGACATGGCGAAGTCGCGCGGCTGGCCGTTGGCGACCATATATTCGACCGCCTCTTCGCGGGTCCAACCCTTGGAGTGCATACCGGTATCGACCACCAGCCGCACTGCGCGCAGCAACTCGCCGCCCGCCAGCGCGCCGATCCGGTCGAGCGGATCGTCATACAGGCCAAGCTCGTAACCGAGGTGTTCGGCATAGAGCCCCCAGCCCTCGCTAAAGGCGGTGAAGCCGCCATATTTGATGAAGTCGGGCAGTTCCTCGTTCTCGATCCCGAGCATGTTCTCGAAATGGTGGCCGGGGTTTCCTTCGTGCATGTAGAGCGCGACCGAAGTGCCCAGTTCGCGTTCGGCCACGTTGTAGCCGCTGAAGTAGAACGTGCCCGGACGCGAGCCGTCGGCCTTGCCGGGGAAGTAGGATGCGGCAAGATTGAACTCCTCGCGATACTCTTCATAGGGTTCGATCCGCAGCGGGGTTTCGGGGATGTTGAGGAACAGCTGGTCCATCAGCGGATCAACCTTCTCTGCCACCTCATACCATGCGGCCTGCAAATCGGCTTTGGTGGTGTAGGTCACAGGCGTGCGGTCGCCCGCTTCCTCGCGCGCTTGCGCCAGCGCTTCATTGATGCGCGCCACTTCTGACAGGCCGATTTCGTGGATTTCGTCCGCCGTAAGGTCGAGTGTGGTCATCTCGGTGATGCGATAGCCATAAAAGGCCTCGCCGCCCGGATTGTCTGTCGCCGCGATGCTTTCGCGCGATTGCGGGAGATATTCGTCGGCAAGGTAGTGGCGCAGGCGCTTCATCGCGGGAAACAGCGTTCCCGACACCGCTTCAGTCAATTCGGTGCGCGCCATGGCGGCTTCTTCTTCGGTGAAGCTTTCGGGGATTGCGCCGAGCGGGGCGAGATAGGGATTGCTGTCCGCCGCTGCACCCAATTGCGTGTCGAGCTGCTGGATCATGATCTCGACCGAGACGCGCGGCAGGGTGATCCCTTCGGCTGCGCCATTGCGGAAACGCGCAATCGACTGGTCGATGATTTTCGCCGCTTCCGTATGGCGCGAGACATTGTTGGCATAATCCTGCGGCGTATCGAAGGGCATCAGCGCACCGGGTGCGGAGAGGCGCGGATAGAAGATGTGGAACCCGCGGAAGTGGTCAACCGGCAGCGCGAGCAGCGTCTTGTAAACTTCGCCTTCGGTCGCAGCGAGCGTGCGCTGCTGGTTGTATTCGAAAGTGTCGTAAGCAATCTGGTCGATCTCGCTCAGCGCATCGCGGTCAATCGCGTGAAGCGCCGCAAGGGCTTCCTCGGCAGCAGCGCGCTCGGCCTGATAGGAGGCGGGTGAATAGTCGCCCAGCTTGTCGGCATCGGTGAAATCGCCGCGGAAGAATGCGCCGAAGGGATTGCGCTTAAGCGCGGCGGCTTCGCTGCTGGCAAAGAGGTCGTAGAGCGCCTGTTTGGCCGCGCTCGGAGCGGCTTCCTCGTGGTGTTCGGCGAGTGCAGCGGTTTCGACGCCCGGCATGGCTGCCAGAGTGGCGGTCGCGATAGCCGCGGCGCAGACGCGCGCGGTGAACTGGATTTTCATGTGGGAGCTCCCCGTTAGATGCCCTTGGATCGGCGGGGAGAATGTCGCCTTCGTCCGCGATGGACAACCGCAAATGGGGTGCGGCGAGGCGAATGCTCGCTGACGGTAGAATAGAGCCGGACGAACGTCTTGCCGTTGGGGCTGCGTCGTTCGTCCGGCTGAATTGGTCTTAGCGCGGCGCCATACGGATGCCGCCGTCGAGGCGCACGTCTTCACCGTTGAAGTAGCCGGTTTCGATCATGCAGACGGCCAGCTTGGCGTATTCATCAGGAACGCCCAGACGCTTGGGGAACGGCACGCTTGCGGCAAGCGCGTCACGCACGTTCTGCGGCGCGGCGGCGAGCAGCGGGGTGTCGAAGATGCCCGGCAGAATGGTGTTCACGCGGATGCCTTCGTTCATCAGGTCGCGCGCGATGGGCAGGGTCATGCCGATCACACCGGCCTTCGATGCCGAGTAAGCCGCTTGGCCGATCTGGCCGTCTTCGCCTGCAACGCTGGCGGTGTTGACGATAGCGCCGCGGTCGCCGTCTTCCGAAAGCGGATCGAGCGTCAGCATACCCGCTGCCGACTTGGCGATGCAGCGGAAGGTGCCGATCAGGTTCACCTGAATGACGAAATCGAACGCGCTGGTCGGGAAGTGCTTGATCGAGCCATCTTCTTTCGAACGGCTGGCGGTCTTGATCGCATTGCCGATGCCTGCGCAGTTGACGAGGATGCGTTCCTGACCGTGCGCTTCGCGGGCCTTGGCGAAACCGGCGTCGACATCTTCATCGCTGGTCACGTTGACCTTGCAGAACACGCCGCCGAGTTCAGCCGCCATGGCTTCGCCCTTTTCTTCGTTCATGTCGAAGATCGCGACCTTGGCACCCTTGGCTGCCAGAGCGCGTGCCGTCGCAGCACCGAGGCCCGATGCACCGCCGGTGACGACTGCGGGGGTATTTGCACTGATTTCCATGTGTTCTCTCCTAAAATCGGTGGCTTAGACCATTTCAACGATAGTGACGTTGGCAACACCGCCGCCTTCGCACATCGTCTGCAGGCCCCATTTCTTGTTGTGACGCTTCAGCCCGTGCAGCAGCGTCGACATCAGCTTCGTGCCCGATGCACCGAGCGGGTGGCCGAGCGCAATCGCACCGCCATGGACGTTCAGCTTTTCGGGGTCCGCACCGGTGTGCTTGAGCCATGCGAGCGGAACCGGAGCGAAGGCTTCGTTGACTTCGTAAAGATCGATGTCCTCGATCTTCATACCGGCGCGCTGGAGCGCCTTGTCGGTGGCGAACAGCGGCTCTTCGAGCATGATCACCGGATCGCCGGCGGTCACGGTGAGGTTATGGATGCGCGCCATCGGGGTAAGGTTGTAGCGCTTCAACGCTTCTTCCGAGACGATCAGCGCGGCTGAGGAACCGTCGCAAATCTGGCTCGCCGAGGCTGCGGTGATTTTGCCGTTGGGAGCGAGCAGCTTGACCCCGGCAATCCCTTCGAGCGTGGCATCGAAGCGAATACCTTCGTCAACGGTATGCATTTCCTCGCCTTCAGGCGTTTCGATGGCGACCGGCACGATTTCTTCGTTGAACGCACCCGCTTCGGTCGCGGCGATTGCACGCTTGTGGCTTTCAAAAGCGAACTGATCGAGCATATCCTTCGAGAAGCCGTGCTTTTCAGCGATCATTTCGGCGCCCATGAACTGGCTGAACTGGATTCCGGGGTACTTCGCCTGAAGATCGGGCGACATCGGCTGGCCGAGCCCTTCCTTCGCGTGGAACGTGATATTCGAGCCCATCGGCACGCGGGTCATGCTTTCGACACCGCTGGCGATCACCACGTCCTGCGTTCCGCTCATCACGGCCTGCGCGGCGAACTGGATCGCCTGCTGCGAGGAACCGCACTGGCGGTCAATCGTCACCGCGGGCGTGCTGTCGGCAAGCTTCGAAGAAAGAACACCCATGCGCCCGACCTGCATCGCCTGCTCGCCTGCCTGGCTGACACAGCCGGTGATGACATCATCGACACCGGCGGGGTCGATGCCCGTGCGATCGACGATTGCGTCGAGCGAACGCGCGAGGAGATCGACCGGATGAATTCCGGCGAGGCGGCCACCGCGACGGCCCCCTGCAGTGCGAACGGCGTCGACGATATAGGCTGTGCTCATAACTCGGTGTCCTTCCCGTTTACGTAAACGTTGTCATTTGCCACTCACCTATGGGACTGCCCTGTGCAAATCAACTGGCCAATTGGTGGGATTGGCCGCTATCGCGGTCGGACTATGAAGAAACTGTTTGAACTCAACCCCGCGCTTGATCGTGCGGCGCTCGCGCAGCGCTTTGCCGAAAGGGGGCGGGTGCAGATCCGCGATGTCCTGACCGAAGAAACCGCGCGCGAGATGCTCACCGTGCTGGCCAAGGGAACGCCGTGGGGCATGTCTGTCGGCGCAGGCGAGCGCGAATCGCCGCGCAGTTACAGCATGGAAGAATTGCGCACGCCCGAGGCAAGCCAGGCGATGAACGCGATGGCGCGATCTGCCGAGGAACACAGCGCCCGCGGCGAATACGCGTTCCGCTTTGCCCATTTCCCGATCGTGAAGGCAATCCAGGACGGCTACGACCCCGGCGGCCCGCATGAAGTCATGTTGGAGCACATCAACAGCGAACCCTTCATGCAGCTCGCGCGCGAGATCACCGGAATCGAAGGACTGATCAAGGGCGACGGGCAAGCGACCATGTTTGCCCCGCATCACTACCTTGGCCGCCACATCGACAGCCACGTCGCCGAAGGTTGGGAGGTCGCCTATGTGCTCAACTTTGCCCCGCCCGATTGGCATCCCGACTGGGGCGGCTATCTCCTGTTCCTCGACGATGAGGGCGATGTCGTCGAAGGCTTCAAGCCGCGCTACAACGCGCTGAACCTGTTCAAGGTGCCGCAGTCGCACTGCGTCAGCTATGTTCCGCCCTTCGCTCCGCTGGGCCGGATGGCGCTTACAGGATGGCTGCGCACGGTATGAGCGACGCCGCTGCCGCCCACCATGCGGGCAACACTGCCCTGCGAAACGGTGATGCGGCGACTGCCGCGCGCCATTTCGCAGCAGCGTGTCAGGCAGCACCCGCCAATCTCGACTACGTGATCGATCACGCCATCGCGCTGCAACAGCTGGAGCAGCACGGCGAGGTCATTGCGCAGCTTGCCGGACACGAGGCCTCGGGACAGCGCGATGCACGCTATGCCAGCGTACGCGCCACATCGCACCGCGCTCTGGGTGAATTGGCCGAGGCCGCACGCTGGTACGACGCAGCGCTCGCGGTCGACCCGCGCCGCGCCCGCGCTCTGCATGGCCGCGCAAGGGTCGCCATCGAGCGCGGAGAGAGCAACGCGGTGGCGCGATTCGACATGGCGCTGGCGGCCAATTCGGGCGATGCCGATCTCTGGCTGGGCAAGGCGCAGGCGCTCGAAGTGGCAGGCGATATCAAGGGCGCACGGATCATTGCCGAACAGCTCTGCCAACAGGCGCCCGGTTTCATCCCTGCGCTGACATTTCTCACCGGCCTGCGATTGGCTTCGGGAGAGACCGACTTCACCGCACCGTTTGCCGAAGCTGCAAAGCGCGTGCCACAGGACCCGAATATCCCCTCCACCCATGCCGAAACGCTGGCCGGGCTGGACTATGCGAGCGAGGCAGCAGACATCGCGGCAGAGGCGCGCAAACGCTTCCCGAATGAGCCGCATTTCGGCTTTCTCGAAGCGGTTCATGCAGGCTCAGCCGGCGATTGGGAGCGGGCCGAAGCGGTGTTTGCCGGACTGCAACTCGATACGCCGCTGCGTGCCTTGCACGAGGCGCGGCACCGTATCCGTGCAGGCGACACCGCCCGTGCCGAAGCGCTGCTCAACCGCGCTTTGGCGGCCAATCCGTGGGACATTCAGGGCTGGGCCTTGCGCGGGATCGTATGGCGGCTGGCAGGCGATGCACGCGCCGACTGGCTGCATGAGCAAGCGGGTCTTGTGGAGCTCCGCCCGCTCGAAGGTCGCGCAGGACTGATCGCCGATGCTGTTACCGAATTGCGGCGGCTTCACGCCGGCTCTGCCATGCCGCTCGGACAGAGCCTGCGCGGCGGGACACAGACGCGCGGTATTCTGTTTGATCGCACCGAACCTCTATTGGCCGAACTGCATCAGGCAATCCTCTCGACGCTCGAAGTGCACCGGCAAGGCTTTCCCGAGCGCGACCTTAGCCACCCTCTGCTGCGCCACCGCGAAGCACCGTGGAAGCTCAAAGGGTCATGGTCGGTGCGGCTGACCGGCGGCGGCGACTATCACACCGCGCACATTCATCCGCAGGGGATCCTGTCTTCCGCGCTCTATCTGGTCGTGCCCGAGGAGGCGCACGGGCCCGAACAGCACGGCTGGCTAGAAGTGGGTCGCCCGCCGCCTGACCTTGGCCTCGACTTGCCACCAATCCGCGCGATCGAACCGCAGCAAGGGCATTTGGCGCTGTTCCCCTCCACGCTCTACCACGGCACAACCAGCTTCGGTTCTGCCGAAAGGATGACCGTGGCATTCGACGTTGTAACCGCGAGCGGCTAGGGAACGGAAACAAGACCATAATACGGGGGTATCGGGTGGCGAACACGAGCGGCGTTTGGAATGATTTTTGGGCAAGCAACGCCAGCGGCAGCGCAGATTCCGGCGGCTGTCTGCCAGAGCGTTGGGCGGCCATCGAGCAGGCGCAGAGCGCGGCGTGGCGCGAATTTATCGCCGACTTGCCGCAGGGTGCAAAGGTGCTCGACCTTGCTACCGGCGACGGGCGCGTGCTGCGCTGGATGCAGGCGGCGCGGAGCGATCTCGCGCTGACGGGCATCGACCTCGCGCCCACACTTCCCTCTGCCCCTGCTGGGACCGAAACACGCGGCGGCGTTTCGATGGAGGCGCTGCCGTTTGCAGACACCAGCTTCGACGCCGTCGTGAGCCAGTTCGGCTTCGAATATGGCGATAGCGCAAAGGTCGCGGCGGAGATTGCCCGTGTCCTCGTTCCCGAGGGGCGAGTGGCGTTGATGGTTCACCGCGGCGACGGACCGATCCTCGAACACAACAAGCAACGCCGTAGTGAGCTCTTGTGGGCGCTTCGCGAAAAGGCCGTGGGCCGCAAAGTGACAAGCGCCTTGAAGCAGGGGGCAAGCGGCATCGCCAAGGGGATGCGCGTCGCTGCCAAAGCCGCCGAGCAGGGCGCGGCGAAATTCGGGCAGACTTCGCCCGCCTGGGAGATACCCGAGGCGATCAGGCGATCATGCCTGATGGGAGAACGCGCCGGCGTGGGTTCGATCATCGAAACCATCGGCGTTATCGAGGCGAAGGCCAAGAACGAGTTGGGGCGCATCCAGTCGCTAACCAATGCTTGTGGGACGGCCGACAAGCGCGAGGCGCTTCACGCGCATTTTGCCGCTAACGGGCTGGCGCACAAGAATTCGCGCGAGATTTGCGAACCTTCAGGACGCGCGCTCGCCGATTTTCTCACTTTCAGCTGAGGACTGACGGCGCGGGGCCACTGCAGCGCGCTCGCCGCTTCAACTTGGACAAAGAAAAAGGGCGGCGGACCGAAGTCCGCCGCCCCTTTCATGTGGCTCTATCTCTAGAGCTGCGTGTTCTTAGAACTTGAACGCAGCCGAGATGAAGAAGTCACGACCCAGCACGTCGTAGGTCGACGGGTAGGTGTTGGCCTGTTCCTGGTTGTCACCAAGCAGGAGGCTGTTCGGACGGTTGGTCACAACGCCGTTTGCGTCAAACAGCGGGGTGCCCGGCAGCTTGTCGAACAGGTTGTTGATACCGGCCGTGATCGTGACGTTCTCGCTCGCTTCAACCGACATGGTGAGGTCGAAGAGATCGTAAGAGCTGATCTCGTCGATACCGTTGAATGCACCGTAATCGACGCCGTTCACCGGATCGTTGAGGATCGAGTCTTCCGAGATCACGCTGTCGAGGTGACGCCAGCGGAGCGAAGTGGTCACCGGACCGTCGATCCACGACAGACGCGAAGTCCACTTGTACTCGGGGGTCGGCTCACCGCACTGACCTGCGAACAGGCCCGAGCATTCAACTTCAGCAGCGCCCGCGAGCGGAACGAAGGCCGACGAGTCGGTCCAGGTGCCCAGGAAGTTGAAGTTGAGGCGCGAGTCACCGTTGCCGGTGAACAGCGAGAACGGAACGTCGGTCATGTAGCTCAGTTCAAGGTCGATACCCGAAACGCTGAGCTCGGCAACGTTCTGGCCACCGAGCTGCGGCGGAGCCGAAGTGTCGATGATACCAGCGTTGGTACGAGTACCAGCGAAGGGCAGACATGCTGCGGCAGTCAGATCCTGAACCTGGTTGAAGCACAGGTCGAACTGGGTCTGAAGACCAACGGTGGTGATCGCGTCTTCGATAACGATGTCGAAGTAGTCAGCCGTGATGGTCAGGCGCGGAACGGCGAGCGGCTGGATAACAACACCGATGGTGTAGCTGTCCGAGGTCTCTTCACCGAGGTTCGGGTTACCGCCGAACAGTGCCGGGATCTGTGCGTTGAGCTGGATGCCCGGGTTACCGACGCTACCTGCCGGCACGCCGTTGGCGATGCAGAGCTGGTTGAGAGCAGCATCGTTCTGTGCACCTGCGACCGAGCACGGGTCGGTTGCGCCCGGGAAGCCGATTGCCTGGCCGCCGAACAGTTCACCGACGTTCGGAGCACGAACGGCACGCTGATACTGAGCACGCAGCTTGATGTCGGGAATGACCTGGAATTCTGCGCCACCGGCGTAGGTCCAGACACCGCCAACACGGTCAAGCGAGTAGTCCGAATAACGAGCAGCGCCCGTCAGTTCGAATGCCTGCGAACCGTTGTCGAAGATCGGCAGGTTAAGCTCTGCGAACAGTTCCTTGACGTCGTAGCCGCCCTGGGTTGCCTGACCAGCGTTGAAGCCGATCACGTCGCCCGAAGACAGTGCGGTGTCAGGAATGAACTGCGAAGCAACCTTGCGGTATTCAGCGCCAACAGCGAAGCCCATTTCGCCAGCACCGTCGGTGAGCTCACCGAGGAAGCCGGAGATCGACGCCGAAGCGATTTCCTGAGTGGAAATGTCGCCGTTCTGCGCCTGGATCGAGATCGCATTGACCATGTCCGGGGTCAGGGTGCCGAGGCCGAAGATGTTGATCGGCGTACCGGTTCCGTCGAGGCCAGCCTGGAACAGTGAGCGCGAAATGTTACCGGCCTGCACGTTTGCGTTACGCGTACGCGAGTAGCTGTAATACGCATCGTAGAACAGGTTGTCGGTGATTTCACCACGAACACCAGCGAGGACGCGGAATGCGTTACGCTCGTCGAGCGAGTTACGCGGACCGGTTTCGACAGTACGACGCTGCAGGAACAGCGAGATGTTGTCGGGGTCGCCATCGGTTTCGGTGTTGTTCAGCTGCTGGATCTGGGCAAAGTCCGCTGCCGTCAGGAACGGCTGGATGGTGTCCAGATTAACGGTGAAGGTGCCGGTAACCGGAGTAGCAGCGAGTTCCTGCTGCACGCGGTTGTTGACGTAGGTGACTTCAGTGTAGGCGGTGTGGCCGTCGCTGAATTCGTAGTCGGCATAACCACCGAACAGATAGCGCTCTTGCGGGACCTGCAGGTAGTTGACCGGCGCGTAGTTGTAGGTGTCGCCCGCACGGGTGCGGAAGTCGCCCGGGACATCGTCGAAAACGACTGCGTCGTTAGCGGCGAAGTCGGTGCCGGTGCGATCGCCGTCGCCGAAGTAACGGATCACGCCGTTCGGCAGGGTCGACGAACCGAACTGCTGCAGATCTGCGCCAAAGGTTTCTGCGCCGATTGCGAAGTTCGAGAAGCCGCGATCGCCCTGGAAGACCGATTCACGGTTGTAGTATTCGGCGTAAACGGTTGCGTTACCGCGACCGTCGTCGAAGCTGGTGCCGATTGCGCCGTACAGCTGGTAACGTGCGCCGTCGCCTTCTTCGGTGATCGAGTACTGACCGCCGAATTCGAGGCCTTCAACCTTCTTCAGGTTGAAGTTCACGACGCCAGCAAGTGCGTCCGAACCGTAAACAGCCGATGCACCGCCGGAGACGACGTCAACCGA
>JAYPMZ010000063.1:0-1529 GCA_038130205.1 Erythrobacteraceae bacterium | reverse complement strand
AGCAGGAAGCTCGGGATGGTGTTGAGGTCGACGATCTGTGCAGTGTCGAACGACACCCAACGACGACCGTTGACGAGAACGAGGGTGCGGGTCGTGCCCAGGCCACGCAGGTTCAGAGTCGACGTACCGTTACCCGGGTTGTTCGAGAACGAAGTCGTACCCGGAATAACCTGCGGCAGGGTGTTGATTACGTTTTCAACGTTGACCGTACCCGAAAGCGCGAATTCTTCGGCTTCCACGACGGCAACCGGCGCGGCGGTTTCAACGTTGCGCTGCTGAATGCGCGAGCCAGTGACAACGATGCGGTTGTCTTCCGTTGCGCCTTCTTCACTGTCTTGGGCGTAGACCGGGGTGGCGATCATGGCCGATGCCATGACGGTGCCAGCCAGGAGAGTGCCCTTGCTAAAGCGGTTCATTTCAGTCCCCTTGAATATACCCGCCAATGCGGCAGGCATTTCACAATTACGGGCAATTGCCCGCATGGTTCGGGCTTATGCCACGCAGTTTCGCGACTGCAATCGTACTGGAGCGCTCGCAGGTTGGTTCAATCGGACCTGTTGCATTCACGTTACAGTTGCAGCGAGCGGGGCTTTATTCTGAACGCTTTGGGGGGTAAATCAGCGGCATTGACAGGGTCCGTGGCCGATTGCGGACATGACCCAAGCGTTTTTCGGAGATGATTTGATGGCACAATCCCCCCAGCCCGCCCGCCGCTGTGGCCAATTTGTACCGCTTTTGGCGGCAAGCCTGGTAGTCTTGGGCGCTTCGCCTGCTCTGGCGCAGGACGAATCCGGCGATGCGTCGGGTGATTATCTTGACGGGCTCAAGGCGTGTCAGCAGATCACCGAGGATGCGGCGCGGCTTGCGTGTTTCGATAGCGCGGTCGGCAGCATGGTCGCGGCAACAGAAACCGGCGATGTGCAGGTCATCGACCGCGAAGACGTGCGCCAGACGCGCCGTTCGCTGTTCGGTTTCTCGCTTCCCGATCTCGGCATTTTCGGCGGTGATGACGACGAGGAAAGCGAGGAGCTTTTTAGCACCACGCTCACCAGCGTGCGCTACACGGGTCGCAACAGCGCACGCGTGACCACGGCTGAAGGCGCGGTGTGGGAAATGAATAATATTCCGCGGACTCGCCGCCGCTTCGAAGCGGGCGACGAAGTGGAATTCAAGGAAGCCTCATTGGGCTTCTATTTCCTCCGCATCGGCGGTCAGACCGGGGTCAAAGGCCGCCGCGTGCAGTAACAGTGGACGCCAATGGCGTTTCCGAAAGAAAAAGGGCCCGGTCGCGATGACCGGGCCCTTTTCTTTTGCCCTTGCAGGTGGCTTCCCTAGAGGCCGCCCGGCCCGCAATCGTTGGCGAGATAGTCGAGCATCTTGGTGTAGAACTGCTGCTGGTGGGTGTACATCAGCGTGCGGTAGAAGTGGTCCGCCTTTTCGAGCGTGACGAATTCGCCCTGCTTGCCTGCCGCTTCGAATGCCTTTTTGTAGTCCTCGAAGTGATAGTACAGCACGCGGCTGTCGACATC
>JAYPMZ010000062.1:4739-15099 GCA_038130205.1 Erythrobacteraceae bacterium | reverse complement strand
CGCATGCGGCCAGCGCCAGCGTGGTTCCTGCCAGCAATGCCTTGGCGGCGATGTTTGAAACTCTGCGCAATTCCAACTCCCGTCGATATCCCGCGCCCCCTGCATGGCGCGAAAATTTGCATAGAGCCCGTTGGTTATGAAACTGTTAGCCAGACACCCCCGCCCCGAAGCCCCAAAATCCTTGCGTTTGTGCGGTTTCTCGCCTAGGCGCGCCCCCGTTCTCGCAATCCTCACAGGTTGAAAGGACCTCTGCTGTGGCATTCGGCCTTGCGGAGACGTCGGCCTCTTGCCCCGTATGCCTGCGCAATGGTGCGTATGCGACGGACCAAGACCCCGGAAAAACCGGTGGCCGGTAGCAAAACGAAACAGGAAACGCCTAACTTATGGCAACTTCAGCAAACCCGACGCGCGACGATTTCGAAGCGCTTCTTAACGAACAGCTCGGCGGCGCCGGCGACGAAGGCTTCGAAGGCCGCGTTGTCAAGGGCACCGTCACTGCCATCGAAAACGGTTATGCCGTGATCGACGTAGGCCTCAAGAGCGAAGGCCGCGTCTCCCTCAAAGAATTCTCGCGCGGCGAAGACGACCACGGCCTGACCGTTGGCGGCGAAGTCGAAGTCTATGTCGACCGCGTTGAAAACGCCGACGGCGAAGCGATGCTGTCGCGTGACCGCGCCCGTCGCGAAGCTGCCTGGGACAAGCTCGAAAGCGAGTTCGGCGAAGGCAAGCGCGTCGACGGCCGCATCTTCGGCCGCGTCAAGGGTGGCTTCACCGTCGACCTCGACGGCGCCGTGGCCTTCCTGCCCGGCAGCCAGGTCGACATCCGTCCGGTTCGCGATGTCACTCCGCTGATGGAAGTGCCGCAGCCGTTCCAGATCCTCAAGATGGACCGTCGCCGTGGCAACATCGTTGTCTCGCGTCGTGCCGTGCTTGAAGAAACCCGTGCCGAACAGCGCAGCGAGCTGATCGACAAGCTGGCCGAAGGTCAGGTGATCGACGGCGTCGTCAAGAACATCACCGATTACGGTGCATTCGTGGACCTCGGCGGTATCGACGGCCTGCTGCACGTCACCGACATGAGCTACAAGCGCGTCAACCACCCCAGCGAAGTCATCAATATCGGTGACACCGTGACGGTGCAGATCGTTCGTATCAACGCCGATACGCAGCGCATCAGCCTCGGCATGAAGCAGCTGGAAAGCGATCCCTGGGATGGCGTTGCCGCGAAGTATCCGGTCAACATGAAGCTCACCGGCCAGGTGACCAACATCACCGAATACGGCGCATTCGTCGAACTGGAACCGGGCATCGAAGGCCTCGTCCACGTTTCGGAAATGAGCTGGACCAAGAAGAACGTCCACCCGGGCAAGATCGTTTCGACCTCGCAGGAAGTCGAAGTCATGGTCCTCGAAGTCGACAGCGAAAAGCGTCGTATTTCGCTCGGCCTCAAGCAGGCCCAGCGCAATCCGTGGGACGAGTTCGCCGAGAAGCACCCGGTCGGCACCGAAGTCGAAGGCGAAGTCAAGAACGCCACCGAATTCGGTCTGTTCATCGGTCTGGATGGCGACGTCGACGGCATGGTCCACATGTCGGACATCGCTTGGGGCATCTCGGGCGAAGACGCGCTGGCCCTACACACCATCGGTGACACGGTGAAGGCGCTCGTCCTCGTCCTCCACGCCGAGACGCAGCGCATCAGCCTCGGCATGAAGCAGCTCGAAAAGGGCGCTCCGACCGAAGCAGGCGCAGCCGCAGCCGGTACGCTCCGCAAGGGCCAGACCGTCACCGTCACCGTTCTCGAAGTCCGCGATGGCGGCCTCGAAGTGCAGGTTGGCGACGATGGCGCAACCGGCTTCATCAAGCGTTCGGACCTCGGCCGTGACCGCGACGAACAGCGCCCCGACCGCTTCCAGGTCGGCAGCAAGATCGATGCAATGGTCACCGGTTTCGACCGTTCGAAGAAGCCCAACTTCTCGATCAAGGCGCGTCAGATCGCCGAAGAAAAGGAAGCAGTGCAGCAGTTCGGTTCGTCCGACAGCGGCGCATCGCTGGGCGACATCCTCGGCGAAGCTCTCAAGAAGGGCGAGTAAAGGTATCGCGCCCCCATACGGGGGCGCGTCCTCTGCGCTGTTCCTTCGCTTCGCTACGGGCGCCTGCGGGCGACCAGTCGGCTTTGCGACGCCTACGGCGCCGAAACATCGCCAGATAACAAAAGGCCCGGGCGCTCACATGAGCACTCGGGCCTTTTCTATGCTCACCTTGGGGCCTACACTCCCCACCATGCTAACAGTCCACCAATTCCCCTGCCTGTCCGACAATTACGGATACCTCCTGCACAACTCCGTGACCGGCGAGACCGCCGCGATCGATACGCCCGATGGCAAGGAGTATCTCAAACAGGCAGAGGCCAAGGGCTGGACCATCACCCATATCTGGAACACACACTGGCACCCCGATCATGCGGGCGGGAACGCCGCCATCGTCGAGGCGACCGGAGCGCGGGTACTGGGACCGCAGGAGGTGGTCGACAAAATCGGCCCCGTCGACCGCGTGGTGGCGCATGGCGACAGCGTGAACCTCGGCGAACACCGCGCCGACGTGATCGACGTTTCAGGCCATACTAACGGCCATATCGCCTTTCACATTGTCGAGGAAGGTATCGCTTTTGTCGGCGACAGCGTGTTTGCGCTGGGCTGCGGACGCATGTTCGAAGGCGAGCCGGAGCAGTTCTGGCGCGCACTCGAACGCATCAAGCGCCTCTCAACCGCGACGGTGCTCTATTGCGCGCATGAATATACCGCTGCGAACGCGAAATTCGCGCTCCACGCCGATCCAGACAATGAAGAACTGCAGGCCTACGCAGCAGAGGTCGAGCAAAAGCGCGCGCGCGGTGAATGGACCGTTCCAACCGTCCTCAAGCGCGAGCTTGCCACCAACCCCTTCCTGCGCGCCGACGATCCCGCGATGCAGGCGCGCTGGGGCGGCGATGCGCCGCACGAGACCTTTGCGGCGCTCAGGGCGGCCAAGGACAGCTTCTGAAGCCCATCATGCAAGCACTGCGCGTGAACCACCTGTCGGACGACCTATCCGGTGTTGCGCTGGAAGACGTGCCCGCCCCTACCCGCGCTTCAGGAGAAGTGCTGGTGCAGGTCGGCGCCGCCTCGCTCAATTTTCCCGACCTGCTGATGACGCAAGGGAAATACCAGTTCAAACCCGAGCCTCCCTTCACCAGCGGACTCGAGTTCGCAGGAGAAGTGGTCGAGACGGACGCGGACAGCGGCTTTGCGCCCGGTGACCGCGTGATGGGCGGGAACAAAACCGGCGCCTTTGCCGAAATGGTGAGCGTGCCCGCCCGCGCACTCTCGCTCTCCCCCGACATCACCAACGCACAAGCCGCCGCGATGGGAGCCGCCTATACGACCGGCTACACCGGTCTGGTCGAATTGTGCGGGATCAAGCCGGGTCAGTGGGTGATGGTGACGGGTGCTAGCGGCGGTGTCGGGCTGGCCGCCTGCGATCTCGCAAAGGCGCTCGGCGCGAAGGTAATCGCCGCCACAGGCTCCAAGGCAAAGCGCGAAGCGATCCTGCGCGCCTGCCCCGCTATCGATGAAGTCATCGTCAGCGAAGGCCGGTTCCGCGAGGCTGTGAGCAATATTACCGGCGGTGCGTTGTGCGATGTGGTGTTCGACGTCGTCGGCGGTGATGTGTTCGACGAATGCACCCGCTGCGTGGCTTTCGCTGGCAAGCTGGTGGTCGTGGGCTTCACCAGCGGGCGGATCGCCGACATCGCGACCAATATCCCGCTCATCAAGGGCTTTTCGGTCGTCGGCCTGCGCGCGGGCGAATATGCGCGCCGCCTGCCCGAACGCGGTGCGGCGATCTCGGCTGCGGTGCGCGATCTGGCAAATTCGGGGAAAATCACGCCCGCGATCGACCGCACCTTGCCTCTGTCGCGCTGGCGCGAGGGTTTCGAGGCGATGCGGGACCGCGAACTGGTGGGCAAGCTGGTGTTCGAGCCGGGACTCTAGTCTGAACCCGAAAACAAGAAAGGCGGCCTTCGCGGGCCGCCCTTCTCCTCTCCAACTCTCAATTCCGTAGCGTCAGCTTATAGCGAGGAAATGACCTCGTCTGCAAGCTTCTTGTCCGCTTCGCTGTCATGCTTGTCGGCGATGATAGCGCGCGATGCGGCGGCTGCGGCGTTGGCGGCGCTGGCGCGCACACCATCGACAGCTTCGCGCTCAGCCGCGGCGATCTTGTCCTCGGCCATACGCTTGCGGCGGGCGATCATCGCTTCGCTGTCGCTCTCGGCCTTGGCGAGAATGGCGTCGGCTTCGCGCTTGGCGCCTTCCATCATCGCTTCGGCGTCCTGTTCGGCCGAGGTGATTTTGGCGGTGTATTCGTCACGCAGCGCTTCGGCTTCGGCACGCAGCGCCTTGGCTTCGTCGAGCTGCGCCTTGATCTGCGCGATCTTGTTGTCGAGGCCACCGGCAATCAGGCCGGGGACCTTCTTCCAAAGCACGATGGCGATCAGCACCGCCATGGCGAGCGAAACCCACTGGTAGTCCTGCATGCCGAAAGCCGACGGACCTTCAGCTGCCACCAGATTGAAAAGGATATCAGCCATTGACGAGTGCCTTCTTCACGGCAGACCGTGCGGTCCGCTTATCGACCTTCGCGCCGGCAAGGCGGGCGACGATGTCCTGCGTTGCTTCGGCTGCGACGTCCTCGACCTCGGCCATGGCGCTGTTGCGCGCGGCTTCGATCTCGGCTTCGGCAGCGGAAAGCTGCGCGTCGAGACGTTGCTGGGCCTTGGCAAGCTTGGCTTCCGAAGAAGCGGCGGCTGCCGATTTGGCCTCGGCGATCAGACCCTGCGCCTTGGCACGGTTGGCGTTCTCACGCTCGCGCCAGGCCTCTTCCTGATCGTCGGCGGCATCGCGCGCGGCCTGCGCCGCTGCGAGGTCGTCTGCGATCTGCTTGTCGCGCAGTTCCACCGTGCTCATCACCTTGGGAACCATCCCGCGGCCGATGAGGAAGAAGGTGATGCCAAAGAACACCAGCAACCAGAAGATCTGGCTGGAGTATGTCTCGGCGAGCTGGGCTATCTGAGGCATGGAGCGTTGGTCCGTTCGGTCGAGCTTGAAATCAACAATACGGGCCGACCGCCGGTAAGGCAGGCCGGCCCGGAATGTGTTGTAGCTTAGGCGACGAAGATCAGGATCATCGCAACGACGAACGCCAGCAGGCCGAGAAGTTCGGCAGCGGCGAAGCCGATGAACAGACGACCCTGCTGGCCGTCAGCGGCACCCGGGTTGCGCAGTGCGCTTTCGAGGAACGAACCAAAGACGTTACCCACGCCGATGGCTGCCATACCGGCACCGATTGCTGCGAGGCCTGCGCCGACGAGCTTGGCTGCTTCTGCTTCCATTGTAAAAACTCCTTGAGATTCAAATTAGTTGGAAAGGTAAATGGTAAAATCAGTGAAGGTGCTCGGCGTCGTTGATGTAGAGCGACGTGAGCAGCGCAAAGACGTATGCCTGAATACCGGCAACCAGAATTTCGAGCGCCGAGATACCGATCATCAGCACGAAGCTGGGGATGGCGACGATCAGGCTGGTGCCGATCCCTGCGTTGAGACCGTCCATAACAAAGCTCGAAAGAACTTTCAGCAGGACGTGGCCCGCCATCATGGCAACGAACAGTCGCAGGCCGAGGCTGAACGGACGGATCATGAACGAGAACAGCTCGATCAGGAAAATCGCCGGAACCATCGGCGCGGGCGTGCCGTGCGGAATGAACAGGGTGAAAAACTTGATGCCGTGCTTCCAGAAGCCCACGATCAGCACGATCGAGAAGCTCATCACAGCCAGAACGCCGGTAATGGTGAAGTGGCTGGTGAAAGTGAACGGGTGCAGAAACACGAGGCCGAGCGGAAGCAGGCCGAGCAGGTTCCCGAACAGGATGAACATGAACAGGCTGAACACGTAAGGAAGGTATTTTTTGCCTTCCTTGCCAATGTTGGCCGTCAGCATGTCGTCGATGAAGCCGGTGAAGGTCTCCACCGCCATTTGCCAGCGACCTGGGACCAGCTCGCGCTTCATCCCGAAATACACGAAAGCCCACAGCAGGACGACCGTGACGGCCATCCACGCTGCCGAGTTGGTGAACGCGATGTTGTACCCAGCAATATCCCAATCGGCGCCGAACAACGGCTCGATCTGGAACTGGTGCATCGGATCGACTTTGCCTTCTTCGGCTGCCACGATCTCTTGTATCCCTGATACCTGTAAAAACGCGGCCCCTTGGAACAGACCTATTCGGTCTCTTCAGGAGCCGTGCTTGCGCCGCGAATAATGTTCCTGAAGGCAACGCCTATCCCGAGGAACAGACCAACCAACAGACCCCAAGGCAGCGTACCGACAAGCGCGTCAAACGCGTAGCCGATCAAACTTCCTCCGAGAATACCGCCAAGCAGATCCGCCAGTACCCGGTTGCCGCTGCGATAATTCGCATCGGTGCCGGAAACCTTTGGCCGGTTGCGCTCATCTTCACGCTCGCGTGCAGCTTTCAGCCGCTTCTCGAGCGCGTCAATCCGCGCATCCTCAGCAATGGGTTCTCGGACGGGCTTCTCGTCGTTCATGCTTGCGTCCTTACAGAGGAGTGCGAGACACGCAACAACAAGGTGCCCGCCAAGGGCGTGTGCCCCCTAGAAGAGCGTGATTCTGGAGTCAACATGGTGTGGGCGTTTTGCGCATGTTCAAACGTCGGCGCGCCATGTTGGTTTCTTGTTTTGCGAAGGCGCATCCGCGCCTTCGTCCTCGGTGCTGTTCCTTCGCTGCGCTCGGGCACCTGCGGCTCGTGCGCGTGCGCTCGCGGCCCGCTGGGCGCGGGCCGGATCATTCCCGGCCACTTGTGATTATGGGTTTGTGAGTGATCTAGCGAGGAAGCGCTCGGAACGGCGCACAGCGCCGCAAGGCTGACTGGCCGCCCGCAGCGGGCGCGGCTTGCCGCGCGTCTAGCGAGGACGAAGGCGCGGATGCGCCTTCGCCATGCAAAGAAACCTGATCCTTCGGATCAGGGACACACGCTCAAACGCTCGGGCGGCGCTTCGGTGCGGGTTTTCCAGCTGCCGTCGGGCGCCTGGTACTTTTCGCCCGGCACGGTGCGCGCAATCGCCTGACAGCCCGAGGTCGTCGCATATTGTTCGAGCGTTGCGTTATTTTCCTGCGCCTTTTCCGCATAAATCGCGCGGCGACGGATGTTGATGTCGCTCACCAGACGCTGAAGTTCAGGAGTCGCAGCGCCGACAATCCCCAGATAGCCGTCGGTCTGTTCTCCGATCGAGCCATTGGCGCGCGCAGCCGCATAGGCCGGGTCGCGCTGCGCCTGTGCGGGCGCGGCGATGCCGGTGAGGGCGATCAGCCCCGCAGCGGCGGCCAGCATGGAAGTGCGGATCATGGTCATCGTCTCGTTCCTTACAATCTCCGTCCGGCAGGCGGATCAGAAGATATCTGCATTCTCTTCAATCGTGTTGTTGGCGTCTTCGGCCAAGCGGTAGAGCACTTCGGCGCGGATATTGACGTTGAGCTCGATCACGATCGGTTCTTCGGGTGCTGCGATATTGATGCAGCCCGAAAGCGTCGTGAGGCCCATCGCCGCAAGTCCGGCTTTGGCAACAATTCTTCCCGGCATGGTTTCCGCCCCCTTCTTCGCTTCCTTAGTGGCAGCGGGGCCATTCCGGGTCAATTTACACAGTTTCATGGCAGTTTATCGCTTTCTGGAGGTTGAACGGCGGGTTCATCGCGGCGCGGGGATTCGGCAGAAATGGCAGGCGGAATCGGCGGCGCGTCGTCGGGGGCGTCCTCTTCGCCGCCGCTGGTAAAGGGAGCCAGCGGAACCATGCGCCCATCCCGCAGCAGCCCGTCGATATTGAGCCCGCGGCGCGCGCTCTCGGTATCGAACAGCGTCGGGTCGAACACGCCACGCACGATGGTCGCCAGCTGGTAGAAGTTTTCCGAGCGCACGTTGATCTTGAACCGGATCGGCAGTTTCGACAGGCGGCGGGTGACGAAATTGCGGCTCGCCCCTTCGCCCTGCCGCACGCCGTCGATCTGGAAATTGGTGATGATCTCGCCTGCCAGAGAGCCGTTCAACTCGACGCTCATCTGGCGATAGTCGAGCGAGCGCAGCGACTGGAAGGCATAGTTGGCCATCGTGCCGAGGTCTTCATAGGTCAGTTCGCCGACATAGGAGACATTGCCCCCGGGCGGACGCGAGATCAGCAGGCCGCCGCGGATCGAGCCATTGCCTTCGGCATCGAAATAGATCGGGATGGTGCCGTCGAACGTGCCGGTCGCGCCGATATTGGTCAGCTCCATCTGCGACACGAAGGTGGCCGCATCGAGCGCGACGAGTTCGAAGACATAGCTCTGCCCGCCATTGCTGGCGTAATCGATGGTTGTCGGGCGCAGGATCAGCGTGCCGCCCATGAAGGGCCAGCGTCCGTCCTCGACCGTGATCAGTTCCCCGCCCGTGAGCGCAAACTGCAAGCGCCCGCCGAGCGCCTCGACCCCCGGATTGACCGAGGCGATCTCGATCACCTGCGATGGCGCGGTGGTGAGACCCAGAAGGTCGGTAAACACGATCTGCCCCTTCACCCCGCGCACAGGGCCGAATGCGGCGGCAAAATCGAAATCGTCGGAGGCGAATGTGCCTGAAGAATCGATGCCATCGGAAGTCCACGTCACCTCGCCCTTGCCGCTGACCGTGCCCTCGGCGGCGGCGATCACGCCCTTGGCGAGATAGCTCAGATCTTCGGGTTGGAAGCCCTTGTCGACAAAGCGCACGCCGGGCACGTCGATATCGGCGCGGCCCATCCCGCTCGACAGGTCGTGGCGCACGGAGACATTGGCGATGATCTGACCCGGATCGAAGCGGCGCAGCGGTGCCTCGGCAGCGATCACGCCGTCGATCAGCGTCAGCGTAGCCCCGCGCGCTCTCATCGGCTCGAAGCGGCTTTGCAGGACTAGGTCTGGGCCGGGACCGGTGCGCTCGACCAGAGTGAAGCCGCCATCGCTCACCGCCAGCGCGCCGTCTGCAAAGCTCCAATTGCCTGAAAGATCGGACAGGTCGAGCGGGACGATATCCATCGCCGCCGTGCCGCCTGCGAAGCTGCCGCCGATGTTGTCGCCCAGCGTGCCGTCGAGCGAGGATGCGGTGAGGCGCATGGCGCTGTCGGGCGTTCCGATCACCGCTTCGAGGCCGGTGAACGTGAACGGGCCGGGATAGCGCAGCGTCACGCGGTCGGCAGCGACGCGCGTCGGCGTATCGGACAGCGCCCCTTCGAGGAGGAGATTGTCGCTGACCATCGCCACGTCGAGCGCATCGCGATACCGCACCATCGCGCTGCCTGCTTGCGGACACAGCCGCACAGAGCGCTCGCGCAGCGACAATTGGTAGATTTGCAGCGAGGCCAGCCGGACATCGGTGCAGCGCTGGCCCACCGTCAGCCCTCCTTGCGCTGACCAGCTGCCCTCCAGCGGCACTTGCAGGCCGCGCACCGCCCCGCCAGGAAGTGCGCCTTCGGCTTGCACCATACCGCTGAAGGCAAGTCGGCCATCAGGCGACTGGCGCAGTTCCATGCGCGGTATCGCCAGCGCGTCGCTGCCCGCGCGATACTCGGCCATGGTCATCCGCAGTGCGAGGTCGCCGCCCTCAACCTGCTCCATCCGGCCATTGATGCGCGGCAGGTTCGCACCACCTGTCAAAATATTGCCCGAGAACCGCCCACCCCTGCTGGCGTAGCTGACCCGCGAGAGCGCTAGCACCGTCTCGCCCGATCCGCTGCGCAGACGCGCTTCGGGGACGATCACGCGCAGGCCGTCTTCATTAAATCGCAGCGTCACATCGCCTTGCACCGTCCCGTCGGAAAGCGCGCTGGCAAGACCGCGCTCCAGCTTGCCGAGCAAGGATGCAGCCAGCGGTCCCTCGCTGGCCTTGCGGGCCTGTTCGAGCGACGAATTACCAGCTAGGCCAAGGTCTACGCGTTCGCCCTCGATCTGGGCGGTGAATTCGCTACGGGTCATGTTGTCGCTGATCCGCCCGGAGCCTTCCATACGCAAAGCAACGATGCGCGCGCCCGACAGCGAAAGGTCGCTGGCGGCGAGGTCATGCGTCAGGCTGAGGTCGCCGAGCGTGCCCTCCCGCTCGCCAGCAAAGCGCCACAGGAGCCCGATATTGCCGTCGAGCGCCTCAACGCCATTTCCGGCAAAGCCCAGACCGGCAGCGGCAAGGCCGAAGTCGCCGTCCACCTCGGCGAGATCGTCGGCGAGCGGCTGCCCGCAGTGGTGCGGCCGGGAGAGCC
>JAYPMZ010000062.1:4117-4729 GCA_038130205.1 Erythrobacteraceae bacterium | reverse complement strand
TCGGTCAGGCTCAAGCGCGCGGCGATATCCGCGCTGGCGAGGCTCGCGCCTTCGCAGCCGAGCCCGCGCAGCCGCAGCGGACCTTCGAACGCCGGTTCACCGCCCTGGGTGCTGAGCGCACCGTAGAGCGTCGCCTGTTCGGCTCTGCACCCCTCGACCCCCAGCCCCGGCGCAGTCGCCGCAAGCGTGCCTTCGAAACCATCGTCGAGCCGCCCTGCCCCTTCGAGCTTGGCCCCGATAACGCCGTAATCGCTGTCGATCCGCGCACGCCCGTCGACGATCGACAGGTCGAGTTCGGGCAGGCCCGCTGGCTCGTCGCTTTCGGCATAAAGCAACGGATCGAGTGCGCCGAAGCTCAGCGTGCCGTCGCGCAATGTGCCGTAGAGCCGCGGGCGCACCAGCTCGACCCGCCCGATCTGCGGCGAGCCGTAAGAATAGACAATGTCGACCAGGACGCGCTCTGCGGTGAGGTCGGGCGCTTGCGGGTCGCCGATCACCAGATTGGCGATCACCTGCTGCTGCGGCCCGATCGAGACGATATCGTAGGTCGCCTCCAGCCCGTTCGATTCCAGCGCATCGTCGATGATATTGCCCGCGATCTGCTTGCGCTCG
>JAYPMZ010000062.1:2829-4107 GCA_038130205.1 Erythrobacteraceae bacterium | reverse complement strand
TCCATGCCACAGCGGCGAGCGCCATCAGCGAGATCAGCAGGATAAGACTGATCCGCCAGCGCCACTTCTGCGGCCACAGACCGCGCAGGCGCCTCTTGCGCGTTTCAGGAGGTATCAAAAGCGGGTCGGCGGGGGCCATATGGGTCTGCACTTGCGCGGAATGACGGGCAAAGGCAATTATAGTCAGATCAAATTGCAGGATTATCAGTGGTGAGGCGCAGATTGCCACAATCTGAAGACAAATTCGATTTCGGCCCAGCCGAAGATAGCCATGCCGAAGAAAAGGGCGCGGCCCCGTCCGGCTCGGATTCGGGCAAAGCGGCGGGTCTCGGCCACCGCGAGCGGCTGCGCCAGCGGCTGCTCAAAGGGGGCGCGGAAGCGCTCGCGGATTACGAAGTGCTCGAATACCTCCTGTTCGCCGCTATCCCGCGCGGCGATACAAAGCCGCTCGCCAAGGCGCTGCTCAAGCATTTCGGATCGCTCTCCGCCGTCCTCAACGCCGATCCGCGTGCGCTGCAGCAGATCAAGGGATTGGGCGAATCCAGCGCCGCTGCATTGAAAGCCGTCGCGCTCGCCTCGCGCCGGATGACGCGCAGCGCCATGTCGTCAAAGCCGGTGCTGGGCAGCTGGCAGGCGCTGATCGACTACCTCACCGCCGACATGGCGCATCTGACGGTGGAGCGTGTGCGCGTGCTCTATCTTGATGCAAAGAACCGCCTGATCGACGACCATCATGCCTCCGAAGGTTCGATCGACGAAGCCGCAATCCACCCGCGAGAGGTGATCCGCAAGGCGATGGACGTGGGCGCCAGCGCGCTGATCCTCGTCCATAACCACCCCTCTGGCAGCCCCGAGCCCAGCCGCGCCGATATCCAGATTACCCAGAAGATCGCAGAGGCTGGCCGGCTGTTGGGTGTCACGTTGCACGATCACGTGATCATCGGGCGCGAAGGCCATGTGAGCCTGCGCGCCAAGGGCTTGATCTGAAAGCGGTTTATACCGCCCGCGGGAACTAGAATTCGAAGCCGAAAAGACCGTAGCTCGATGCCAGCATCGGGTCGCGTGCGAGCGCGGCATCAATGTCCTTCTGCCCCGCAGCATCGCCCTGTTCGCGCAGGATCACACCCCGCAACAGCAGCGAGCCGTTCATTTCGGGCTTGCGATCAAGCGCCGCGTCCAGATCGGCGAGCGCTTCTTCGAACATGCCATTGCGATAATAGACCATCGCGCGGCTATCGAGATATGCGGCTTTCCCGCCGAGTTCGACCGCCTTGGTAC
>JAYPMZ010000062.1:0-2819 GCA_038130205.1 Erythrobacteraceae bacterium | reverse complement strand
CCTTGGTACAAACGTCGATCGCATCGCGCACTTCGACCTGCCAAGTCCCCATGAACCAGCATTTCTCGTTCATCATATACGCGTTGTTGGGATCGTCCTTCATTGACAGGTCGATCCGCGCAAGACCGGCCTTGCCATCACCGGCATAGGCATCGAGTTCGGCGAGCGACACCGCCAGCGATTGGCGAACTTCCTCGTCGCCGTCCTCGCCTTCGAGCAATTCTCGCGCTTCGGCGGCATCCCCGTTTTCAAGCAGGATGCCGGCAAGGTTCATCGCCCGCCATGGTGTGGGCTGGAGAAGATAGGCTTCTGTCAGATCTTCCACCGCCGCATCCAGATCACGCAATTGCAGGTGCACCGTGGAGCGCTGCGCGTGGTATTCGGCAGTCCCTTCCAGTTCGATGACCGTGTTCATGTCTTCGAGCGAACCGGCAAAGTCATAAGTGTCGTAGCGGAAGCCCGCGCGGGTGACATAAGGCGTCGCTTCCTCGGGATCGTTGGCGATGACCTTTGCATAGGTCGCTTCGATTGCAGCCAGCTCGGAGCGGTCTGCACTCTGTGCAAAGCGCCAGCGCCGGGGCATTCCCTCGGGCGCGATCAGCTTTACCTCGTTGCGCGAGAAACTCTGTGCCTTGCGACGCTCGGCGGTGATCTGGTCAGCCGCGATTTCACCGCCCTGGCTGGTGATCAGCTCTTCGACCGCCACAATGCCGTCGTTAATGCGGATTTCGCGTTGAAGACGCTGGCCGGCGACGAGTTCGTCGAGCGAGGTATCTCCGCGCAGTTCGAACCCTTCGATCCCCTCTGGCAGAACCACGTTCAGATTGAATGCCGCGGCACTGGCAGCTCCGACCGAGACAGGAATTCCGCGCCAGTCGCGGCGCGAACGGTCGGGCGAAAATTCGACTTCGGTTGTTGCGAAAGCAGGCTCGAATTCTCCGCGCACACCTTCATAGTCGAACATTGGCGGCATCACGCCGCTCATGATCATGGTGGCAACACTGTCGTCTTCGCCCGCAACGATTTCGACATTGGCAATCGCGCCCTCCGAGCCGGCCTGACGCGCAAGCTGGCGCTTGGCATCATCGTTGAGCTTGTCGGCATGGGCGTTGAGCTGCGCAGCCGCCGCACCGACGAATTTCACGCTTATCTCGACGAGCGAAGGGATATCCCCGCCTGCCGACGCATCGACGGTCATCGCGAAAGTGGACTCGGGGACACGCGGCAGGACCTGCACGATAGGTTCGAGATCGGCGCCCTCGGCCCGCAGCGGCAGAACATATTCGAACGCGGGAACATTGCCCGCAATCGTAACATTTGCCCCCAGCGAAGTGCCGTCGAGATAATAATGGTTGCCGTCGATCGTTGCCCGCACCAGCACGTGATCGAATGCCCCCGGCAGCGGCAGAGAGACAGGGACGGAATTGCTCTGGTTGACCGATGCCAGAACGGGTTCGGCCTCGATCCCGAGCTGATCGAGCAGCGCCAGCAGGATCAGGGTCTTTGCCTTGCAGTCGCCGTATTTCTTTTCCCAGGTCGTCGCCACATCCTGCGGGATGTAATTGCCGCCATCCAGCCCGTTGAGCAGGTAGCGAATGTCTTCCTGCACCAGTTCGAGCGCGGCGACGGCACGCGCCAGATCGGTATCGTGGCCGGCGCGGATTTTCTCCACCTTGGCTTGCAGATCGTCGAGACCGTCAAGCGCGCTCTCGGTGCTGTAATAGGGTGCCATGACGCTGGAAACCTCGGCCCAATCGTCAAAGGTTCCGACCTGCAAGAAAGTGCTGCGCAAAAATCGCGCCGGCGCGTCCTGCGGCAGCTCTTCGGCTTCGGGCAGAGGCAGCGCCACTTCCAGCCAGTTGTGCCCGCCGCGCTTTTCAGCGGGAGCAATCTCGAAATTGGGGCCGGCCTGATAGCGGACATCGAGGTCTTCGGGCCACGACACCAGCACGCGCGCGTAATCGGCTGCCGTGCTCGGTTCGCGCCAGAGGTAGGACTGGCTCTGCACTTCGCGGCCCAGCGCCTGATCGGAGCGCGTGACCGAATAGGCCATCTGCAATTCGTCGCCTACGCGCAGGCCGGGGACCGACAGGGTCGCGGTCAGTTCGCCATCGATGATGTGGCTTTCAAGCTGCTGCTCGCGGCGCAGCACTTCCAGCCGCTCGCCCGCTTCGACCAGATCAATCGTCTCGTCATCGCGGAGGATCGCAATCCGGTGGACGATCAGGTCGCCCTTGTCGGGCATCCACTGCGCTTTCAGCGTGCCGACCTCGGTCAGATCACTCAGATTCGAAACACGGTAGATGACGTCCGTGTAGCGCCACAAGAGCCCTTCGTCGATGCGGATCTGCGTATCGCTGACGATGCGGTCATTAGCGGGATCGCGCTCGACCTGATCCATATCGACCGGAACCACCCAATCGGGCGAAGCCTCGTAAACGGGTTCGTCCCCTGCCAGCGCGGCAGTGGAACAACTCAAGGCAAGCAACGACACGGCTGCGTAACGCAGATGCAAATTCATAGAGGGCGCCCCATTGGTCAAGATGACCGTGTCACCCTAGGCCGCGAAATCGGGGTGTCAAAGAAGATTGATGGATAACCATAGGTTTACGGCTAAAGTTTCGGGACGGCGCGCGGGCGCGTGCGGGCCGGTGGCGGTTTTCCTACTCGGCTGATTTGTGCTTTCTAGCGGCGATGACGCAGGCGACTTTGCACTTTTCACACCGAACCTGTCGGGCCTGCCGGGCGCGGTCGTGTTTCACCCCCAGGACACAGTTCCATGTGTTCCATCCAGTAGGGTTTGGCCGCTTCCCGCAGGT
>JAYPMZ010000061.1:0-15379 GCA_038130205.1 Erythrobacteraceae bacterium | reverse complement strand
CCAAGCAGGCTGTCGCCTATCGTCAGATGTCGCTCCTGCTGCGTCGTCCTCCGGGCCGTGAAGCATACCCGGGCGACGTGTTCTATCTCCACAGCCGTCTTCTCGAGCGCGCTGCAAAGATGAACAAAAGCGAAGGCGGCGGCTCGTTGACCGCGCTTCCGATCATCGAAACGCAGGCAGGCGACGTGTCGGCCTATATTCCGACCAACGTGATCTCGATCACCGACGGCCAGATCTTCCTCGAAACCGACCTGTTCTACCAGGGCATCCGTCCGGCTATTAACGTCGGTCTCTCGGTGTCGCGTGTGGGCGGTGCCGCCCAGACCAAGGCGATGAAGAAGGTCTCGGGCTCGATGAAGCTCGACCTTGCACAGTATCGTGAAATGGCTGCCTTCGCGCAGTTCGGCTCGGACCTCGACGCCGCAACGCAGAAGCTCCTGAACCGCGGCGCGCGTCTTACCGAGCTGCTCAAGCAGAAGCAGTTCAACCCGATGCCGTTCGAAGAGCAGACTGTGTCGATCTTCGCCGGTACCAACGGCTTCATCGACGGGATCGCGGTTGACCGCGTGAACGAATATGAAGAGCAGATGCTGGCGTTCTTCCGCGGCGAACACGCCGATGTGCTCGCCGAAATCCGCAGCAGCGGCAAGTTCGAGGACGACACCAAGGCGAAAGTCGTGGCCGGTCTCGAAGCTTTCGCCAAGCAGTTCGCCTAATCGACCTAAGCTAAACGGAGCGCCTCAGTGCCCTCACTTAAGGAACTTAAAGGTCGGATCAACTCGGTCAAATCGACCCAGAAGATCACCAAGGCCAAGCAGATGGTCGCAGCGGCCAAGCTGCGCCGTGCACAGGCGGCGGCCGAAGCCGGTCGTCCCTATGCCGAGCGTTTGTCGGCTGTGATGGCCAGCCTCGCCAGCAAGGTTAGCGGCGATGCCGCTCCCAAGCTGCTGCGCGGCACCGGAAGCCAGCAGCGCAATCTCCTTGTGGTGGTCAACACCGACAAGGGACTGTGCGGCGGTCTCAACTCGAACATCGTCAAGGCTGCCAAAGCCAAGGCGAATGCGCTGCTTGCCGAAGGAAAGGAAGTCGACTTCTACCTGATCGGTAAGAAGGGTCGTGCACCGCTGAAGCGTGAGTTCGCCGAGAAGATCGGCGGCGGCTTTGACACCTCGACGGTCCGCGTTCCCGGTTTCGAAGAAGCCGAAGCGATCGCCACCGAGCTGGTCGACCTGTTCGAAGGCGGCATGTTCGACGTCGCTCACCTGATCTTCCCAACCTTCCAGTCGGCACTGGTCCAGAACCCGACCGTCAACCAGCTGATCCCGGTCCCCTCGCCAGAGGTTGTCGTCGAAAGCGACGCCGTGGTCGAATACGAGCCGGGTGAAGAGGAAATTCTCGAAGAACTGCTCCCGCGTTATGTGAAGACGCAGATCTTCGGCGCGCTGCTTGAACGTGAAGCATCGGAGCAAGGCGCGTCGATGACCGCGATGGATAACGCGACGCGCAATGCAGGCGACCTCATCAACAAGCTGACGATCCAGTACAACCGCAGCCGTCAGGCCGCGATTACGACCGAACTCATCGAAATCATCGCTGGCGCAGAAGCGCTCTAAAGCAAGGCTAAGGAAAGACACATGGCCACCGCACCCGTACTTAACCAGACCACCAATGGCGTGATCTCCCAGGTCATCGGCGCCGTCGTCGACGTGCAGTTTGAAGGCGAACTGCCGGCAATTCTGACCGCGCTCGAAACCAAGAATGACGGCAAGACCCTCGTTCTCGAAGTCGCGCAGCACCTCGGTGAAAACACCGTTCGCACCATCGCCATGGACGCGACCGAAGGCCTCACCCGCGGCAATGAAGTGATCAACACCGGCGCGCAGATCAGCGTTCCCGTTGGTCCCAAGACGCTGGGCCGCATCATGAACGTCGTCGGCGAAGCCATCGACGAGCGCGGTCCGATCGGTGCCGAGCAGACCTCGCCGATCCACGCAGAAGCACCTGCTTTCATCGACCAGTCGACCGAAGCAGACATTCTCGTCACCGGCATCAAGGTCATCGACCTTCTCGCGCCTTACGCGAAGGGCGGTAAGATCGGCCTGTTCGGCGGCGCTGGCGTGGGCAAGACCGTGCTCATTCAGGAGCTCATCAACAACATCGCAAAGGGCCACGGCGGCGTGTCCGTCTTTGCAGGCGTCGGTGAGCGTACCCGTGAAGGTAACGATCTCTACCACGAATTCCTCGACGCAGGCGTTATCGCCAAGGATGCCGACGGCAACGCCACCTCGGAAGGTTCCAAGGTTGCGCTCGTGTTCGGCCAGATGAACGAGCCTCCCGGCGCGCGTGCCCGCGTTGCTCTTTCGGGTCTGACCATGGCGGAATATTTCCGCGATCAGGAAGGCCAGGACGTTCTGTTCTTCGTCGATAACATCTTCCGCTTCACGCAAGCCGGTTCGGAAGTGTCGGCTCTCCTTGGCCGTATTCCTTCGGCCGTGGGCTATCAGCCGACCCTGTCGACCGACATGGGTAACCTGCAGGAACGCATCACCTCGACCACCAAGGGCTCGATCACCTCGGTGCAGGCCATCTACGTTCCCGCAGATGACCTTACCGACCCGGCACCTGCTACCTCGTTCGCTCACCTTGACGCGACGACCACGCTGAGCCGTGCGATTTCGGAACTGGGCATCTACCCGGCGGTTGACCCGCTCGACTCGACCTCGCGCGTTCTCGAACCGCGCGTTGTCGGTCAGGAGCACTACGACACCGCTCGCCGCGTTCAGGAAACGCTGCAGAAGTACAAGAGCCTGCAGGACATCATCGCCATTCTCGGCATGGACGAGCTTTCGGAAGAAGATAAGCTCACCGTCAGCCGTGCGCGCAAGATCCAGAAGTTCCTGTCGCAGCCGTTCCACGTCGCCGAGGTTTTCACCAATATCCCCGGCCTGTTCGTGCAGCTTGAGGACACGGTGAAGTCGTTCAAGGCTGTCGTCGACGGCGAATACGACCACCTGCCCGAAGCAGCTTTCTACATGGTTGGCGGGATCGACATGGTCGTCGAAAAGGCCGCCAAGCTGGCTGAGGACGCGTAAGACAGTGGCCCTCCACTTCGAACTCGTAACCCCGGCCAAGCTGGTCCGCTCGGAAGACGTCCACATGGTCGTCGTCCCCGGTGCCGAAGGCGAATTCGGCGTGCTTGAAGGCCATGCGCCTTTCATGAGCACGATCCGCGACGGCGCGGTGCAGGTTTACAAGACCGAAGGCGGCGCACCCGAACTGATCGAAGTGCGCGGCGGCTTTGCCGAAGTGGGCGACAACGGCCTCACCGTGCTCGCGGAGCACGTCGAAGGCTGATTGCACTTCGCAGAAACGAACTTCGAAAGGGCGGCCCGTTGTGGTCGCCCTTTTGCTTTGGGGCGCTGTTCACAACCCCTTCACATCCGACCGCTTCCTAGGCACACAGGGCCCAGCACATTCTCCAAGGAGAGGACTTTTGAAACTTGTCTCTACACTCGCTCTGGCCGCTGTCATGACCATCGGTGCCACGACCGCTGCCAATGCCGATCATCACATGGACGATGGCGTCCCCGGCCCTGACCAAGACCCCTATATCTGGCTCGAAGAAGCTCGCAGCGACGAGGCGCTCACATGGGTCCGCGCCGAGAACGAGCGCACGCTCGCCGCGCTCGAAAGCGACCCGCGCTTTCCCGAACTGAAGGCACAGGCGCTGGCGATCTACGACAGTCAGGACCGCATCCCCTTCGTCAGCTTCCGCCCCGATGGACTCTATAATTTCTGGCAGGACAAGGATAACCCCAAGGGCCTGCTGCGTCGCACGACGCTTGAAAGCTACCAGACCGAAAATCCCGAGTGGGAAACCGTGCTCGATGTCGACGCGCTGGCAGCGGCGGAAGGCAAGGAATGGGTGTACAAGGGCTCGTCCTGCCTGCCGCCCGCAATGACCCGCTGCATGATCGCACTCTCCGACGGCGGCGAGGACGCGACGATCCTGCGCGAATTCGACACTTCGACCAAGAGCTTTGTCGAGGGCGGCTTCGCGATCGAGGACAAGAGTCAGGGCGGCGCAAGCTGGGTCGATGAAGACACGCTGCTGGTCAGCCGCGATTTCGGCGAAAACACGCTCACCGAAAGCGAATATCCCTTCACGACCCGCATCTGGGTGCGCGGCACGCCGCTTTCCGATGCGAAGGAAGTGTTCCGCGGCGAAGCGACCGACGTGTCGGCAGGCGCCTATCTGATGCGCGATTCCGCCGACACCATCCACGCGATGATCGGCTATCGCGGCGTCAGCTTCCACGAGCGCGAATATTTCGTCTCGATTGACAGCGATTGGGTGAAGCTCGATCTCCCCGCCAAGGCCGGTCCTTACGGTATCGTCGATGGGCACATGCTGTTCTCGACCGATGTCGACTGGACCGTTGGCGACCAGACCTTCCCCGCAGACAGCATCGTCGCGGTCGAACTGGAAGCGTGGAAGGCCGACCCCAATGGCGCGCCAAAGACGCTGGTATGGGCTCCGGCCGAACGCCAGACCAAGCGCGGCGGATCGATCACCGCGAACAAGCTCTACGTCGGAATGCTCGACAACGTCGTGGGCAAGGTGCTCGAATTCGATTTCGTAGATGGAGCGTGGGTAAGAAAGCAGGTGCCCCTGCCCGACAACGCCACCGTTGGCATCGCGGCGAGCGATGACAAGACCGACCAGATCATGTTCACGGTCACCGATTTCCTCAACCCGACAACGCTCTATTACTCGGACGGCACTTCGACGCCAGAAGTGCTCAAGACCTCGCCTGCGCGTTTCGATCCGGCGGGCATGGAAGTCGAACAGTATGAGGCTACGAGCAAGGACGGGACCAAAATCCCCTACTTCCTCGTCAAGCCTGAGGGCATGGAAATGAACGGCACCACGCCAACACTGATGTATGGCTATGGCGGCTACCAGATCTCGCAGCTGCCAAGCTATCTTGGTTCGACCGGCAAGTTGTGGCTGGAGAACGGCGGCGCTTACGTGCTGACCAATCTGCGCGGCGGCGGAGAGTTCGGTCCCGGCTGGCACCAGACCGCCATGCGAGAGAACAAGCAGCGCACTTGGGACGATTTCCAGGCGGTTGGCGATGACCTGGTGGCGCGCGGGATTACCTCGCCTGAGCATCTCGGCATTCAGGGCGGTTCGCAGGGCGGCCTGCTGGTAGGAACGGCGCTAACCCAGCGTCCGGACCTGTTCAACGCCGCAATCGTTCAGATCCCGTTGTTTGACATGCTGCGCTTCCACCTGATCGGGCGCGGCGCTTCGTGGACCGGCGAATATGGCGATCCGCGCATCCCCGAACAGCGCGCTTGGATTGCGCCCTACTCGCCATATCACAACCTCAAAGAAGGCGTGGATTACCCCACCCCCTTCCTGTGGGCCTCGACCGCCGATGACCGCACCCATCCGGCGCACGCACGCAAAGGCGCGGCGCGTCTGAAGGAGCTGGGTCAGCCTTACTACTACTATGAGGACATGACCGGCGGCCACTCGGGCGGTGTCGATAACGAGCAGCGCGCCAAGCTGCAGGCGCTGCAATATGTCTATTTGATGCAGCAGCTGATGGAAAATTCGGGCGAAGACAGCAGCGAATAGTCCGGCCAAACAGGCGCGACTCCGCGCGCATCGTGAGAACTTTGGAAAGGGCGGTTCCGGTTGCGGGGCCGCCCTTTTCGCTTGGGGTTCCCGGCGGTTGTAAAGCAGTCCGACAGTTTTGCTTCACTTCGTCGCAAGCCCCGCACGGCGAAGGTCGTCAACGCAGAATTAAGTATTTTTCGCAGTTCGACGTTAAGTCTGAAAGCCAAATTTCTCTTTTGCCGGGATCAAAAGGAGAAATTGGCAATGGCTTACCCCCGCGACATTTCGATCGCCGATGCGATCAAACGCTATGGACTGCCCAAGTCGCACCGCGTGCATTGGTCCGCCTCGCGCAAGGCCGATGTGGTCCGCGCCGTGCACGACCGTGCAATCAGCTTTCACGAGGCTCGCGAACGCTATCTGCTTTCGCGCAGCGAGTTCGAGGAATGGGAACGCGAGTTCACCGGTGCCAATTCACACCGCCTCGAAAACGCCTGATACGGGCATCGCGGCGAGCGTGCCCCTAACCGCTCGCCGTAGGTCCGCTATCGGCGCGTTTTAGCGTGGAAATCGGGCGGCTTGTTGGCGATCCATTTAAGGAATTTCGCAAGCGCGGGAAAATTGCGCAGTTCCTCAACATCATTGCCAATTCGCGCCAACTCGGCATTGGTGAAATTGGCGTGGATGGTGCGATGGCAGATCGGATGCACCGGCACCGTCTCGCGCCCCTTCTTGGACTTGGGAACAGGATGATGCCACTCGATCCGCTCACCCAGCGGGCGAGTGCACAGCCAACAGGTTTGGGGGTCCTCGCTCACTTCCCCTTCTTGGCCGCCGCCTTCTTCTTTTTCATCGTGTCGTGAAAGCGATCGGCCCAGCCATCTTTGACGAGTTGTTCCGCACGCACCATGCGCAGCTCGCCCGCCGCCACATCGCGGCTCACGGTAGAGCCTGCCGCGACAATCGCATCGGCTCCGATTTTCACAGGCGCGACCAGCGCGCTGTTCGACCCGATGAAGGCGCGCTCGCCAATCGTGGTCTGGTATTTGAAATAGCCGTCGTAGTTGCAGGTGATCGTGCCCGCGCCGATGTTCGCATTCGCGCCCACCGTGGCATCGCCGATATAGCTGAGGTGCGAGGCCTTTGCGCCGGGGCCGAGAGTCGCTTTCTTCATCTCGACGAAATTGCCGACAAAGCTGTTCTCTTCCATCACAGCCCCTGGGCGCAAGCGAGCGAAGGGGCCGACCTGTGCGCCGCCGGCGATGGTGGCGCCTTCGATGTGGCAGAAGCTCTTGATGTGCGCGCCGTCGGCGATTGTCACGCCGGGGCCGAAGACCACATTGGGTTCGATCAGAACGTCCGCCCCGATCTCGGTGTCCCAGCTGAAAAACACGGTTTCGGGTGCCTTGAGCGTCGCCCCTCCCTCCATCGCCTCTTCGCGCTTGAAGGCCTGCCAATTCGCTTCAGCGGCGGCGAGTTCGGCGCGGCTGTTGATACCTGCGACCTCTGCCGCACCGCATTCGACGACCTTGACCGTGTCGCCGCGCGCAATCGCTCCGGTGGCGACATCGGGGAGGTAATATTCGCCCTGCGCATTATCATTGCCAACGAGGTCGAGCAGCGGCCACATATCGTCCGAGTGGGCGATGATCAGACCCGAATTGCACAGGTCGCAGGCGCGTTCGTCTTCGCTCGCATCCTTGAATTCGACCATTTTGCGCACGGTGCCGTCGGCATCGGCAATGATCCGCCCATAGGCAAGCGCGTCAGGCGGGCGAAAGCCCAGCACCGCGACCTTGGCCCCACCTTCGAGCGCGGCAAGCAGTTTGCGCACCGTCTCGGCGTGAACCATCGGCACATCGCCAAAAGCAACAAGGATATGGCCTGCAAAGCCGCTCAACGCCTCTTTCGCCTGCAAGGCCGCATGCGCGGTCCCGTGTTGCGGGTCTTGCAGCGCGGTCACCACATTGCGCCCGTCCAGCGCCGCGTCGATCTGCTCGCGCCGGTCGCCAACCACCACAACGGTCTGCTGTGGAGCAAGTTCGTCAAAACTGTCGAGCAGATGCAGCAGCATCGGCTTGCCAGCGATCGGATGCAGCACCTTGTGCAAGGTGCTCTTCATACGGGTGCCCTTGCCCGCGGCAAGGATGATGGCGGCGAAATCGGTCATAGTCTCTCCATTACGCCCGAGTGCCCCTGCCAGCAAATGCTTGCAGAATGAAGAAGGTTGCTGCACCGCGCGCACCCATGGCCGATTTTTCCTTTGATTGCGTCGGGTTCGATCTCGACGGCACGCTTGTCGACAGCTTCCGCGATCTGGGCACTGCTGTGAACCACGCACTCGAACTGGGCGGGTTTGAACAGGTCCCGGTCGATAGCTCAAAAGACCTGATCGGCGGCGGCGCGAAGATCATGCTGGCCCGAGCCATCGAGGCGCAAGGCGGATTGCCTCCAGAAGAGTTCAAACCACTCTACAAGCAAATGCTGGCCTATTACGCCGATCATAACGCGGTCCACACTGCGCCCTACCCCCACGCCCGCGAAGTGATTGCGCAGCTAGCCGCGCGCGGTGTGAAGGTCGCGGTTGTGACCAACAAGTTCGAGGAATTTGCCCGCTCAATCCTTACGCAGATCGACTTCATCGAACCCTTTGTGACGGTGATCGGCGGCAATTCGCTCGGGAAAGGTCCCGATGGCACCTATCTCGCCAAGCCTGCACCCGATCCGCTCCACGCAGCGCGCGAGGCCTGCGGTGGCGGACGCTTCGCCTTCGTGGGCGACTCCAGCTATGATGTGAACGCCGCAAAGGCCGCAGGCGTACCCGTGGTCGCTGCTGCCTATGGCTATTGCGACAAGCCGCCGCACGAATTGGGCGCGGACGCCGTGATCGATTCGCTCGACAGCCTCATCTCGGCTCTCGAAGCGCTCTAATCGCGCGATCTGCCCTTACGGCACGCAATATTGCTGCGCTCGCGGTTGCAAGGCGGCGAGAATCCTGCCACGCAGCGCCCGCAAATGAGTTTACGCGAGCGTAAAGCACTCGCCCCTCTAAACCAAAACAGCAAATCGCACGGAAGGATCTTAGATCATGACCATCGACTTCAAGGACAAGGTTGCCATCGTTACCGGCGCAGGCGGCGGTCTGGGCCGCGCCTACGCTCTCGAACTCGCCAAGCGCGGCGCGAAGGTAGTCGTCAACGACCTCGGCGGCTCGCGTGACGGCACCGGCCACTCGGACATGGCTCTCGAAGTCGTGGAAGAGATCAAGAAGGCAGGCGGTGAAGCCATGTCGAACGGCGGCTCGGTCACCGAATACGAGCAGATGGAAAAGATGGTCGCCGACGCCAAGCAGGAGTGGGGCGGTGTGCACATCGTCATCAACAATGCCGGCGTTCTGCGCGACAAGACTTTCGTCAAGATGACGATGGACGATTTCGAATTCGTCGTCGACGTGCACCTCAACGGATCGGCCAACGTCAGTAAGGCTGCGTGGGAAACCATGCGCGAGCAGGCCTATGGCCGCATCCTCATGACCGCATCCTCGACCGGCCTGTTCGGCAACTTCGGTCAGGCCAACTACGGCGCGGCCAAGCTCGGCCTTGCAGGTCTTACCAAGACGCTGCAGCTCGAAGGCGCGAAATACGGCATCAAGGTCAACACGCTGTCGCCGGTTGCCGGCACGCGCATGACCGAAGACCTCTTCCCCGAAGAAGCCTTCAAGCTGTTTGCTCCTGAAAACGTCGTTCCTGCTGCTCTGTTCCTCGTCAGCGAGGACGCGCCGACCAACGCCATCGTCGGCGCAGGCGCAGGCGGCTTCCACTCCTCGTGGACCGTCATGAACGACGCTGTCTGGCTCAAGGATGAAGATCGCACGGTTGAAGGCTTCGCGGCGCGTTGGGACGAAATCAACTCGTTCACCAACCTCACCGCCCCGCAGTCGGGCAGCGAGCAGTCGGGCAACATTCTCAAGGCTATGCAGAAGGTCACCGGCACCGGTCCTTCGTCGGCTCGCGGATAAAACTGCCTGCGGCTCCTTACGGGGCTATGCAAATTCACGGCCTTCGCGCAGACATGCGCGGAGGCCGTTTGCTTTGGGGAATAGCGGCCTTCTTGCATGAGGGGATCGCAAAATGACCGATGCAGAACTGACATCGCTCGCCAACCGCGCGCAGGCGGTAAATTACGTGCTCATTGGGGCGCTCGGGATATTCGGCCTTACCCTGATTGGCGAAGTGCTCGAACTGGTCGGCGTGATCGACCTCATGGCCTATGAGGTCGGCCCGCTCGAAGCGCTCTATGGCGTACTGCTCATTCTCCACACGGTGATCTTCATCGTGTCGGTGATCGTGGTTTGCATGTGGATCTACCGTGCCCATGCCAATTTGCGCGATTACTGTATCGAAGGACTCGAATTCTCCCCCGGCTGGGCGGTGGGCTGGTATTTTATTCCGCTCGCCAATCTCTTCAAACCGTTTCAGGCCATGAAGGAACTCTACAACACCAGCTTTGGCGCGGACGACCGCTTTAGCGGGGATGCTCCGGGCAATCTCGGCGTGTGGTGGGGCGCGTGGATCATTGGCAACATCCTTGGCAATGTCAGCACACGGATCAGCTTGATGGGCGACGGCAGTAACATGCAGGTCGCAATCGTACTGTCGCTGGTGTCCTCGATCTGCATGATCGTCTCGGCCTATCTGCTGCGCGAAATCGTCCTGCAGGTAACGGAGGCGCAGCGAACCGGCCTCGTGCCCACGCAGGTCTTCGAATAGCCCGTTCCGTAGCGGCATCTCGGCGTATTGACACAGTAATACACCTAGCCTAGCTTCCGCCCGACAAGAGGGAGGGTACAGGCTATGTATTCCGAAGAAGACATCAACTCCGCCGTCACCGCAGGAGCGCTCAGCGCCGATGCGGCAGCGAGTTTCCGCGCACATATGACAAAAGTGCGCGAACTGCCGCGCGGGTCAGAGGAAGACTTCCGCCTGATCAACAGCTTCAACGATATCTTCGTCAGCATCGCGATCGTGATCCTGTTGCTCGCAGTGGGTGCGATTGGTCAGGCGTTGGCAGGTGTCGTGGCACCTGCTCCGGCTGGGAGCTTTTTCGATCTTCACAGCCAGGCAACGGCGCCGACGCAGGCCGCGATGGATAGCTGGGCAAGCGCAAGCAATCTCAACGATGCGCTACAGACGTGCTTTGCGGGTCTGCTCGTCGCGCTCGCCGCATGGCCGCTCGCCGAGTTCTTCACCAAGCGGCGGCGCATGGCGCTGCCCTCGATCCTGCTGCTGCTGACGTTTGTCGGCGGTGTGTTTGCCGCAGTCCTCGGTGCGGAAATGGCGATGGTCGCCGGTGCCAGCATGGACGTCAGCCCGATCTACGTGGCTATCGCCGCGCTGTGTGCGGCAGGGGCTGCATTCCTCCACTGGCGGCGGTTCATGGTGCCGATCACCATGGCTGCCGGAGCCGCAGGTGTTGCTGTGACGGTAATCGCGCTGATCCTGTCGGCCATAGGCACCGCAAATACCAACGAGACCACGGTTCTCGCTCTGGTTTGCGCCGCCGGTCTAGCGGTTTTCGCCTTTGCGATGCGGTGGGACGTGTCGGACCGCGAACGCATCACCCGCCGCAGCGACGTCGCCTTCTGGCTGCATCTGCTCGCTGCGCCGATGATCGCGCATCCGATCTTCGCGCTGCTTGGCGTGACCGAGGGGGACAACCTCGGTGTCGGTGCGGCCGTGGGCGTGCTCGTTGTCTATATCAGCTTCGGCCTGATCGCCCTCGCGATCGACCGCCGCGCGCTGCTTGTCTCGGCGCTCGCCTATGTACTGTTCGCGCTGACTTTCCTGTTCCGCGAGTTCGGAGCGGTGAAGCTGAACTTTGCACTGACCGCGCTGGTCATCGGTTCGGCCCTGCTCAGCCTTTCCGCCTTCTGGCAACCGATCCGCCGTTCAGTGGTGAGCGCGCTGCCCGAAGCTTTGCAGGAGAAACTCCCCGCAACCTATGATGCGCCGCTGCCTGCGGCGGCGATTGCGGCCTAGTCCTCGACCGCTTTCACAAGCCTGCGCTCCATCGGGGCGAGAACATTGGACAGGTCCGAGCCTCGCTTGAGGACCTGTCCATGTTCGCCGAAGAGCGTGTACATGCCCTGCTTCCCGCGCAAGGCAGGGCGCTTCTCGATCCGAGCCTGCGGGCGCTCTGCGGTGCGGCGGAAGGCGGCGAAAGTCGCTGCGTGCTTGTCGAAATCCATCGCATAGTCGCGCCACTCACCGGCTGCGACCATGCGGCCATAAAGGTCGAGAATGCGCTGCAACTCCTCGCGATCGAAACCGACCTGACTGGCTGAATTCTTACCGGGAAATGCAACAATCTGGCCGGTGCCTCCGGCTCCGGTCTGTGCATTCATTACGAGTCAGTCCCGCTTTTCTTGCCGAGATCAAGGCTCGCCTGCACAGACGCCTCGCCCTCGCCAACGGCTCCGGCCTTGAGCGCTGCGATGTCCGCCCTGAGCGACGCAAGCTCACTCTCAAGCTTTTCGATGCAATCAATACGGTTGCCCTCGGCATCTTCGCATGGCGTGCCGTATGGAATAAACTCCTTCTCCCACACTTCCGCCGGAACCAGCGTCGAACGCGCCTTTACCGCAACCATGGTAGCGCCAGCGGGCACTTCATCCAGAACGACGGCATTGGCGCCGATACGCGCGCGCTCACCCACCGTGATGGGTCCGATAACCTGCGCGCCCGAACCAATGATGACATTGTCCAGAATGGTCGGATGACGTTTGCCGCCGATGCCGTTGGTGGGATTCGTCCCGCCCAGCGTCACGCATTGATAGATCGTCACATTGTCACCGATCTCGGCTGTCTCTCCAATGACGGTGAAGCCGTGGTCGATAAAGAAGTTCTTCCCGATTGTCGCGCCCGGATGGATGTCGATCGCGGTCATCAGGCGACTGATATGGTTCACCAGTCGCGCCAGGAAAAACAGCTTCGCTTCAAACAGCCAATGCGCAACACGGTGAAAACCAAGCGCCCATACGCCAGGGTAGAGCAGGATTTCCCACCGCGAGCGCGGCGCGGGATCACGCGCATGGATCGAGTCCAGATAGCTCTTTAGGCGATCAAACATGGGCTGATTTTTCCACCAAACGCCCCGAAAGGCAAATACGCGCTACAACAGTTTTGCTTGGGGCGGCCCATGCAAAGCTTCGAGCGCGGCCCTCCAGACTGACATGGTGGCCGGAACCTGCCGTTCAAGACTGATACGGTCGATTGCCGCAACCAGCGCTTCGATAGCGGCAAAGGAACGCTCGCAACGCGGCACCAGATACTCCGCCGCGCCGTCCGCCAATGTCAGGCCGCGCGCCTCGGCATGCGCCTCGATCAAGGCAGCCGCCATGGCGTCATCGGGATCGCCAATCGCAAGTTGCAGCGATCCGCCGAGCCGCGATTTGAGATCGGGCAAGGTGATTTCCCAAGGCGTGCTGTCGGCTATCAGCAGCAGCGGCTGTCCTGCTTGCGAGCCGCCTTTCTGCACTGCGTTCCAACGGTGGAACACCTCGTCCTCGGGAAGCGCATCGGCACCGCCGATCACGGCAATCCCCTGTGCCTGTGCCCAATGGCCGAGTAGCGATTTGCCCGAACGCGGCGGCCCGGTCAGGACGGCGGTGTGGAACGGCCAGCTATCGGGCGACTGAAGCGCCTCGACAACTTGCCGATTGGCTTCGCCCAAAACGATTCGCCGTGCCGCCCCTGCCCCTTGCGGGACCAGCGGGAGTGCGATTTGCGATGGGTTTCCGTCCGACATAGCGCGCCAGCCCGCTCAGCGGCTGATGGCGAGCGCATTGTTCCCTTCGCGCACCGCGAAGCCGCGCTCGCGCAGAGCTGCCGCAAGCGCCGAGAGCTCGCCGCCATAGCTGACGCTCATCACCGAAGTGCCGCCCATGGCGGTGCTCGTCACTGCCAGACCGCGCACGCCGGGCATCTGCCGCATGGTCGAAAGCGTGGAGTCGAAAGTCATCGGGTCGGGAGTAGAGAATTGCACCGCATAGGCGCGCACGACGACAGCGGCTTGCGTCGGCTGGGCCGTCGGAGTCGCACCTGTAGGAAGCTCGCTCGCGCTTGCCGCTGCTGCGCTCGCGGCTGCGTCACGCCGCTGGATGGCGCGGCCGATCTCGATCAGACGCGCAAGCGCCGGATCGACTTCACCCGAACCGCCAAGGCGCAGCGTCGGGTCGGGCTGGAGTTTGCCTGAGACCAGCGCCTCTTCGTAGATGCGATCCATCCGCTGCACCGCCTCGCCAAGCATTTCGGGCAGGTCGCCGGGGCCATTGGCTTCGAGCTCGAAACTTTCGAGGAAGGTGCTGTCGGGGCCGTAACGCGCAGTGAAAGTGCCCGAGATTGGTCCGCCCGGGAATTGGTGGCGCAGATGGGCAATCGGAACCAGCGCATCGGCCGCACCGAACTGGTCGAGCGTGGTGCGCCACCAGGCACGGCTGCGTCGACCGGACTGCCCGTAATTAAGCAGGAGCGAATCGCCGCCCGAACCGCTCGGCCGCACATAATCGATGCGCGATGTGCCCGGATTGAAGTCGGCCCATGCCCGCTGCCACGGATTGCGCACTTCGAACGAGGTATAGGCGCCGCCCGATACAACCACCGGGATCACAAGCATCGGCGCCGATGACCGCGCCGAGGTCGCCCCGCCAAGGAACCGCCCTGCGCGCTGGCGGTCAAATGTAACGCCGAGCGTTGCGACATAGCGTTTCGGCCCGATCCGTTCGCGCTGGATTACGATGGCCGAGACCATGCCGGAAAGCTGGCTGTCATTGATTGCCGGTCCGCCGACACGCTTCCACGCCTCGCGCTGCGCCTGCTTCCAAGCCTCGTCACGAGCTTCCGAGCCGCTGTCGGCGCGGACATCCACCTCGATCCCGCGCACGTCGATATCGGCGCTGGAAGCAGTCGGCGCGATTCCGCGCTCACCCGAAACCTGCGCGAGCACCAGAGCATAGCCGCCGCCGAGCGCCAGCAGCGCAATTGCAGCGGCCACGGCACATCGCAGGGTCACAGGAGCGCTCATTTTAGAGCCGGAAAGGGAAAAGGATGCTGCCATCGGGGAAATCTTGAGCGTCTTTGCCGAATGCCAAGTGGAAATCCAAGCCTGATTAGCTAAAGGACGGGGCATGAGCGAGAACAATTCTTCCTACACCTACGCCCAAGCCGGCGTTTCCATCGATGCAGGCAATGCGCTGGTCAAGGCAATCGCCCCGCTCGCAAAGGCGACGGCACGCCCCGGCGCCACCAGCGAATTGGGCGGATTTGGCGGGTTTTTCGACCCCAAGGCGGCCGGATATTCCGATCCGCTGCTGGTCGCGGCGAATGATGGCGTCGGCACGAAACTGAAGCTCGCAATCGATTTCAATCGCCATGACACGGTGGGAATCGATCTGGTTGCGATGTGCGTCAACGACCTGATCGTGCAAGGGGCAGAGCCGCTGTTCTTCCTCGACTACTTCGCGACAGGAAAACTGGAAAACGGCGTCGCAGAGCGCGTGGTCGCAGGCATTGCCGAGGGCTGCAAACAGGCAGGTTGCGCGCTGATCGGCGGCGAGACGGCGGAAATGCCGGGCATGTATGCGGCAGGCGACTACGACCTTGCCGGTTTCTGCGTCGGCGCGGTCGAGCGCGGCGAGCAACTGACCGGCGAACAAGTGGCCGAAGGCGATGTGCTGCTGGGCCTCGCAAGCAG
>JAYPMZ010000060.1:14590-15405 GCA_038130205.1 Erythrobacteraceae bacterium | reverse complement strand
CACTATTTCAATGGAGGAGTGGGCCTCAACTTCGCCGAACTCATCTTCGGCACGAAGTCACTTGTCGACAATTTTGCGCTTGGAGCTTCCTGGGAGGTGGTTGACGTTGAAAACACCGGATTGCTCCAGGACCAATCTGAGATATCCTTCACGCCGAAGATATCAATCTCCCACACGTTCTGATTTGACGGGTCCGCTTCTAAGACTCGAGATCTGAATGCCAAAAACGCAAAAACCGGAAGCAGCCCGCGTAACGGGCCACTCCCGGTCTTTAAGCACACCCGCTGCGTACAAGGCTTGGACTTGCGTGCAGCGGTTGGAACGACGTTTCTGTGGTCTTCGCCGTGTCGCCCTTATGAGAGGGAGACCGTGCCTGATTACAGCAAGGCTTCCTAACAAAGCGGCTGGAAACGCTGCTAACGCGATCTTTACCATGCGGAGAACTCCTTGCTTCCTTGCCGCATGGTTGTGCAATGCAACACAGCTGGGTATGAGGCGGGCACATTTTTCTCGCCGGACGCGCAAGTACCTGTCCGGCCCCGTAAATCCGGATAGAACTCCACCATGACCCAGACCGCCACCTTTGCGGAGACGCTGCGCCGCGATTGGCTCGCGCAGCCCAAGGCCGATATTCTTGCCGGCATCGTCGTCGCGCTCGCGCTGATCCCCGAAGCCATCGGCTTTGCGCTGATTGCGGGTGTCGATCCCAGCGTTGGCCTTTATGCCAGCGTCGCGATTGCGATGGTTATTGCGCTCACCGGCGGGCGACCGGGCATGATCTCGGCAGCGACCGCAGCGGTGGCTGTCGTGGTGGT
>JAYPMZ010000060.1:10808-14580 GCA_038130205.1 Erythrobacteraceae bacterium | reverse complement strand
GCGCGACCATGGGGTCGAGTACCTCTTTGCCGCGACGATCCTCATGGGTGTGTTTCAGGGTATCGCCGCGCTGCTGCGGCTGGACCTGTTGATGCAGTTCGTCAGCCGCTCGGTCATCACCGGCTTCGTCAACGCGCTTGCGATCCTTATCTTCATGGCGCAGCTACCGCAGTTGCTACCCGGTAACGAGGGTGTGGGGCCGTGGACATGGGTGATGGTGGCGATCGGTCTGGCGGTCATCTACCTCCTGCCGCGTCTTACCAAGGCGGTGCCGAGCCCGCTGGTCGCTATCGTATTGCTGACCGCGGCGACGATTTACTGGGGGTTGCCGGTTAACAACGTCGCGGGCGAGGGCGAACTGCCTGACGGTCTGCCGACCTTCGCTCTGCCCAATGTCCCGCTGACGTGGGACACGCTGCGCATCATCGCACCCTATTCGCTGACGATGGCGGCGGTGGGCCTGCTCGAAAGCCTGCTCACCGCGCAGATCGTCGACGACATGACCCACACCGACAGCGACAAGCGCCGCGAGTGCGGCGGGCAGGGCGTCGCTAACATTGTCGCCGCATGCTTTGGCGGCATGGGCGGCTGTGCGATGATCGGCCAGTCGGTTATCAACGTCGCCAGCGGCGGTCGCGGGCGGCTTTCGACCTTCGTCGCAGGGGCCTTCCTGCTGTTCCTCCTTACCGTGCTTGGCCCCTATGTCGGGCAGGTTCCCATGCCCGCGCTGGTTGCGGTAATGGTGATGGTGAGCATCGGCACTTTCAGCTGGAACTCGATCCCCAATCTTCGCCGTCACCCGCCGACCAGCTCGATCGTGATGGTCGCAACCGTGGTGGTGGTCGTGTGGACGCATGACCTAGCGATGGGCGTGCTGGTGGGCGTGCTGCTGTCGGGCATATTCTTCGCCGGCAAGGTCAAGAACATGTTCACCGTCGAGCGGGTGCGGCGCGAACATTCCGCCGTCTATCACATACGCGGCGAGATATTCTTTGCCAGCGTCGACCGCTTCGTCGATCTGCTCGGCCCCGAAAGCGCCTATGACGACGCCGCGCACCATGTGGTGATCGACGTGTCGAAAGCGCATTTCTGGGACATTTCGGCGATTGGCGCGCTGGAAAAGGTCGTCGAACGCATGCGCCGCAACGGCCGGCACACGCGGGTCGTGGGCCTCAATGCGGCGAGTGCGGACCTGTTCGACAAGTTTGCGCTTGAAGACCGTACGGGTCTGGAACTTGGACTTGCCCCTCATTAGTCTGTAATTCAGACTTGCCAACGCAGGTGCCGCGTGCGAGCCATGGCCTCAACCCCTCAAGGAGAGAGCCATGGCAAACCGCGCCGAACTGATTTTCGATATTGTCAGCCCCAACGCCTATCTGATCTGGAAGCCGCTGCGCGATGTGATCCGCCGCACCGGAGCGGGGCTCGATATCACGCCTACCTTCCTCGGCGGGATGCACAAACTCACCGGCAATGCGCCGCCCTTCATGCGCGATGGCGGGGTGAAGGGTAAAAACGAGTATGCGATGCTCGAATTCAACCGCTTCATCGCCAGGCATGAACTGACCAAATACAAGATGCATCCGGCGTTCCCGTTCAACTCGATCATGATCCAGCGGCTCTGTTATGCTGCGGACGAAGACGGGCGCGGGGTGCAATTTGTCGAGGCGATGCTGCCTGCGATCTGGGAAGAGGGGCTAGATCCGGGCGACGCGGAAGTGATCGGCGGTGTGCTCAAGGCCGCCGGATTCGATACTGCCGACCTCTTTGCCCGCATTCAAACGGACGCGGTGAAGCAGGGCTTGATCGCCAACACCGAAAACGCGGTCGAGCGCGGCGCGTTCGGTCTTCCCACCGTCTTCACAGGGCCGAAAGACGGCCCGCAGGAGATGTTCTTCGGCAAGGAGCGGCTTGCACAAATCGAGGAAGAGCTTGAAAAGGGGTGAGGAGAGAAGGGGGTAACAGCCCCCGGGGGGAGGAGAGTAGCCTGATGAGCGCGTTTCCCGTGCATCCCGACGGCGTGGACGCCGATTGGTTGAACGATAGCCTCGAAGGAACCGAATGGCTGGCCGAAGGTCCGGTCGAAAGCGTCAGCTGGGAAGCCATCGGCACCGGCCAGGTCGGTGACAGCGTGCGTTTTCACCTCACCCACACAGGCGGTGCGCAATCGACGCTCGCGGCCAAATTTCCCGCCGCCGATCACGCCAGCCGCTCTACCGCCGCGCTGCTCCAGCTCTATACCAAGGAAGTGCGTTTCTACGCCGACATCGCCCCGCAGCTGGCAATGCGCGTGCCCGAGGCGCTGGTCGCCGAAGTGGGCGAGGACGGCTCCGAATTCATCCTGCTGTTCGAAGACCTCGGCCCCGCGCGTGGCGGCAACCAGATTGCAGGTTGCACCATCGAAGACGCGCGCGCCGCAATCCGTCAGGCCGCCGCGATCCATGCGCCCAGCTGGCACAACGGCGCGATGCTGACCGCTGACTGGCTGCAACGCTCGGAAGCAATCGATGCGCAGGTCCGCACGCTCTACCCGCAGGCACAGACAGTGTTCGCGGAGCGCTATGCCGACATGCTGGAGCCTGAATATATGGTGCTCTGCGACGCACTCGCCGCCCACCCGCAGCTGTTCAGTCACGCCGAAAACGCCCGCCCGCAATGCATCGTGCATGGCGATTTCCGGCTCGACAATTTCCTGTTCGATGTGAAGGGCGGGGCTGAGCCTATCGCCGTGCTCGACTGGCAGACCGTGACAGCGGGCAAGGCGATGACCGACATCGGCTATTTCCTCGGCTGCGGCATTGGCGACGATCTGCGCCGCGCTCATGAGGATGAATTGCTCGCGCTCTACCTTGAGGAAATGGCCGCGCGCGGGGTCGCGCTCACCCGCGAGGATATCTGGACCGACTACCGCCTCGGCGCGCTTCACGGAGTGACGACGGCAGTTTTCTCCGCTGCCTTTGTCGAGCGCACGCCGCGCGGCGATGCCAATTTTCTGTCGATGGCACGCGGAGCCTGCGCGCTCGCGCTCGCCCATGATTCCCTGACCGCCCTGAAGGAGACCGCCTGATGGTCCTCACCCGCGCCGATGATTTCCCCGTCCACCAGACGCCAGAGCCGATTGCGTGTGCGGGGACGGACCGCAATTTCTACGACCGCTATTTCTTCAATGGCTATGCGCCTGACGGGAGTGGCTTCTTCGCGCTCGCTTTCGGCGTCTATCCGCAGCTCGATGTGGCTGACGCGCATTTCAGCTTCGTGCGCGGCGACAAGCAATATTCTCTCCACGCCAGCGCCGAGATGAACCGCGAGCGGATGACCCTCAAAGTCGGCCCTATTTCAATCGAGATCATCGAGCCGCTGCGGCAGTTGCGCGTCACCCTCGAGGAAAGCGAAGGCATCGCGGGCGAGTTCACCTTCACCGCCCGCGCCGCGCCGATAGAGGAACCGCGTTTCATGCACCGCGTCGGCGCGCGCGCCTTCATGGACTACACGCGCATGACCCAGAACGGCCACTACACCGGCTGGATCAGCGTCGATGGCGAACGGCAGGACATGGCCGAGGGGACTTGCGGCACACGCGACCGAAGCTGGGGGGTGCGTCCCGTTGGGTCTCGCGACCCGCAACCGATCCCGGGCCACTTGATCCCCGCCTTTTTCTGGCAATGGACCCCCCTCAATCTGGAAGGCGGATCGCTGTTCTTCCACATCAATGCCGATGAAAACGGCAATCCGTGGAACACCCGCGCCGCTTGGGCCGCCGACGGTGCAGCGA
>JAYPMZ010000060.1:8362-10798 GCA_038130205.1 Erythrobacteraceae bacterium | reverse complement strand
TGGGATCTCTAGTTCGCCATGCTCGACATCGTCGAGGGCCGCGGGGCGCTCGACAGCACGCTGGTCAAAGGCACGCGCTGGCCCACCGGCGGCGAACTGGCGCTCGACCTGCCCCAAGCTGGCGAGCGCGCGCCTGCGCGCCTGACGCTCGAACCCGTCGCGCGGTTCCAGATGAAGGGGCTGGGCTATACCCATCCCGTTTGGGGCCACGGCGTCCACCACGGCCCGCTCAAAGTCGAGCGCGAGGATTACGATCTCGCACAGCTAGACCCCGCGCAGCTCGACAACCGCCATGTGCAGATGCTGTGCAAGGTCGATGGGGACGCGCAAGGGATGGGCGTGTTCGAACAGCTGGTGCTGGGCGCTTATCGTCCGCTCGGGCTGGAGGGGATTTGACCCGCATCCCTGCCACTTCCCACGTGGCCTGACTTGCCTTTCTCCTGCGTCATCATAGGGTTGTCGCAGACCTGATTCGCAGCAGAGGTCTGGGGGACGCGTAATGAAATGGATGGGATGGGCGGCGCTGCTGCCATGGCTGATGGCTCCGGCCTTCGCGCAAACACCGGCTGCGCAGGAGACGGGCGGGGCGGTTTCCGAGGTTTCCGCGCCCCCAAACGAAGCCTCGCGTCCCGCGCTTATCCCGACGGCGCATTTTGCCGCCCGCAGCGGATACAGCGATTTCGCTATGTCGCCGGACGGTTCGCGGCTCGCGATCGAACATACAAGCGACGGCGTCACCGCAATTGCAATTTACGATGCCGAAACACTCGAACAGGTCAAAGATTACAAGCTCACCTCATATCAGCGGATCGACTCCTTCCAATGGGCAGGCAATGACAAGCTGATCGTCTCAGTCTCGATGCCAGCGTTGTTCTTTGGCGTCCCCGTTCGCATCAACCGGTTATTTGTGCGCCAGCTTTCGAGTGGCGAGGCATGGGTGCTCGACACGCCGTCGGATGTCGTCTGGGGCGGAGAGATCATTCACACTGCCGATGACGGGTCTTTCGTACTGGTGTCGGCGCAGAAGAACTATCGCGACAATCCGGCGGTCTATCGCCACGAACTGGTTCCTGGAGCGGAGCGTGAGCGGATTGTCCGGCCACAGCGTGGAATCTGGTCGTGGACTGCCGATGATGCCGGTGTAGTCCGGCTGGGTTTCGGCGGGTCGGAGCGTCGGCTCAAAATCTACTACCGTGAAACCGCCGAGGAGGATTTTGAACTCGTGGACAAGCTGCGTCCCGACGATGACCGCGCCCGCGTGTGGAATGTGATCCGCATCGTATCGGGCAGCGAGACGGGCTACGTGCTCGAAGACAATGAGGACGGGCGCGTCGGAGTGCGTGTGGCCGACTACAGCACCGGCGAGATTCTCGACACGTTTTACGAAAACCCCGATTGGGATGTCGAGGAATTGTGGCTCGACCGCGAGGGCCAACCGCTTGCCGCGCTATATACAGATGATCGAGACCAGATCGAATGGTTCGACGAAGAGATGGACCGGCTCCATCGCCAGATCGGCGAGGCTCTGGGCCAGCAAACGGTGCGGATCATCTCGCGCTCGCGCGGGAACGAACGGATGCTGGTGTGGGGTGGGAGCGAGGCCGATCCGGGCGCGCTCTATGTGTTCACGCCTGAGACGCTGCAGCTCAAACTGCTCGGCAATTACCGGCCGGAAATCGATTTCAGCCTGCTCGCAAGCACGCAGGCGGTCCGCTACACGGCGCGAGACGGGCTGGCGATATCGGCCTATCTCACTCTCCCGCGCGGACGCGAGGCGCGGGGCCTCCCGCTCATTGTCATGCCTCACGGCGGACCCTTCGGTATTCGTGACAAGATACAGTATAATGACGAGGTGCAATTGCTCGCCAATCGTGGCTACGCGGTGCTTCAACCAAATTTCCGCGGCAGCGGCGGTTATGGCGAGGCATTCTACGAGAGCGGGCACGGCCAGGTCGGGCGCGGAATGCAGGACGATCTCGACGACGCGATGGATTGGGCGGTGGCCGAAGGGATTGCCGACCCCGCGCGCGTCTGTGTCGTGGGCGGGTCCTATGGCGGCTATGCTGCCCTGTGGGCGGTCCTTCGCAATCCCGAGCGCTACCGCTGTGCCGCTAGCTGGGCGGGGGTGACCGATTGGGATCGGATGCTCCGCTATGACCGCAAGTTCCTTTCACGCGACGGGCGGCGCCAGTGGCAGGCCCGCATCGAGGGCGAGGACGATTTCGATCTGCGCGTCCTTTCTCCGTACCGGCAGGCCGAACGGTTGAACCGGCCCGTGCTGCTGGCCCACGGAACCAATGACAGCAATGTGCCGTTCTCGCAGTTCGAGGACATGGTGAAAGCTTCCGAGGACGCACCGATGCCGCCGACCACGCTGGAGATTAAGGGCGCAGGCCACTCCTTCACGCGGGCCAGCCACGAACAGGAATGGTATGA
>JAYPMZ010000060.1:6658-8352 GCA_038130205.1 Erythrobacteraceae bacterium | reverse complement strand
ATGGCCGGTTCGTGCCCCCCGAGGCTTTGCCGAAAGGCGCGGATTTGACACCTATCGAACTGCCCTGAGCCCTATAGGTCGTGATTAGCCCGGCAGATAAAACGGACCAGCCCCGACCCCCCGCATTTTCCCGCATTGCACAAAACTTAGGTGATTAACCGCGCTTGGCCTCTTGTCGGCAAGAGAAGAATTGTTACCTTGCGACTCGTATGAAGGAACTCTTCCAACACGCAGCCACCACCGATGGCATCACCGTGCGGGTCGCGGTGAACTTTCTGCCCGAACAATCGCACCCCGATGCGGGCAAGTGGTTCTGGGTCTATCACATCCGTATCGAAAACGGCTCTCACGAGGATATTCAGCTGCGCACCCGCCACTGGCGGATCACCGATGCGCGCGGGATGGTGAACCATGTCGATGGCGAAGGCGTGGTGGGCGAACAGCCGCTGCTCGCGCCGGGGCAGAGCCATGATTATGTCTCGGGCTGTCCGCTGACGACGCCGCATGGCTCGATGGAGGGCTTCTACACCTTCCACAAGACCGACGGATCGCCGCTCGAAGTGCGCATCCCTTTCTTCCCGCTCGCGGCCCCTGCCGAAGCGGATGAGCAGCGTTAATCGCGCAACCATCTTGCCGTAAGCGGCGGGCGAACCTAGATCGCGCTGCGTGAAACGGACCCATCTCCCCTTGAATGCCCTGCGCGTCTATGACGCGGCAGCGCGGCATCTCTCCTTCACCCGTGCGGCAGACGAGCTGGCGGTGACACCCGCTGCGGTCGGCCAGCAGATCCGCGCACTGGAGGATCACCTCGGCGTGGTGTTGTTCCGGCGCACGTCGAAGGGGCTGGAACTCACACCCGAAGGCTGCGCGGGGCTCGATCCTTTGCGCGAGGGGTTCCTGCGGTTCGAGGAGAGCGTTGCGGCGATGCAGGCGGGGCAGGGGAGCGATCGCTACACCATCGCCGCCCCGCGTGAATTCTACGCCGAATGGCTCAGCCCGCGCCTTGCGACTTTCCAGAAGGGCACGCCGGGTGTGGTCTATTCGATCCTCGCCAATGAGGACGCCGACTTTACCGAGGCCAATCTCGACCTCGCGATCCGGCTGGTCGACGGTCCGGGCGATTTGGAAGGCGTGCAACTCGCCGAAGCGCGGCGGATCACGGTCGAGGCGGCCGAGAATGCGCGTGACAGCTGGATCGACTGGCCCGGCGCGGCGCTGCCCGAAGGCGTGTTGCCGTGCATCAAGGCGGGCAGTGCGGGCCAGGCGCTCTCCAGCGCGCTCGCTGGCATGGGCCGCACCGTCCTGCCGCTGCCACTGGTCGAGGGTGCGATCGAGCGCGGCGAGCTGAAAGCGCTCGACGAGGCGGTCGAAAGCCGCCGCTCCTACTGGCTGGTCGCCCCGGTCCCGCAATGGCGCTCGAAGAAGGTGAAAGCCCTCGTAGAATACTTGACCGGTGCGTGAGGTAGCGACCCTCCGCACCGAGCGCTTTACGCTGCGCCCCTTGGAGCGCAACGATGCCGCCGCGCTGTTCCCGACGCTGTCGGACGAGGCGCAATGCCTCTATCTCACCCGCCCCGCCTTCACCTCGGAAGAGGAGCTGTGGGGCTGGTTGGCCGAGCCGGGCTGGAACGGGCGCACATGGATTGCCGAGGATTCGGACGGGCAGGTCGCCGCGCGCTTCGTCGCCGTTCCCG
>JAYPMZ010000060.1:0-6648 GCA_038130205.1 Erythrobacteraceae bacterium | reverse complement strand
AGGGCGTCGAGGACGTCGGCTACATCACCTGCATCAGACACCAGCGTCAGGGCGTCGCGCGCGAGTGCATGGCGGCGCTCATCCCGCACCTGTTCGCGCTGCCTGTCGGGGCGGGCGGCTGCCGCAAGCTCACTGCCGAGGTCGATGCCCGCAACAGCGCCTCAATTGCCCTGATCGAGCGGCTCGGCTTCACCCGCGAGGCCTATTTGCGAGAGCACGAGACCACACATGCAGGGCTGTGCGACGTCTTGCTCTACGGTTTGCTGCGGAGCGAAGACCCCTAATCGCCCGAGACCGGATCGGGCTCACGCCCCAGTTCCTCCAGCACTTCGCGGCGGATATAGTCGTAGACCGGATGCCCCGGTTCCAGATCGGTCACATCGACCCAGTCGCGGCGGCGATAGTGGAGCACGGACATCAGCATCGCGCTGCCGAGCGGATCGTATGTGCCCTCCGTCAGCGCCCGCTCGAGCGCGCAGTGCTCCAGCCGCTCGGTCCCCCACGCAAGCGCCTCCTCCCACGCCGCGCGAAAACCCTCCGCCCTGGGCCGCTGCCGCAGCTTGTAGATCGCCTCCATGCTCTTGCCGATGTGACGGGCGGCTTCGGTGACGATGCCGGTGGCGGCGAGGTGGGCGATGAAGGCGCGCTGGAGATCGGGCGTAATCGAGTTGCGGCGCGGCGCCGTGTGCGGGACGGGGGTGAAGGCGAGCAGTGGGTCGTCGTCGTCCGGGGGAGGGGCGGTGTAGGCGACGGCGCTGGTGGCTTGGCGCGGGGTTTGGCGGTGGTTGGTGAGGTTGGTCACACGATCAACCTTTCGTCATTGCGAGGAAGCCGCGAAGCGGCTGACGCGACAATCCATGGGCTGACCTTGCGGCGAGCGGAACGGGTGGACCATGGATTGCTTCGGCTGCGCCTCGCAATGACAAGGGATTGGGGGAGGGGGAGCGCATGGGCCGGTCCTTTCGCGGGGAGGGGAAGGACCGGGGGATTAAGCAGATTCTTGGGGCGTAGGAAAATGAGTCTTTGCTTTGCGAAGGCGCATCCGCACCTTCGTCCTCGCTAGACGTGCGGCACGCCGAAACCGCTGCGGGCGAGCGGTCGCTCTTGAAGCGCTGCGCGCGGAGACCGTGCAGGCCGCCCTCATCATGTCTAGAGGTTCAGCGGAGTAACATCCTCTTGATCGGCAGCATCTCTCAGTGACGCCTCAGAAAGCGTGGGGCGCGGCTTTGAACCAAATCTATTCGCTACGAACCTCAACTGGCTTTCATCCACATCGACTACAAAATGGCGAGCTGACTCAACAGTCTGGATATTCATTGCTTCAATCAACTGTCTCGCGGTCAGCGAAAATATTGTGTCAAAGTATCGGGAATCGTTGCAGCCGATCACCGCAATAGTCGGTGACACGGGAAAAGCGACGTGCCCTTCCTGACCAGCTAGGCCATTTGTTCGAATTAGAGGATCATCAGATAGTAGAAGTCTTCGACCGGGTTCAATGAGGTTAATTCGTTTCCAATGCATTCTTGCAAGAAAGGCAGCAACCCTTTCGTTGAAAACGACGGTTCTGAAAATGTCGCTGAAATGATCAAGATATTCGTTTGGCCCAGCTTGAGCTTCATATTCTTCGAAGGTTTTTGGATCATGCTCTGTTCGGATAGCGTCGTAGCGATCCCGCATGCCGCGACGTACGTCGTCAAACATGACCCTCGATAGTTCGCGCATGGCTGCGATGCCCGCAGGGCTTCTATGCATTAGAGTAAGCAGAAATACAGCCAAAGTCTCAGTTTCAGAACGGTCGAGCTGGGGATCTATTTCCGTTTTTATCTTCTCGAACAAATCGGATGCTCGCTGATCGATTCTCCGGAAGAGAAGAGTCTCGAAATCCAGTGTTGTCCGATTGCGAGCTGGGAAGACGTAGAGTTTTTTCATCCAGCCAATCGCAGCAGGGTGCTTTCGATGAGACGTAATGATTGCTGGTCGAGGCTTCGTAAATCTCTATGCCTGAGCGTCATCCCCCACCCAGTTCTTTGTCCAGAACTGTGGAATGTAGTGGTGTTTGTTTGGTGTCTGCAAAGGATTGAGCTAAATTTCTGAATTGAGGTTTATGGTTAGGCTGAATCGCCCGAAAATTGGAATGGAATGCAAGGAGGTTAGTGACTGAGGGCCAATATATTATTGTCTTTGGTGATTTGCCTGTCGTTCCCGGCTGTGAATGCGGCAACTGCGGTATATGTTGTAAAGTGATGCCAGTCACCGAACTTCAAGCAAGTGCGGGCGATCGGTGTGGGCACGTTCAAAAGATAAAGGGCAAGCTACGTTGACGCCTACGAGAAACAATTTTGCTAACCATTTCTTGCTTGAATTAGGGGAGCGCGAGTTAAACAGGCTTGCACGAGTGATCGTACGAAGGATGCAACGTCATAAGCTTTCTATCGACAAGAAGCCCCACCTTAGTTGTCGGCATGGTTGGGATTGGTACGTCTATGAAGTGAATTGGTGTTCCTTTCTCGAGCATGGGTGGCAGAATGAATATGTCGAAAAAATGTTCTGTGACCCGCTTCCCAAGATGTCCATGGAGCAAGGGATAGCGGCCACCTATCTTGCTCTCATCGAAGCTGATGAGTTGGACCAGGAGCCTATTTGGCTCGAATCGCCAGAATTCTTGGCGAGCCCAGTCGTTTCAGCGCTCATGCCGCGGGTCCGCGCACTAGCCACTGGCATAGTACTCCCGTGGCTCAATCAAGAAGGATGGCTACAAGTCTGCGGCACGGGCGGGAAGCGAATCCCTTGACCCACCCCCATCCCCTCGCTAAAGGCCCGCCCATCCGGCGGTAACCCTCGCGTTCGCGCGATTCTTGCCTTCGTGACAATAGAGCTGAACATTGCCGGTTCGTCCCGCAGGTCCTGCTTCCTTCACAGGGGTAGGGCCTTTTCTATTGGGCTTGCGCAAGCGAGTGCAGGGCGGCTGTCAAAGTAACCCGGTGGCCGAGTGGCCGATCTTCGGGTGGAGCGTTTCAGCTTGTGATTGCGCCTCGCGGCGTCTGTCCGTTCATCGGCAGGCTTTACGCGAAGGGCCGGTCGCAAGCCTCACTCCATTCTCAAGATCGTCCGCAAGTGTCACCATCCACACGGTGAAGTGAGAAACTATGCCTACGATCAACCAGCTGGTCCGCAAGGGCCGCACCCCGCAGAAGGCCAAGAGCAAGGTCCCTGCGATGGAAGCGAACCCGCAGAAGCGCGGCGTTTGCACCCGCGTCTACACGACGACCCCGAAGAAGCCGAACTCCGCACTGCGTAAGGTTGCCAAGGTGCGCCTGACGAACCAGCGCGAAGTCATCTCCTACATCCCGGGCGAAGGCCACAACCTGCAGGAGCACAGTGTTGTGCTCATCCGCGGCGGCCGTGTTCGCGACCTTCCCGGCGTTCGCTACCACGTCCTTCGCGGCGTGCTCGATACGCAGGGCGTCAAGGACCGCAAGCAGTCCCGCTCGAAGTACGGCGCGAAACGCCCGAAGTAAGGTTTAGGCGCGGCGGCGGTCCTCTCCCCCGCCCTTCCACCCATAGGAATGATTTCCGGGTGGAAGGGCGGGGGAGAGGGCCGGTGCCGCAGGGCGCTCATGGATATGGGCGACCACTCCAAAGGAGTTTAAAAACATGTCACGTCGTCGTCGTCCCGAAAAGCGGGTCATCCTGCCCGATCCCAAGTTTGGTGATCAGGTGCTTTCGAAGTTCATGAACAACCTGATGCTCGACGGTAAGAAGGCCGTTGCAGAAGGTATCGTCTACAGCGCGCTCGAAACCGTCGAGAACAAGGCCAAGGCCGATCCGGTCCAGCTGTTCCACGATGCGCTCAACAATGTGAAGCCGCAGGTCGAAGTTCGCAGCCGCCGTGTCGGTGGTGCGACCTATCAGGTGCCGGTCGAGGTTCGCCCCGAGCGTGCCCAGGCGCTGGCTATCCGCTGGCTGATCGGTGCGGCTCGCGGTCGTCCCGAAACCACCATGAGTGCACGCCTCTCGGGTGAGCTGATGGATGCCGCCAACAACCGCGGTAACGCCGTGAAGAAGCGCGAAGACACGCACCGCATGGCGGATGCGAACCGCGCGTTCTCGCACTACCGTTGGTAATCAGATGAATGTGGACAGCCTCAAGCCCAAAGTGGTTTGCGTCTTGGGGTTGTCACATTCGTAACTATATGCGGCGCGAGCATTCTCTCGCCCCCTAACCTTTGAGGAATTAGATATGGCCCGCGATTATCCGCTGGATCGTTATCGCAATATCGGCATCATGGCGCACATTGATGCCGGCAAGACCACGACTACCGAACGTATCCTCTACTACACCGGCAAGTCCTACAAGATCGGCGAAGTGCACGATGGCGCTGCGACGATGGACTGGATGGAGCAGGAGCAGGAGCGTGGGATCACGATCACTTCGGCTGCCACCACGTGCTTCTGGAACCCGGAAGACGAGAACATGGACCCGATGTCGGACCCCAAGGAATTGCGCGCCGACACGCCCAAGCACCGCATCAACATCATCGACACCCCCGGCCACGTTGACTTCACCATCGAAGTCGAACGCTCGCTGCGCGTGCTCGACGGCGCGGTTGCCTGCTTTGACGGAGTTGCCGGCGTTGAGCCGCAGTCGGAAACGGTGTGGCGCCAGGCGGACAAGTACAAAGTTCCGCGCATGTGCTTCATCAACAAGCTCGATCGCACCGGCGCAGACTTCAAGTACTGCGTCCAGTCGATCATTGATCGTCTCGGTGCGACCCCGGCTGTGCTCTATCTGCCGATCGGCATCGAATCGAGCCTGAGCGGTCTGGTCGACCTCGTGAACCAGCGTGCGATCACCTGGAAGAACGAAGACCTGGGTGCTGAATACACCTTCGGTCCGATCCCCGACGACATGGCTGACGAAGCCGCTGAATATCGCGAAAAGTTGATCGAACTTGCTGTTGAGCAAGACGATGAAGCGATGGAAGCATATCTCGAAGGCGAAGAGCCCGATGCCAAGACGCTCAAGGCTCTGATCCGCAAAGGCACCCTCGAGCAGGCATTTGTGCCTGTTCTGTGTGGCTCGGCGTTCAAGAACAAGGGCGTTCAGCCCCTGCTCGACGCTGTGATCGATTACATGCCGTCGCCGCTGGACGTTCCGGCCATTAAGGGCGTTCTGCCTGACAGCGAAGAAGAGGCCAGCCGTCCTTCTTCGGATGAGGCTCCGTTCGCGGCGCTTGCGTTCAAGGTCATGAACGATCCCTTCGTGGGATCGCTCACCTTTACCCGCATCTATTCGGGCAAGCTCGCCAAGGGCTCGGTCCTGAACTCGGTGAAGGACAAGAAGGAAAAGGTCGGGCGCATGCTTCTCATGCACTCGAACGAGCGTGAAGACATTGATGAAGCCTATGCAGGTGACATCGTGGCGCTTGCCGGGATGAAGGAAACCACCACCGGCGATACGCTGTGTGATCCGGCCAATCCGATCATCCTCGAGCGTATGGAATTCCCCGATCCGGTTATCGAACTGTCGGTGGAACCCAAGACCAAGGCCGACCAGGAAAAGATGGGCGTAGCGCTCAATCGTCTGGCTGCCGAGGATCCCTCGTTCCGCGTCACCACCGACCACGAAAGCGGTCAGACGATCATCAAGGGTATGGGCGAGCTTCACCTCGACATTCTCGTCGATCGTATGAAGCGCGAGTTCAAGGTCGAGGCAAACGTCGGTGCACCGCAGGTGGCCTATCGTGAATACCTCGGCCGCGAAGTCGAAGTGACCTACACCCACAAGAAACAGTCGGGTGGTTCGGGTCAGTTCGGTGAGGTCAAGGTTGTCGTGACTCCGGGTGAGCGCGGTGCCGGCATCGATTTCGTCGACGAGATCAAGGGCGGTAACATTCCGCGGGAATACATCCCGGCGATTGAAAAGGGCTTCCGTGAGCAGGCCGAGAGCGGTCACCTGGTCGGCTTCCCGATCATCGACTTCTCGATCCGTCTCGTGGACGGCAAGTACCACGACGTCGACTCGAGCGCGATCGCGTTCGAAATCGCCGGTCGCGGTGCGATGCGTGAAGTGGCGACCAAGGCCGGTATCAAGCTGCTTGAGCCGATCATGAAGGTTGAAGTGGTGACCCCCGAGGACTACCTCGGAGACGTCATCGGCGACATGAACAGCCGTCGCGGGCAGATCCAGGGCACCGACAGCCGTGGTAACGCGCAGGCGGTCGAGGCGTTCGTCCCGCTCGCCAACATGTTCGGCTACGTCAATGAGCTGCGTTCGTTCACCCAGGGCCGTGCCCAGTACACGATGCAGTTCAGCCACTACGACGAAGTTCCGGCAAACGTGGCGCAAGAGGTCAAGGAGAAGCTTGCTTAACTGAGCAAGCCAGTATAGGGGCGGCGCCTGATTCAGCGGGGCCGCCCTTTCTCCCGCAGATAATCATCTCAGACAGAAGGTAATACGAGAAATGGCGAAGGAAAAATTTGAGCGGAACAAGCCGCACTGCAACATCGGCACCATCGGTCACGTTGACCACGGCAAGACCACGCTGACCGCGGCTATCACCAAGTGTCAGGGTTCGGCTGTCGATTTCGCAAACATCGACAAGGCTCCCGAAGAGCGCGAGCGCGGCATCACCATTTCGACCGCAC
>JAYPMZ010000059.1:7914-15946 GCA_038130205.1 Erythrobacteraceae bacterium | reverse complement strand
GCGTAAGACATCCAGTCGCTTTCTCTCCGTTTCACGCGTCGCCCGGAGGCTGAAGCAAATCTCACGACACAGGTCGAATCCAGTCATCCCGATTCGTGGGCGGGATGCTGAGTTAGACCCGGGCCGTGAATCCCAGAATCCTGATCTTTCAATCGGCTTCCGATAATTCCGACGACGCCCGTCAACCCAGTGAGCGCTCGTCTGAAAATCGATCCGACCGACTGCGCTCAAAGCTTTCTTTCGAAAGCCTCGCAGAGCAGGTCCGCTTGTATCGACCTTGTCCCCAACCTCGACACAAGCACCGTTGGCTTTAACGGGGTCACACTAGGCAATCAAACGAATTTACGGTTCAGCCTCGATTCACTGCGCTACCTATCATAGATGCTAGGGGTAGCCGAAAATTGCTTGGAACACATGGGATTGGCCAATGGCACTGCGCGTTAACGCAAATTTAAGAAATAAATTCAGCAGCTTGATCTTATCAGGTCTGATTGCTGCCGGAGCGGCATTGGCTCCGGTGAGCGCAAGCGCGCAGGCGGGCATGACCGCCGGCGCAAATCCTGCCCAAGCGGCAACCTATGCCGATCTGACGGATCTTGCCGAACGCAGCGACCTTGTCGCGCGGGTCGAGATTCGCCGCCAGATCGCACTCGAACCCGAACGCGCTCCCGGTGTCGCACCGGGATTCGTGCGCCTCTATATAGAAGCCCGCACACTCGCGCTGATCGCGGGCAATGCGGGAATCGGCGAATCCCTTTCCTATCTGGTCGATGTTCCCGTCGATGCGCGCGGCAAACCCGAAAAGCTCAAGAATCGCGAAATGCTGCTGTTTGCCGATGCAGTCCCCGGGCGGCCCGGATCGCTGCAATTGACGGGGAAGCACGCGCAGCTCGATTATTCGCCTGAACTCGAAGCGCGGCTGCGCCCGATCCTGACCGCGCTGGTTGCCGCCGACAAGCCGCCGGTGGTGACGGGGATCCGCGATGCGCTGGCCGTGCCGGGAACGCTCGCGGGGGAATCCGAGACTCAGATTTTCCTTTCGACCACCGACCGTTCGCCGGTGTCGATCACCGTGCTGCGCCGTCCGGGCCAGCCGCCTGTCTGGGGCGTGTCATGGGGCGAGATCATTGATTCCTCGGCCCGTTCGCCTGCGCGCGACACGGTGCGCTGGTACAGGCTCGCCTGCGCTCTGCCCGCTCGTCTTCCTTCCAGTGCAAATCTCGCCCGCGATGCCGATGCGCGGCGCTTGGCGGAGGCCGATTATGTGCTGGTGATGGAGCAGCTTGGCCCCTGCAACCGCGCAATCACCGAGCCTGCCTGAGCCTGCGGGCGAGCGGCGAATCGCGATTGAGTGCTTGACGCAGGGCCTGTGGGCCTTCAGCGGATGCGGCCTCATTTGCCTCTCGCCTCTCGTCACTCGCTTCTCGACAGCATCGGACCTCTCTCGTGACCACAAGCACCGCTTCGCCCGCTCCCGTTGAACCGCTGCGCATTGCGATTGCCGGACTCGGCACGGTCGGTGTCGGCGTGATCCGTCTGCTCGGCACCAATCACGACCTGATCGCAGCGCGCGCTGGCCGCCCGATCGAAGTCGTCGCGGTGAGCGCGCGCGATCGCACCAAGGATCGCGGCGTCGATCTTTCGGGTTATGCGTGGGAAGACGACATGACACAGCTCGCCCGGCGCGAGGATGTCGATGTGGTGGTCGAGCTGGTCGGCGGCTCGGACGGTCCTGCGCTGGCGCTTTCGCGTGCGGCGCTGGGCGAGGACAAGGGCGTCGTGACTGCCAACAAGGCGATGATCGCGCACCACGGCCTTGCGCTCGCCGAACTCGCCGAAGCCAAGGGCACGCCGCTGAAATTCGAAGCGGCGGTTGCAGGCGGAATCCCGGTGGTGAAGGGCCTGCGCGAAGGGACGAGCGCCAATGCTTTGACCAAGGTTTACGGCATCCTCAACGGCACCTGCAATTACATCCTGTCGGAAATGGAAGCGACCGGCGCGAACTTTGGCGAGACGCTCGCCGAAGCGCAGCGGCTTGGATATGCCGAGGCCGACCCGACTTTCGACGTCGAAGGTATCGATGCCGCGCACAAGCTTTCGATCCTTTCCGCGATCGGCTTTGCCGCGCGGGTCGATTTCGACGCGGTGCAGGTGACGGGTATCGTGCAGGTGCGCGCCGCCGATATCGCGCAGGCCGATGCGCTCGGCTATGTGATCCGCCTGATCGCCGAAGCCGACGCCGACGACGGCCACCTCCTCCAGCGCGTGCGCCCGTGCCTCGTTGCCAAGGACCACCCGCTCGCGCCCGTCGACGGGCCGACCAATGCGGTTGTGGCCGAGGGCAATTTCTCGGGCCGCCTGCTGTTTCAGGGCGCAGGTGCGGGTGACGGACCCACTGCAAGCGCGGTGGTCGCCGACCTTATCGATATTGCGCGCGCGTGGGAGAATTGGGGCGAGGTGGGCGCGCCCTTCTCGATGCCCGTGGCCCAGCTCGCCGCGCTGCCGCCCGCGCAACCGGGTAACCGGATTGAGCGCGCCTATCTGCGCTTTACCGTGAACGATCGCCCCGGCGTGCTCGCCGAGATTACCGCCGCAATGCGCGATGCCGACGTTTCGATCGAAAGCCTGATCCAGAAGGGCCGCGCAAGCGACGGACAAGAAGTGCTGGTGGCGATGGTCACGCACGAAGGACCGGAAGCCAACGTCGCCAAGGCGCTGGCGCTGCTCGAAGGTTCGGACAGCCTGACAGCGGCTCCGCTGGTATTGCCGATCCTGGCGTAGTTTGCTGCGGGGCGTTCGGCATCCGCCGAAAGTCTATGCCAAGGCAGCCTACGCCCTAAAAACTACCCCGACAGGTCAGCCACATCGGGCAGGACCAGTTCCTCTTCGCTGATCGGTCCACGCCCCTGATCGCCCTCGTCACCCAAGGGCGGCAGACCGTTGGAAATTCTGTCGGCGTCCGAGCCGCGCGGTGCATCGGGCAGGGTGTCGAAATCGATCAGGATCGCAGGTTCCCCCGGGCAGGGGCCGATGAAACAGCCCTTGATCGTGACCAGCGGGACCATGCCATCGGGCAGCCCCGTGCCATCGACATCGGCAGGCTTGTCGCCTTGGGTGACTTCGGCATGGCGGCGCTCGAAATCTTCCTTGCTCCAATAGCCGTCGCTGGGTTCGGTGCGTTCGCGGCAGACCACGATTTCACCCGCGATCTTTCCCGCATCGGCGTCACGCGCGCATTGCTGTTCGGCAAACTCGTCGAGTTCCGGCTCGGGCTGGTCGGCGAGCAGGTCGATCACCAGCGAACCGTCTGCTGCAGGCGCGGCGGGGTCTTGTGCGGCCAGCGGCGCAAGCGGGAGGATGAGGGGAATAAAGGCGAAGTGCAGTGTGCGGGGACGGGGGTCGGTAATGGGGCTACTCCTCTTGCACCACCGGCGGCGCGTCCAGCCCCAGAGCGCGCCTCCTTCTGGCAATTTCTTCAGGTGACGGTTCCTCACGACCTATTGGTGGCAGCCCGCGCGCAATCCTGTCCGCGTCAGAGCCTTCCGGCGCTTCCGGCAGCGCCTCGACATCGATCATCAGCGCGGGCGGCGGAACCGACCCGAAACCGATGCTGTTACCGTGATTGGCGATGCCGAATGTATCGACCGGCTTGTCGCCCTGCGTACGGCGGGCGTAATCCTCTTCCCACGCCTCTTTGTTGAATACGCCATCGGTCGCCTCTCCCAAATCGCGGCAAACGACGATTTCGCCCTGAACGCGGCCTACGTCGGCTTCGCGTTCGCACCGTTCTTCGAGAACTTCGTCGGTCTCGTCCTTGGGCACGGTGACCGAAAGGTTGATCCGCTCGCGCGGGCGCCGTGTGTCTTCGGGTGCAGGTCGCGGCGCGGTCGTCTCAAGCTCGCTGCCCACCTCGGCACTGGATGGCTCTTGCGCATCTGTAACCGCTTGGTCATCCTGCGCGGCCAAAGGCTGGCTCAGCATTACAGCCGCTCCAAAACTCGCCAGTAGTCCGCCGGATTTGAGGTGAAATTGGGCGGCATTACTCGACAAGCGCACATCCTCGTGTCTAAGCGCCCTGAAACAAGACGTTGCCCGACAGGCAAGCCCGAAAAGGACTGAATTTCCCATGAACACCATTAGTGACACAGATGTGCTGGCGGCAAAAGAGGTCGATAGCGAGAATGCCATCGACCGTATGCTGGTTCTGGAGATGGTGCGCGTCACCGAAGCCGCAGCGGTTGCCGCAGCGCAGCTGATCGGGCGCGGTGACGAGAAAGCCGCCGACGCGGCTGCCGTCGAAGCCATGCGCCGCGCGTTCGACACGCTGCCGATGGACGGCACGGTGGTGATCGGCGAAGGTGAGCGCGACGAGGCGCCGATGCTCTATATCGGCGAGAAAGTCGGCGGCGCTCCGGGCAAGGGACCGAAAATCGACATCGCTCTGGACCCGCTCGAAGGGACCACCATCACCGCCAAGGCCGGGCCCAATGCACTCGCTGTGCTGGCGGCAGCCGAAGAAGGCGGGCTGCTCAACGCACCCGATGTCTATATGGACAAGCTCGCGGTCGGTCCGGGCCTGCCCGCCGACATCATCGACCTTGCCAAATCGCCGAGCGAGAACGTCAAGGCGGTTGCCGCTGCACGCGGTGTCGAGCCTTCGCAGATCAACGTCTGCGTGCTCGACCGTCCGCGCCATGCCGATCTGATCGCCGAATTGCGCGAGCTGGGCTGCGGCGTGTTTCTCATCGGTGACGGCGACGTCGCAGGCGTGATCGCGGTGACCGATCAGGACACTTCGATCGATATGTACATGGGCCAGGGCGGCGCTCCCGAAGGCGTGCTGGCAGCCGCCGCGCTGCGCTGCGTCGGCGGCCAGTTCAACGGGCGTCTGGTCTTCCGCAACGAGGACGAAAAAGCCCGCGCCAAGAAGTGGGGCATCGAAGACCTCGACAAGATCTACAAGCTGGAAGAACTCGCCAAGAGCGACTGCATTTTTGCCGCCACCGGTGTCACCGACGGCTCGCTGCTCGAAGGCGTGAAGAAGCGCCGCAAGAGCACCGGCGCGACGATTATGACCACCGAAAGCGTGGTGATGCGCGCTTCGAGCGGCACGGTGCGCTGGATCCGCGGCGAACACCGCATCGCCCCGCACCGGGGTTGAGGCCATGACCGGCCTGTCGGATCACGTTTCTGCGGAACTTGAGCTGGCAGGTGCGGCTACTCTGCCTCTGGCCGCCTTCGCGCATCTCGAGCGCGCGCACATCCTCAGCCAGTATTCGACCCACGACCACGTGCGCGTGCATTGGGCGATGTTGCGCTGGGGTGTGGCCCAGCGCGATATGCGCGAAGTGGCGGGACAGGTGCTAAGGATCGTCGCGGCGGCGACCAAGACCGCGCTGGGCTGGATTCCGGTCGGCAATACCGGCGGCGCCAATGTCAGCCCGATTAAGCCGATGCCTTTGCCTGCCGACCTTGCGGCCATCATTGCGCAGAATCGCAAGTGACCTGACGACAACCGCGCTTTCGCGTGTTGCGTTTCGATGACGGGTCGCTAGGCGGGGGCATCATCTGCCGTTCGGGGATTCGCATCCATGAAGATCATGTCGGGCAATTCGAACCTGCCGCTCGCCCGGGCCATTGCGGCCTATCTCGAAATCCCGCTGACCGACGCCAGCGTGCGCCGTTTTGCGGATGAAGAGGTTTTCGTCGAAATCCACGAGAACGTGCGCGGCGAGGACGTGTTCCTGGTCCAGCCGACGGGCTTCCCGGCCAACGACAACCTGATGGAACTGCTGATCTGCATTGACGCGCTCAAGCGTGCCTCTGCGAAGCGGATTACCGCGGTGGTGCCATACTTCGGATATGCCCGTCAGGACCGTAAGCCCGGCCCGCGCACGCCGATCTCGGCAAAGCTCGTCGCCAACCTCATCACCGAGGCAGGCGCCGACCGTGTGCTCGCCGTCGATCTTCACGCCGGGCAGATCCAGGGCTTCTTCGATATTCCGACCGACAACCTCTACGCAGCCCCCGTCATGGCGGCAGACATTCAGGCGCGTTACGGCGATCAGGACCTGATGGTCGTCTCGCCCGACGTCGGCGGCGTCGTGCGTGCGCGTGCGCTCGCCAAGCGGCTCGACAACGCCCCGCTCGCCATCGTTGACAAGCGCCGCGATCGTCCGGGCGAATCGGAGGTGATGAACATCATCGGTGACGTCGCCGGACGCCACTGCATCCTGATCGACGACATCGTCGATTCGGGCGGCACGCTGTGCAATGCGGCCGAAGCGCTGCTCGAAAATGGCGCGAAATCGGTCGCCGCATATATCACGCACGGCGTGCTTTCAGGCGGTGCGGTCGCGCGTATCGACGGTTCGAAGCTGAAGGAACTGGTGATCTCGGATTCGATCCGCGCCACCGACGCAGCTGAGGCTTCGGACAAGATCCGCATCCTGACGATGGCCCCGCTTGTGGGTGAGGCAATCCGCCGCATCGCCGACGAAAGCAGCGTTTCGAGCCTGTTCGACTAATCCCCCGCGCGCCAGGGCGGCACTTCGCCCGGCATGGCGCGGCCCAGCACTTCGAGCCTGCGCGACTGGCGCGCTTCGAGCGTCAGCGTCATGAACGGCTGCGGCGTGATCGCAAACTGGCGCGGCGTCATGTCGAAGAACGCCTTGAACTCGCGGATCATTTGCGACTGGTCGAAGAACTTCAGTGCAGCTTCCTCCGCCTCGGCATCATCGGCCACACCGCGCAGATGCGCCGCAATGTCGAGCGCGCGCGCCCGCCTGAGCACCTGTGTCGCGCTTTCGCCATAGGCGCGCTTGATCAGCCGCTCGAACCGTCTCCGCTCGATGTCGTGATCGCGCACGAAGTCCCTGATTGAGAGATTGGGATCGGCGAATACCGCACGATCAAAAGCCTCTATCACCGGATCGGGCGGCTGCGCTCCGGTCCGTTCGATCAGCTGGCGCATCAGATTCTCGATGATTCTCAGCCAGTGCTCGGGCGAACCTGTCAAATCGAACCAGCGCAGCAACTGCTCGCTCGCCCCCCATGCGTCGTGCGCGTAGATATCATCGTAAAGCAGGATACGGTCGAGAATATCGGCGACCTTCGGGCCCTTGAGCGCGTGCACCGCACCCGGCTTCAAGGCGACGCTCGCCGTTGCGAAGCTCCCGCGCACGCCAACTTCCATCCGCTTTGTCTGTGGGCCGAAAAGGAGCGCGCTAGGGCCGTAGCTGCGCCGCCCGTCGCGCGAATTGGCATACCAATCGCCTTTGAACAGCAGCCGCACCACCGGCGTATCGGCGATCATGCCGCAGTCGATGCAGCTTTCGTCCTCGACCTCGACCGATGTCGCATAGACCCGCGCAACCCATGGCGAGAGGTCTGGTGCAGGCGCACGATTGTTCGAAAGCGGCTCGCCATTGTGGGTATGCCCCAGCGCGGAACGCAACTGCGGGTTGGTAGTCAATTCGTGTTTGAGACCGTCACTCGGACGCGTCATCTGACCCCTGTTTTCTACGCATGGCCGACCCTGCGACGGGTCAGCGCGCTTTTTATGATGTCCCTAGGCGACCGGACATGGTGATTTCCACACTATGGTGATTATAGCAGCTTGGAACGCTCAGGACTTGCACCTATCCGTCATCGTCAAACATTTTCCCACCAAAGGTCCCTAACAATGACACCAGCCGATCTTGCGCTTGCCAACCGCCTTGCCGACGCTGCCGGAGCCGCGATCCGCCCGTTGTTTCGCGGCACTTGGGAGCAGGAGCGCAAGGCCGACCGTTCACCCGTGACCGAGGCTGACCGCGCCGCCGAGGCGGCGATGCGCGCGATACTCGAATCCGAGCGGCCCGATGACGGCATCATCGGTGAGGAATACGGCAAGTCGCGCGAAGGCGCGGGCCGCCAATGGGTGCTCGATCCGGTCGACGGAACGATCAGCTTCATGGCGGGGCGCCCGATCTTCGGCACTCTGATCGCGCTGATGCAGGACGGCTGGCCGGTGCTGGGCATTATCGACCAG
>JAYPMZ010000059.1:0-7904 GCA_038130205.1 Erythrobacteraceae bacterium | reverse complement strand
CCGATTGCAGGCGAGCGCTGGGCGGGCCGGATCGGGGAAGGCACGACTTTCAACGGCAAGCCGGTGCGCAGCCGCTCTTGCAAATCGCTCGACGAAGCGGTGCTCGCGACCAGCAGTCCGCACTATTTCGATAGCGCCTCTGCCGAGGCCTATATGCAGCTTGCGCAAACAGTCGGCGGGAATGAGCGGCAGGGCACGATCGTCTATGGCGGCGACTGCTACAATTACGGCCTGCTCGCTGGCGGACATCTCGATATCGTGTGCGAGCAGGGTCTCGAGATATACGATTACGCCGCGCTGGTTCCGGTGGTCGAAGGCGCAGGTGGGACGGTCAGCGACTGGCAGGGCAACCCGCTCGACGCCGATAGCGACGGCACGATCATCGCACTCGGCGATCCGGCGCGGCTCGATGATGTGCTTGAGGCGATGGGGTGACGGCGGTGCAGCAGGCAATCGCGATCACCGGCGCAGCGCAGGGGATCGGACGTGCAATCGCGCTCCATTTTGCAGGCCTCGGCTGGCGGGTCGCGGCGCTCGACCTCGATTCAGAGGCGCTGGAGGAACTCGCTTCCGCGATACCGGGCGACCTGCTGCTCACGCTTGAATGCGATGCAGGCAAGGAGGCTGCGGTGCGGGAAGCCTTCGAGCAAATCGCAAGCTGGCTGGGCGACGATCCGCTTACCGCGCTGGTCAACAATGCCGCGATTGCGTCCCCCTATTGCGGACCGCTCGAAGACTTGCAGCTTGCCGATTGGCAGGGCTGGATCGACGCGAGCCTCACTGCTGCCTTTCTGTGTTCGCGCGAGGCGTTGCCGCTGCTGCGTCGCCGCCATGCGCTCACCGGCGAGGCGGCGAGCATCGTCAACATCTCCTCCACCCGCGCCGTGATGAGCGAGCCCGACACTTACGCTTATGCGGCAAGCAAGGGCGGGCTTGATGCGCTGACACATTCCATGGCGGTTTCGCTTGGGCCGGACATTCGCGTGAACGCGCTGCGTCCCGGCTGGATCGAAACCCGCGACTGGCAAAAGAAAAGCGAGCGCGAGATCCCCGAACATCGCGAAGTCGACAAGGCACAGCACCCCGCCGGGCGGGTAGGTATGCCGCAGGACATTGCGCAGGCGGTCGAATATCTGTGCGGCGCAGGCTTCGTCACTGGCCAGCACCTCAATATCGACGGCGGGATGACCGTCAAAATGATCTACGAACACTAGGACGGAGCAGACACATCATGGCCGCCTCCACGCAAACCATCGACGCCCGCGCCGCCGGTCTCGGCCTGTTCGAGAAATGGCTGTCGGTCTGGGTCGGCGGCGCGATTGTAGCAGGGATTGCGCTTGGCAATCTCGCACCCGACCTGTTTGCTGCGCTCGCTGGAATCGAATACGCCTCGGTCAATCTGGTCGTCGCGGTGCTGATCTGGGCGATGATTTTCCCGATAATGGTCGCTGTCGACTTTGGCGCGGTGCGGCGCGTGGGGGACAAGCCCAAGGGGATTGTCATCACGCTGGTGGTGAACTGGCTGATCAAGCCGTTTAGCATGGCTGCGCTCGGCGTGCTGTTCTTCGAAGTCGTGTTTGCCGATCTGATCGCGCCCGCCGATGCGCAGCAATATATCGCCGGTCTCATTTTGCTGGGCGCTGCGCCGTGCACCGCGATGGTGTTCGTGTGGTCGCAGCTGACCAAGGGCGATCCGGCCTATACTCTGGTGCAGGTCGCCGCGAACGACCTCATCATGATCGTCGCCTTTGCGCCCATTGTCGCGCTGCTGCTGGGCGTGACCGACATTTCCGTGCCGTGGGAGACGCTGTTGCTATCGGTCGGGCTTTACGTGGTTGTGCCGCTTGCAGCAGGCGCGTTGGTGCGCAGCCGTTTGCTGGCAACGCATGGCGGCGATGAGGCGGCAGTTTCGGCCTTCACCAGCCGGATGAAGCCGCTGTCGATCATCGGACTGCTGCTGACGGTGCTGTTGCTGTTCGGTTTTCAGGCGGAGACCATTGTTGCACGCCCGCTGCTGATCGCGCTGATCGCCGCGCCGATTATCGTCCAGAGCTATGGCATTTTCCTGATCGCCTATGGCTGGGCGAAGGCATGGAAAGTGCCGCACGCGGTCGCTGCACCTTGCGCGCTGATCGGCACGTCCAATTTCTTCGAACTGGCGGTGGCGGTGGCTATTGGACTGTTCGGGCTGGGGAGCGGCGCCGCGCTGGCCACGGTCGTGGGCGTGCTGGTCGAAGTGCCCGTCATGCTTTCGCTGGTCGCTTTGGCCAACCGTACGCGCGGCAGTTTCCCTGCGGCGTGACCGTGCTGATAACTGGATGAAGTGATGACCCGCCCGACCCACCTCTTCTTCTACGGCATTTTGCAGGACGGCCTTGGTCCTGACGGTGGCGACTGGCCGTTTCTTGCTGGGCTTGGGCTCGGTGCCCCTGCCACCACGCAAGGCGCGCTTTACGGCATCCCAGCAAGTGTCGGCCAGAGCGAAACAGGCTGGTATCCCGCGCTGATCCCGACGCAGGCGCGCTTTGCGAGCATCGTGCATGGCTCGATTTACGAGGCGGGCGAGGTCGATCTCGCCGCGGTCGATGACTTCGAGGGGGCGGACTATGCGCGCACCGCAATCCCGGTGGACGGGTGGGACGGTTATGGCGAGACGCAGGCCGACGCTTATCTCTGGACCGCCGATCTGCCCGATGGCGCCGAACTGATCGCAAGCGGCAACTTCGCCGAATGGCTGCGAGAGACGGGGCGAAAGCCTTGGTCGGGCGCATAGCGTTTTCCTACGCGCACGCCGGCCGCTAGAGTCGCGGCGGCTCTTTGTAATCGTCGTGTTTTGAACGCCTCGAACACTCCAAGCGGTTTTTCGGCCTTGGAGAGTGTTCCATGTGTTCCATCCTGTAGGGTTTCACGCCTCGGCCAGATCCTCCCGAATCACTTGCATCTACGGGTAAAACCGCTATGTGCGCCTCCTTCAAAGACACAGATTGCGAGTCCGGCCTGGCGACAAGGGCTGCCAGGGCTGGTCCAATGTGTCCCTGAACAAAGGAGACAGAAATGCCCAAGCTTAAGACCAAGAGCGGTGTGAAGAAGCGCTTCAAGATCACCGCAACCGGCAAGGTCAAGCACGGTGTGGCCGGCAAGCGCCACCGCCTGATCAGCCACAACGCGAAGTACATCCGCCAGAATCGCGGCACCACCGTGATCTCCGATGCCGACACCAAGACGATCAAAAAATGGGCCCCTTACGGGCTCGATTGATCGCGATCTAAGGAGACACACACATGCCTCGCATTAAACGCGGCGTTACCACGCGCGCCAAGCACAAGCGGATTTTGGACCAGGCCAAGGGCTATCGCGGTCGCCGCAAGAACACCATCCGTATCGCCCGTCAGGCGGTCGAAAAGGCCGGCCAGTACGCCTACCGCGATCGCAAGATCAAGAAGCGCAACTTCCGCGCTCTGTGGATCCAGCGCATCAACGCAGCTGTCCGCGCTGAAGGCCTGACCTACTCGCAGTTCATGCACGGCGTGAAGCTGGCCGGGATCGAGCTGGACCGTAAGGTCATGGCCGACCTCGCAATGAACGAAGAAGCAGCGTTCAAGACGGTGATTGCACAGGCCAAGGCAGCTCTGCCGGCCTAAGCCGATCCCGTAAGACAACCCGAGTTCCTTCATGGGAAGAAAGGGTTACAAGCGAACACAAGCAGGGGCTCCGGTGCGCATCATGCACCGGGGCCCCTCTTGCTTGGCCCGTGCAAACCGTTGATCGGGTGTAGGCAGCCCTTGTAGGAAATCGCCAATTGCCTTGTATCGATGCGACAATTCCGGCACATTCGCGCCATGGGTGTGGAGCGGGAATTGCACGGCTATGATGCCGCCAAGGCGATCGGCTTGCCAGGTCCGCGGCACGCGGTGCAGGCGCGCTTCATGGCGCCTCCTGAGCAATTCGAAGGATGCTTCACCACCTTCTACCACCTCGAACTCGACATTGCCGATGGCGGCGTAGTGGAGGACTACCTCCAGCCCGAATGGGCGAACCTGCGCTTTTTCGGGGGCGAGCTGCCGGCGTCATGGCTCGAAGGACACGAGCTGTCCGACGTGCGATTCACTGCAACCGGCCCCAGTTCGCGCCCTTGCCGCTTTCAACTGGGAACCTCGCGGATGTGGGGGATCGGCTTGCTCCCGCTGGGCTGGGCACGGTTCCTCGAAGTGGAGGCGGTCGAGTTCGCCAATGCGATGCTCGACGGAGCGCAGCATCCGGCTTTCGCCAAATTCGAATGCTTGTCCGACGTGCTGTGCGATCCCACCGTTGAGCGCGAAGAGCAACTCGGCTTCATTTACGAAACGATGGAGCGCCTGATGCGCCCCAATCGCGACGAGCCGAAGATCAAGCGCGTCCACGCCGCACTGGTGAGCGGCGAGCACCTCGCCGTGAGCGAGCTTGCCGATGCCTGCGGGATGAGCATTCGCACATTGGAGCGGGTCTGCCACCGCTACTTCGGTTTTGCGCCCAAGCTGCTGCTGCGCCGCCAACGCTTTATGCGCAGCCTGTCGAGCTTCATGCTCCATCAGGCGCGCGGCGGCGAGGGGCGCTGGACCGAGGCGATGGACGGCGAGTATCACGACCAAGCGCAATTCACCCGCGAGTTCAGCGAGTTCATGACGATGACGCCGAGCAAATATGCCGCGCTTGAACATCCCATCCTCGCGTCCTTTATGGAAGCCCGTGCGCGCATCTGGGGCAGCCCCGCGCAAACGCTCGATCTGCCTTCGCGCGATACAGGTGCTGGCGAGAGCTAATCGTCGCTCTTTCGCATAAAACTTGCGATGAAATTGCGGATTGTGCAGGGTTTCCGGCGCGGTCCTGTGTAGGGGGCCACGCATATAGGGTTTACAACGCATAGATGCAGGCGGTTTCGGGCAATGCGATCACGATCCGCTTCGCGCTGCCAAGCGCGGAGTTGAGCCCTTATGTCACGACCTATTACTGCACCGAAGTCTCCACATCGGCTGCCGAGCCGGTGCTCGAAGACTACCTCCATCCTGAATGGGGAAACCTGCGTTTTCTCGGAACCGGCAAGGGTGAGTATGCCATTGGCGGCAGCCCGGTAGCAGAGATTCCGGCGCTGTCCGCGACCGGACCAACCAGCTTTGCGACCCGTTTCCGCCTCAGCTCGGGACGGAATTGGGGCATCGGTCTCCTGCCGCTCGGCTGGGCTTGCCTGATCGACGCACCGGCGAGCGATCATGCCGACCGCTTGGTCGATGGTCTCGTCCACCCAGCCTTTGCGGCCTTCGCTCCACTTTCAGAGGCGCTCTCCCAAGCCAGCGGCGACTTTGCCGAGGAACTGGCGATCATCGAGGCGCATATGGCGGCGATGATGCCCGCCGAATGTCCGCAAGCCGACGCGATCACGCGCATCAACGCCGCGCTGGTCAACCCGGAGATTGCCAGCGTCGGAGTGCTGGCGGAACGCGTCGGCATGAATGTGCGTTCGCTCGAACGGCTGACCAAGCGAGCCTTCGGTTTTACACCCAAGCTGCTGCTGCGGCGCCAGCGCTTTCTGCGCAGCCTTGCGCAATTCATGCTCGATCCGTCGCTCAAATGGCTCTCCACGCTCGACTGCCAATATCACGATCAGGCGCATTTCGTGCGTGATTTCAAGCGGTTCATGGGCACGAGCCCGAGCGCCTATGCCAAGCTCGACAAGCCGTTTCTGGTCGCTGCGGCGCGCGCACGGATGGCGATTGCGGGTGAGGCGATGCAGGCGCTGCACGACCCGTCGGCCACCGACACCTGACTTCACCCGATTCCCGCTTTGCATGTGGCGCCAATAGACGCTAGCGGACCCGCTCACCCAAGCAGGCCCTGACAATGACCGAACTGACCGACCAGAAACAGAAAACACTCGCCGCGATTGCCGCCGCGACCACGCTCGATGCGCTTGAGGAACAGCGCGTCGGCGCGCTCGGCAAGAAGGGCTGGGTTAGCCTCTCGCTCAAGACGCTTGGCCAGATGAGCCCTGACGAGCGCAAGGACGCCGCTCCCGCTATTCAGGCCGTGCGCGCCGAAGTCGCCGATGCGCTCGATGCGCGCAAGGTGGCGCTCGAGACCGCCGCTCTCGAAGCGCAGCTTGCAAGCGAGACCATAGACCTTACCCTGCCACCGCCCGCTGTGGCGAGGGGATCGATCCACCCTGTCAGCCAGGTGATGGACGAATTGGCGGAGATTTTCGCCGACCTCGGCTTCGCGGTCGCTACGGGGCCTGAAATCGAGGACGACTGGCACAATTTCACCGCGCTCAACATGGACGAAAGCCATCCGGCGCGCGCGATGCACGATACGTTTTATTTCCCCGACAAGTCCCCTGACGGCGGGGAAATGCTTTTGAGAACGCACACCTCGCCGGTGCAGATCCGCTCGATGAAAGATCAGGGCGCGCCGATCCGCATCATTGCGCCGGGCCGCGTCTATCGCAGCGACAGCGATGCGACGCACACGCCGATGTTCCATCAGGTCGAAGGTCTGGTCGTGGACCGCGACATTCACCTCGGCCACCTCAAGTGGACGCTTGAAACCTTCTTCAAGGCGTTCTTCGAGCGGGAGGATATCGTCCTGCGCCTGCGCCCCTCCTACTTCCCCTTCACCGAGCCTTCGGTCGAGGTCGATGTCGGCTATTCCAACGAAGGCGACCGCCGCGTAGTTGGCGGGCACGGCGATGCCGAAGGGCACGACTGGATGGAGCTGGGCGGTAGCGGGATGGTCAATCGCCGCGTTCTCGAAATGGCGGGCGTCGATCCGGACGAATATCAGGGCTTTGCTTTCGGTCTGGGGATCGACCGCATCGCCATGCTTAAATACGGGATGAATGATTTGCGCGCCTTCTTCGACGGCGATCCCCGCTGGCTGCAGCACTATGGCTTCTCGCCCTTTGATCAACCGACGCTTTCGGGCGGCGTAGGAGTGCGGCCATGAAGTTTTCGCTGACCTGGCTCAAGGATCACCTCGAAACCGAGGCGAGCCTGCAAGAGATTCTCGACACGCTGAATGCCATCGGGCTGGAAGTCGAAGGGGTGGAAGACCCCGCGACCAGCCTTGCGGGCTTCCGCGTCGCCAAGGTGCTGACGGCCGCGCCGCACCCTGATGCCGACAAGCTGCAGGTGCTTACCGTCGACACCGGTGAGGGCGACCCGTTGCAAGTCGTCTGCGGTGCGCCCAATGCGCGGGCAGGGATGAAGGGCGTGCTCGGCCTGCCCGGTGCGGTTGTCCCTTCGAACGGGATGGAACTGCGCAAGAGCGCGATCCGCGGCGTTGAATCGAACGGAATGATGTGCTCGGTGCGCGAGCTGGAACTGGGCGAGGATCACGACGGGATCATCGAACTGCCAGATGACGCGCCAGTGGGTTCGAGCTTTGCCGACTATCACGGCGCATCGCCGGTGATCGACGTAGCCATCACGCCCAACCGCCCCGATTGCATGGGCGTCTACGGCATCGCCCGCGACCTTGCCGCGGCGGGGCTGGGGACGTTGAAGCCGATTGCGATGCCGGAATTCAGCGCGAGCGGCGCATGCCCGGTCGAAATCCGCACCGACGATGCCGAAGGCTGCCCTGCCTTCTATGGCCGCGTGGTGACGGGGGTGAAGAACGGTCCTTCACCCGACTGGCTGCAACAGCGGCTCACGAGCGCGGGCCAGCGTCCGATCTCGCTGCTGGTCGATCTCACCAACTATCTGATGTTGGCTTTTGGCCGTCCGGCGCACGTCTATGACCTTGCGAAGCTTTCGGGCGCTGTCGTTGCGCGGCGTGCCAAGGATGGCGAGCAGGTTCTGGCGCTCAACGAGAAAACCTACACGCTCGACGAGAGCATGGTGGTGATCGCCGACGACAATGAAGTGCACGAC
>JAYPMZ010000058.1:0-16549 GCA_038130205.1 Erythrobacteraceae bacterium | reverse complement strand
GTCCTCCCCCCGAACGTCCAGTCCCCGCACGCGGCGACGCCCGTCTCGGGATCGGTCACCGCGCCAGCCGGGCCAGCCGAGGTTACGACGGTGGTCGGGTCGCTGGTGACCGTCGGGATTACCACACCGTTCGCACGCGCTTCCTGCACCGCGACCCAGCCGGGCTGCGAGGCTCCGTAGCGTTCGCCATAGCGCGCATCCCAATCTGCCGAATTGCGCTGGTACTGCTCGTATTCCTCGAAAAAGAGTTCGAACGGCTCTTCGATCAGGTCGAAATTATCCTTTGCGAAGGCGATCGGATCGGCTGGCGGCGCGATATTGTGGCGGTTCGCAATGTCGAGCGCCGCGCGGCAGAAACGCGCGCGGGCGGGCGGCAGGGCGAAGAAGTTATAGACCGCCGTCATCTGCGCCTCGCGCGCCATGATACCGTCGCGGCGCGACGCGGCCTCGCGGCGGTATTCGGCGTCGATACGGTCGTTGACCCGCCGCAGTGCGGTCGCGTGGTCCTTGATATAGGCGCTGTAGCCGGTGAGGATCGGTTCATATTGCGCCGTGACGCAGTTAAGCGCCGCCACGTTCCATGCCGAGCGGAAATGCCACACCTTCTCGTCTTCGGAAATGCCGCGATTGATCGTCTGGCGCTGGCCAAGCAGGTTCTTGCCCGGAATCTGCATCACGTAAGATGCGCCGCCCGGCGGGATCGGGCGATAGGGTATCCGCTCCACTGCGGGCGGTGGCGGTGGCGGTGGCGGCGGAGGCGGCGGAGCGGGTGTGGCGCAGGCCGCGAGCAGCGCGACCCCTATCGCCACGCTGGCAATCTTGATCGGCGCGCTGATCGTGCGCGCCTTGTCCGTTGGTTTGCTTGCCATGGTGTCTCTCGATAATCCTTCCCGTCGAAAGGATACGCCCCTTCGAAACTGTATGCATCGTGCACTTCCAACCCTTGCTCGCGTCTGAAGCGGCGCATCGGCGCAGGGGAAGCCACGTTAGCCGCCCGTATGCCAAAGCAAATGCCCGAAGCCTATGGGTAGGCTCCGGGCATTCACTTGTTTCAACAGTTTGTTGGGGCGTTTTACCCCGACCGGCAGTCCGGCGGCTTTTGCGAGGACTACTCGCGGCTGCCGAGGAACTGCAGCAGGAACAGGAACATGTTGACGAAGTCGAGATAGAGGTTGGTCGCCCCCATGATCACGGCCTTGCCCATGAACTCGGTTCCGCGGACATACGCATACTGCTTCTTCAGCATCTGCGTGTCGTAGGCGGTCAGGCCAGCAAAGATCAGCACGCCGATGCCGCTGATGACGAAAGCCATCGTTTCGGAACCGAGGAAGATGTTGATGATGCTGGCGATGATCAGGCCGATCACGCCCATGATCAGGAAGCTGCCCCAGCCCGAAATGTCTTTCTTGGTGGTGTAAGCCCACAGCGAAAGACCGGCGAAAGCAGCAGCCGTCGCAAAGAAGGTCGTGGCGATCGATTCACCCGTGTAGACGAGGAAAATCGTCGAAATCGACATGCCCATCACGGCCGCGAAGGACCAGAAAACGAGCTGCAGCGTAAACGTGCTCATGCGGTTCAGCCCAAAGCTCATCGCGAGAATGAAGGCCAGCGGGGCAAACTTGATGACCCAGATCAGCGGGCTTCCGCTGAGGTAAAGCGAACCGATGATCGATTCCGAGCCACCCCACGAAAACAGCAGCGCGACGATGCCGGTCAGCAGCACGCCCGAAGCCATGTAGTTGTAGATCGAGAGCATGTACGAACGCAGGCCCGCATCATAGCTCTCACCCGCAGCAACACCGCCGGTGCGCGGCACCGAGCCGAAGCCCTGGCGGGACTGCGAAGGTTCATTCCAATCAGCCATTATGGATCCTTTTGTCTCCAAAAACGGGGCCGACAATACGGCAACCCTATGAGATGCAATATCGGTGGTTTGGCCGGTCTTTTCAAGCGAAACCGGCTTGCAAACCGTGCAATTCGTTCATTTTACCTAACGGTATGATTAACGTTCCGTCAGGAATTCCCCGCTGAAAGCTCCGCGCCGCGATCTGCCGTCGCCTTGAGCGTGGAAGTCAGCAGATTGACCAGCGCCTTGTCCGCATCGAGCACATTCATCCCTTCACGCGTCATTCCGCCCGGGCTCGCCACTCGATCAGCCAGATCGCCGGGCGAGATATCCGCTCCGGCGGCGAGCGATGAGGAACCATCGACAGTCGCAAGAGCAAGCTGGGTGGCCTGTTCGGGCTCCAACCCCAACCCCACCGCGGCCTCGGCAAGCGCATCGATAAAGCGATAGACGAACCCCGGCCCCGAGCCCGCGAGCGCGGTGACAAGATCGAATTTACCTTCGTCTTCGAGCCAGATTGCCGAGCCGAGCAGGTCGAAATGCGCCATTGCAGCATCGCGTCCGCTGGCGTCGAGACCGCTTTCGAGCAGGATGATCGGCGATTTATTGATGCGCGAAGCAAGGTTGGGCATCACCCGCACATGCGCGCCGGCGTTCGGGAAAGCGGTCTTCAACTGCGCCAGCGTCAGTCCGGCGAGCAGCGAAAAGACGGTCACGCCTTCACCCGTCAGCCCCTGAAAGCCCGGGCCCAGCTTGCCCAATTGCTGCGGCTTGAAGCCCAGCATGACAGCATCGTGCCCGGCCTCTGCCTCGGCAACCGAAGCATCGCGATAAAGCGCAACGCCTTCGGGCGCCGCTTCCATCGCCGGGTCGAGAATCGCAAAGCGGTCGGGCGAGACACCGGCGGCGAGCCAACCGGCGAGCATCGCTCCGCCCATGTTGCCGCAACCGATGATGAGTAGTTTGTCAATAGACATGAAGTCCCCTTTCGGGACCCCACATGGTTACGCCTCCCCCGCCGCGTCAACCATTGCGGCATCCAAAGCGTCCTGCGGGCTCTTGTCGCCCCACAGCACAAACTGGAACGCGGGGTAGAACCGGTCGCATTCGTCGATCGCGCTTTCGACCAGTGCCTGCGCCTGCTGGATCGACAGCATCCCCTCGTCGCCCAGCAGCACGCCGTGGCGATAAAGCAGCACGTCGCCCTGCGACCAGATATCGAAGTGGCCCAGCCACATCTGTTCGTTGACGAGGCTCAGCAGTTCGAACGCGCTCTGCTTCTTTTCCTTCGTCACCCGCACATCGGGCAGGCAGAGGAATTGCAGCACGTTGTCGGTTGCCCGCCAGATCGCGCGCAACTGGTACTTCGCCCATGCGCCCTGCACCTCGCCGATCATCTCGTCATCCGAGACGATTTCACAATCCCACATGCGCGCTTCAAACAGCGCAGCGAGCATCTCGACCGGCGCGGCGTCGTCTTGAGCGGCAGAATAATTCTCGCGCGGTCTCATCGGATCACCCGCTTGCGGGTTCGAATGGGGGGGGTGTTCGTTGCCATTGATGCGACAGATGCCTGTTAACCCCGACACTTGGCAATCAGCGGCAAACGCGGTGCTGGGGAGAAGTCATCTGGCTTGTTCAAAGCTTGTGCAAAGAATATCGGGGATGACCCGAAAATACTACTTAAGCTCTTGAATTTCCGTGCCTTCGGGACTGGTGTACGCGAAGGTATCGATACCCTTTTCGGCCAGCGCATTAACCAGCTCGCGCGCAGCGTCTCGATTGGTTAACGGCCCTGCCAAAAGTCGGTTGGCCTGCCCCCATGGCGTGGTGTGCGGCTTGAAATCACGGAGGAGTTCTGGCGCCTGTCGGGCAAAGCGTCGCCAGTCGAATTTGAGTGCATTGACCTCGCGCCCCGTCGCCAATTGCACCCAGATGCGCTGCGGGTGCGCAGGGGGTGAAGGCTCGGGAGCGGGCGCGGCTTCGCGCGGCACGTCGATAGAGGCGATATCCACCACATCGCCCGAGGCAGCGGTGTCAGGCATCGCACCTGTCCCAAGATCGGCAAAGGCATCCGCCACCCGCGGTGCCGGAGGCGGCGCAGCCTGTGCGACTTCTCGCTGCACCGTTTGCGCGGGCGCAGCCTGTGCCGCTGGGCCAGATTGTGCAGGCCGCGTGCCCAGCGGCTCTCCGGCGGGCTCCAGCCGCGAACCCGCCGCGCCTTCGCGGGCGAAACGGGCGAGACGCGGATCCTCGCGACCGATATCGGCTGCACGCGGGAAAATGCCCAAATTGGCCGCCGCCGCCTGCTGTGCGGCAGTGAGGCGCGGCATATAGGCGAGGTAGGGGTTGATGCGCGCCGCAAGATCGCGCGGCATCGAAGCATTCACGATAGCCTCTGCGCGCTCCTGCTGGCCCAGAATTGCGAGCCCGAATGCGCGCGCGCGGATTGCACCTGCATCACCGCCTTCGATCAGCGGCGCGAGCGTGCCCATGAAACCCGCCTGATCGCCCGAGATCGCCTGGCTCAGCCCGAGCCTGCGACGCGTTTCTGCGTCATCGGGATCGAGCTCGATCGCGCGGGCATAGGCAGCTTGTGCGCTCGATTGGTCACCGATCAGGTCAAAGGCCAAGGCCTGATCGCTCAGAAGTTCGCGTGCGGGCGTGCCGCCGCTTTGCGCGGCATTGAACATCGGGATCGCTTCAAGCGGACGACCAGAACGCAGATAGACCCGCCCAAGCCCCAGCGAGACGCGCGGATCGCTCGGCGCGACATCGGCGGCGCGGCCATAGAAACCGATAGCGGCATCGAAATCGCCGATTTCGAGCGACGCGTCTCCTGCTTCGAGCAAGGAGGAAAGCCGCTCGGGACGGCGGGCCAGTTGCATCAAGGCGCGGTTGAGGCGCTGCACTTCGGGCGAAGGCAAAGGCTGAACCACTGCGCGCGACGTGGAATCCTGCGCTGCCAGCGTGCCCGGTACGACCAAGGCTGCGCTGATCAGCGCCACACGAAGACTTGTTGAAATCACACTCACACCGATTGGCTAGCGGAAACTTGCAAGCGCGCTAGCCGCATAGCCCTGAACGCGGGGCGAACAGCACCACGTGCTCGGCAAGCCGTGCCCCAGGGCAGCTCTACTGGTTGTTTTGACGACCGAGGAAGCGAGGGATCGAGAGCGCGGGCGAGTCATCGTCGCCACCATCTTCGCCGTCGCCGCCTTCATCTTCGTCATCCTCATCGTCGGATGCGGTCGAGCGCGAGAGGTTTGCCATGCGTTCGAAGAGTGTGCTGCCACCTGCGGGGCCGCCGCCGGCACCACCACCGCCGCCTGCTCCGCCGCTCCCTGCTCCGCCGCCGTAGCCGGGCTGCACGGGGTTATCGGCCTGCGCGAGACGATCAGCGTCGGAAAGCAGGTCGTCCTGACCGCTTCCTTCTGCGTCGTCATCGTCTTCAGCACCGCGAAGACCGGCGAGCGGGTCGACGATGCCGTCGACGTCGCCCTCTTCATCCTCGCCTTCGTCGTCGCCCATGGCCTGAAGACCATCAAGATCAAGCGGTTCGGAATCCTCTGCCTCGGGCTCCTGATATTCTTCCTCGAGCTCCAGATCGTCCTCTTCGGAGAGTTCAAGCACCGGGCGCTTGGGAGCGCGCGAGTCCATGAAGGCCGACGGCATCGCCGGAGCGTCGGAACTGGCGCTGGCATCGATCCCGGTGGCAACCACCGAGATACGGATCGACCCCGCCATGTCGGGATTGAACGCGCTGCCCCAGATGATGTTAGCGTCCTCGTCAACGAGATCGCGGATGTAATTGGCAGCCTCGTCGAGCTCCATCAGCGTCATGTCTTCGCCGCCGATGATCGAAATGATTACGCCCTTTGCACCCTGCATCGAAACGCCGTCGAGCAGCGGATTGGCGATGGCCTGTTCCGCCGCGTCCAAAGCGCGGTTTTCGCCTTCGCCCTCGCCGGTACCCATCATGGCCTTGCCCATCTCGCTCATCACCGCACGAATGTCGGCAAAGTCGAGGTTGATGAGGCCCGGATTGACGATCAGATCGGTGATCGAACGCACGCCCTGCTGCAGCACTTCGTCGGCAAGCTGGAAGGCTTCCTTGAAAGTGGTTTCGGGCTTGGCGACCAGGAACAAGTTCTGGTTCGGAATGACAATCAGCGTGTCGACATGTTCCTGAAGCTCGGCAATTCCAGCCTCGGCTGCACGCATGCGGCGCGTGCCTTCGAACAGGAACGGCTTGGTCACGACACCCACGGTCAGCACACCCTTGCGGCGCGCGGCTTCCGCGATCACGGGCGCTGCGCCGGTGCCGGTGCCGCCGCCCATACCTGCGGCGATAAAGACCATGTTCACGCCTTCGAGCGCGTCTTCGATCTCGGCAACGGTCTCTTCAGCGGCAGCCTTGCCGACTTCAGGACGAGCGCCTGCACCAAGACCGCCGGTAATGTCCGGCCCAAGCTGGATGCGCTTTTCGGCGGGCGAACTGCTCAGCGCCTGCGCATCGGTATTGGTTACGATGAATTCGACGCCCTCGATCTCGGATTCGATCATGTTTGCGATCGCGTTACCACCTGCGCCGCCGATCCCGATCACGGTAATGCGCGGACGCAGATCGTCCGTTGCTGCTGGTCCGATACTGATGCTCATCGCTCTATTCCTCCAGACACAGGGTTACGCGCCATTGCACGTTCACCAAGGTCAATCCTTCTCTGACACATTCGACATAGGCCTGTTATAGCGCAGAATTCCTTATCCACAGACCGCTGTTAACCCTCACCGGCCTCTTTTTGGCGCGCTATACTGCCATATCTCCGGTTAATTCCTTAACCCTTAAAAGTTTTCGCGCAGCGCGCGCCACCATTGGCGCACAGCAAACAACGGGTTCATGCCCCCGCCGAAATCGCGCGAACGGCCGTAGCGCGCACCGACGGAACGTATATCTACCGGGTCCTCGGCGGCGTAAAGGCATAGACCAGCGAGCCCGGCAAAACCCGGTGTAGCATGCGCTTCGGGCAAGCCCGTAAGCCCCGGCGCACGCCCGATCCGAACGGGCATTGCCAGCGCACTCTGGGTGAAATCCGCCAGTCCAGCAAGTTCTGCGCCTCCGCCGGTTAGCACGACCTGACCCGCGCGCGCACCCGAAAAACCCATTTCCTTCAGCGCCTTGCCGATCTCGTTGGTCAACTGCGACTGGCTTTGCGTAATCACCGAAATCAGTTCGGCGCGGGCAATGCGGTTCTTGTCGTCTGCTCCGCGTGCAGTCGGTCCGGCGGTTTCTTCGGCAGAGCCTTCGTTGGGGCCGTTGACCGGGATCATCTCGCGGTGATCGGTCGGCGACGCGATGGCCGAACCCGATACGCATTTGAGCCGCTCGGCCTGGAAACGACGGATACCGAAAGCGCTGGCGACGGCATCGGTGATGTCACCCGAACCCATCGGGATCGAGCGCAGTCCCAGCAACATGCCGGCGGCGAAGACCGAAACATTGGTGACGTCGGAACCGATCTCGACCAGTGCAACCCCGAGTTCGCGCTCTTCCTGCGTCAGACAGGCAAAGCCCGATGCGAGCGGGGCGGCAACCACCGCTTCGACTTCGAGGTGCGCGTTTTGCACCGCTTCCATCAGATTGCGCACCGGCGCACCGTCGGCAAGCATGACATGGATATCGACGCCCAGCCGCTCGGCATGGAGACCGCGCGGGTTGGCAACGCCATGCGCGCCGTCGAGCGTGTAATGGGCTGGAATGGCGTGAAGCACGCTGCGGCCGATCAGCAGCGTATCGACATCCTCTTCCTCGATCCGGCGACCGCCGATTTCGATTTCGACTTTCGACACCTGGCTTTTGAGCCCTGCCCCTGCGCAAGCGATCCAGACGCTCTGGATATTGTGCCCTGCGTTCTTCTCGGCGCGTTCGACCGCGTCGCGGATCGCATAGGTCGCCGCCTTCATATCGGTGACATAGCCGCGCTTGACGCCGTTGGAGGCGCGGTGGCCCGAACCGAGCACCATCAGGTCGCCGGTCTCGGTCTCGCCCATGATCATCGCGGAAATGCGGAAGCTACCGACATTGACCGCGCCGAAAATTTTGGCGAGCCGGGCGCGCGGCGGGGCGGTCTTGCTAGCCATTATTCGGTCCCCGCGTCGGCAACACGGGCTGCCTGCGAGCCGTTCAGCTCGACCGCGTCGGCACGGCCCGGAACGCGCATGTAGATACGCGGCGGCGAGCGCATGTCGAAAGTCGCGACCTGCCCGCCGAGCAGACGGTTCTGCCCGTCCATGCGCGCAAACTTCACCAGCGCGCTCGCACTTTCATTCGCGCCTTCGGGCAGAGCCAGTACCTGACCGCTCTTGAAGGTGAGGTTCCAGCGGCGGTTGCCGACCCATTCGGCGGCCTCCACCTGCGGACCGAGTGCCGGCGCGGCGGCCAGCAGCGTGTCGAGCGGGGCGACCTGCTTGGCAGCGCCCGAGCCGGAAATGCGTAACATCTCGCCCGCATCGGCGGCAGCAATCGGCGCAAGCTCCTCGCCCTCGGCATCGATCAGCATCAGCCGGTCGGGCTTTTCGAGCACGGCGTGCGGCTCGCGCTCGACGATGTCGATAGCGAGTGTCGAGGGCAGCTGGATCGAAACGCGCGCGTCCTTGACCCAATCGAGGTCCTCGCGCAGCTGTGTGCGCAAAGCCTCCAGATCGACCTGGGGCATCGCCTGATCGCGCTGGGCGAGCGCGATGGCATAAACCGCCCGTTCGTCCATGCGGTTGGTTCCGGTGACGCGGACATGCCTGACTTCAAATCCGGCATCGGAAGCGAGCGCGGCGACCTGCGCCTGCGCCATGGCGGGAACGCCGGCGAGATTGGCGATTACAAAAGCAAGGCCGACTGCGCCGCCGATGATGATCGTCAGCCAGATCGTGCTCCACTGCTCCTCGCTGAAAGGCAGCACACCCATGGCCTTGTCGACCATGCCAGTGGTCTTGGCCTTGGCCCGGCGCGCACCTGCTGCGCGGCTCTGCGATTTGGCGGCGCGGCGAACGCCCTTACCGCCCGAACGCTTAATCTGCGCCATCGTCGCCCCCTGATTTGGCTGACTTGCGGCGATGCACGCTGATCGCCTCCATCACGATCAGCTCCACGAGTTCGCCATAGCCGATACCGGCGTGGCGTGCCTGTTCGGGAACGAGGCTGAGCGGGGTCATGCCCGGCTGGGTATTGGTTTCGAGCACGAACAGACCGTCTTCGCCCAGTTCGTCGTCCCAGCGGAAATCCGTCCGGCTGGTGCCGTGGCAGCCGAGCACTTCGTGGGCGCGCACCGCATAATCGTCGCACAGCTTGGCGATTTCGGGCGGAATCTGCGCGGGGCACACGTGCTGGGTGCGCCCTTCGGTATATTTGTGTTCGTAGTCGTAGAAGCCTGTTTCGATCACCAGTTCCGTCACGCCGAGTGCACGCGGTCCGGCGGCGCTGTCGATTACGGCGGTGGTCAACTCACGACCCTTGATGAAGGGTTCGGCGAGGAGGTGGTCGAATTGCTGCCATGGCCCCGTGGCGTCACGCGCAATCGGATTGCCGTAATTGCTTTCGTCAGTGACGATGGCGACCCCGACAGAGGAACCCTCGTTGACAGGCTTGAGCACATAGGGGCGCGGAAGCGGGTCACGCTCGTAGAGTTCTTCGGACTCGACGATCCGTCCGCCGGGCATGGGAATGCCGTGCGGCACCAGCGCCTGCTTGGTCAGCTGCTTGTCGATCGCGATGACCGAGGTGGCGATGCCTGAATGGGTGTAGGGTATGCCCATCAGGTCGAGCATGCCCTGCACGCTGCCGTCCTCACCGGGAACGCCGTGCAGCGCGTTGAAGACTACATCCGGCTTTGCCTCGGCAATGCGCTGTGCGACGTCGCGGCCCATGTCGATGGCGGTCACCTTGTGGCCGTTCATCTCCAGCGCATCGGCAACGCCCGCGCCCGACATCAGGCTGACTTCGCGTTCGTTCGCCCAGCCGCCCATCAGGACAGCGACATGAAGAGGGTCACGATCGCTCATGGCCTACCCACCCGCTTGATTTCCCACTCGAGCTGAACGCCCGAATGGGCATAGACTTTCTCGCGCACCAGTTCGCCCAGCCCTTCGATATCGGTGCTGGTCGCATCGCCGGTGTTGATCAGGAAGTTCGCGTGCTTTTCACTGACCTGCGCGCCGCCATGCTTGAAGCCGCGCAGGCCCGCTGCGTCGATCAACTTCCAGCTCGAATGGCCCTCGGGGTTCTTGAAGGTCGAACCGCCGGTCATGCTGCCGATGGGCTGCGAATCTTTTCGCTGCGCAGAGATCCGGTCCATCTCGGCCTTGATTACTTCCGGATCGCCGGGAAAGCCTTCGAAGCGCGCCTCGACCACGATCGCCGCATCGGGCAGCGCCGAGTGACGATAGCTGTATCGCAGATCGTCATTGGTCAGCGTGACGAACTCGCCGTCTGGCATGATTACGTCGCAATGGGTGAGCACCTGGCAGGTCTCGCGGCCATAGCAACCCCCGTTCATGCGGGTTACACCGCCGACCGAGCCGGGAATGCCGATGAAGAAGGACAGTCCGTCGATCCCGGCCTTGCCCGCGCGCCGCGCGACCATGCTGACGGGAGCCGCAGCACCCGCCTTCAGCGTGGTTTCGCCGGTAATCTCGATATTGGTGAACGGCTGACCCAGCTTGATAACCACGCCCGGCACGCCGCCGTCGCGGATGATCATGTTCGAACCGACGCCCAACGCCATCACCGGCATCTGCCCGTCGAGCCGCTCGATAAACAGTTTCAAATCGTCGAGATCGGCAGGCTCGAATAGCCAGTCGGCCTTGCCGCCGCTCTTGAACCACACGTGTTTCGCCAGCGGCGCCTCGCGCGTCAGGCGGCCGCGAATACCCTCTACGGGCACGGGCGCAGTCGCCGCACCTTCGACCGAGCCGGTCGGGGCCGATCCGTCATCCATATCAAACCAGTCACCGGGCTGAACCATTTGTCTCATGCACTCCGTTCTGATTCAATCGCATCAGCAAGGGTAGCCGCCCACTTGGTGATATCCCCCGCGCCGAGGCATACGACGATGTCTCCCGCCTCGATTTCCTGCGCGAGTGTGGTGGCAAGGTCGCTATGATCGGCCACGGTCTGCGCCGAGCGGTGCCCGCGCGATTTGAGCCCGGCGACCAGCGCATCGGCATCGACGCCTTCGATGGGGTCCTCGCCCGCGGTATAGACGGGCGTGACGAGCACCATGTCAGCCTCGTTAAAGAAGCTCTGAAAGTCGTCCATCAGATCGCGCAGGCGGGTGTAGCGGTGCGGCTGGGCAACGGCGATGACGCGCCCTTCGGGAACCGCCTCACGCGCTGCGCCGAGCACGGCTCGAATTTCGACCGGGTGGTGTGCGTAATCGTCGATGATCGAGACAGCGCCGCCGTCGAGTGCGACCGAACCCACATTGGTAAAGCGCCGCCGCACACCGCCGAAACTGGCAAAGCCGTTGCGAATTACATCGTCGGGGCAGCCCATCTCGATCGAGACAGCAATCGCGGCGAGCGAGTTCTGGACGTTGTGGCGGCCCGGCATCGGCAGGTGTACGCCTTCGATCCGGCGGTCTTCCTCGCCGCGCTGGCGCACGATCACGTCGAACGTGTTGCCGCCTTCATGCGGGCGGACGTTGACCCCGCAAATGTCGGCCTGAAGCGAGAAGCCGTAAGTCACGACCTTGCGATCGCGCACCGATCCGATCACCGCCTGCACTTCGGGATGGTCCACACACAGCACCGCTGCACCGTAGAAGGGAACGTTGTGAATGAACTCGACAAAGGCGCGCTTCACCCCGTCGAAATCCCCGTAATGGTCGAGGTGTTCGGGGTCGATATTTGTCACAACCGCAATCGTGCCGTCGAGCCGCAGAAAGCTGCCGTCGCTTTCGTCGGCTTCGACCACCATCCAGTCGCTATCGCCCAGACGCGCGTTCGAGCCGTATTGTTCGATAATGCCGCCATTGATGACGGTGGGGTCGATATTGCCGCAGTCGAGCAGGCTCGCGATCATTGAAGTCGTCGTCGTTTTGCCATGCGTGCCAGCCACCGCGATAGTCGATTTGAGCCGCATGAGCTCGGCCAGCATTTCGGCACGGCGCACGACGGGCGTGCGTGCTTCAAGCGCTGCAGCGACTTCGGGATTGGTGCGGCGCACCGCGGTTGAGGTGACGACCACCGCCACGCCTTCGACGTTTTCCGCAGCATGGCCGATAGCAACCTTGATCCCGCGCGCACGCAGGCGCTCGACGCTGGCGCTTTCGGCTATGTCGCTGCCCTGCACCGAATAGCCGAGATTGTGCATCACTTCGGCAATGCCAGACATGCCGATCCCGCCAATACCGACGAAGTGGATCGTACCGATATCTGTCCCGACGCCCTTCATGCCGCGATATCCTCGCTCGCATTGCGGTTCGCGGTTTGCGGAGCGGTTGCCGCTTCAGCCGCACGCGGAGCGGCATCGCCGACGCGGATAACGTCCATCAGATCGACCCCGCCAAAGCTCTCGACCATATCGGCAAGATCCTGCGCCGCTTTGGGTCGCCCGCAATTCCACGCGCCGTGGGCTGCATTGGCGAGGCTTGCGGGGTTCTGTGCCAGCGCCTGAATTTGCTTGGCGAGTTCCTTGGGAGCGAATTTCTCCTGACGGATCATGCGCGCACCGCCAGCCTTCACCATTTCGCGCGTGTTTGCAGCCTGATGGTCATCCGTTGCGATCGGCAGCGGAATGAGGATTGCGGGACGCCCCACTGCGGTCAGTTCGGCAATCGTCGATGCGCCAGCACGGCCGATAAACAGATGCGCACCCGCAAGCCGTTCGTGCATATCTTCGAAATACGTGCCGAGTTCAGCCGGAATCGCGTGGCTGGCATAGCGTTCGCGCACCCCGTCGAGGTCTTCGGTGCGGCATTGCTGGGTCACCTGCAAACGGTCGCGCAACGGCGGGGGCAGCATGGCGAGCCCGTCGGGCACGACTTCGGACAGGACACGTGCGCCCTGGCTGCCGCCGGTGATCAGCACGCGTAGCAGGCCTTCTTCGGTAAACGCAGGAAAGTCCTCATCGCGAAGCGCCAGCACCTCCTCGCGCACCGGATTGCCGACGAGATGAACCTTGTCCGCATGTTTGGGCTTGAGCCGCTGGACTTCGGGATAGGCGGTCGCAATCGCATCGACCCGCCCGCTCAGCAGCCGGTTCACACGGCCAAGCACCGCGTTCTGTTCGTGCACCACGCTTGGAATACCGGCAGATGTCGCAGCCAGCAGCGCGGGCAGCGCGGGATAGCCGCCGAAGCCGATCACGGCGCTCGGCTCGAAGCTTTCGAACAGCCGCAGCGCCATGCTGCGCCCTTCGAGCACAGCCTTGATCCACTTCAACGGGTTCTTGCCGAAACGGCCTGCGGGCAGAACATGCGCCGTGAGGTAATCTGGCTTTCCTGGGATATTCGCCCCGCGCTCGTCGGTGATCAGCGCGACATGGTGGCCGCGCGCGTGCAGTTCGGCGGCGAGCGCGAAGGCGGGGATCAGGTGCCCCCCGGTGCCCCCTGCGGCGAGGACGAAATGGCGGCTTGCACCCCGCACGGTTTCGCTGGTCATGCCCGGTTTTCCTTTCCTGCGAACAGGTCCTTGAGCCCGCTCTTGTCACGTTCGAGGAACGGATTGCGGCGGGTGATGGCGAGCAATAGCCCAACCGTGAAACACACCGCCAGTGTCGAGGAGCCCCCATAACTTACCAGCGGCAGCGTCATCCCCTTGGACGGGAACAGCTGGAGGTTGACCAGCATATTGATAAACGCCTGTCCACCGATCTGGGTTGCCAGACCAGCGCCTGCAAGCAGCGCGAAAAGATTGTCCTCATTCACCTGCCGGATCAGCACGCGAACGATGATCGCAATATAGGCCACCATCACGAGCGCGCACATCAGCAATCCGAACTCTTCGCCGATGACCGAGAAGATATAGTCGGTGTGCGCTTCGGGCAGGTTCATCTTGCGCGTGCCGAGCCACAGACCCGTGCCGGTCCAGCCACCGTTGAGCAGCGTGCGCTGAGCAAGATCGACCTGATCGAAGGCGGTCCCGCCGCCGATCCAGCTGTCGATGCGATAACGGGCATTGTCATAGAGGAAATAGGCAGCGGTAAGCGACCCGACGCCGAGCGCGATCAGCGCCCCGATCCTCTGGAACGATACGCCCGACAGCGTCACCAGCACAAACCACACCCCGCCAAACAGGATCGTCGCGCCGAGATTAGGCTGAAGCATCAGCAACGCGCCAACCAGAGCCATGGTCAGCGTGGCATAGGCCACCACCGGCAGACCGGAATCGCGTAGCCGCCATGAAAGCATCCATGCCAGCAAGACGGCAAAGCCGGGCTTTAGAAACTCGCTTGGCTGCAGGGACATTCCGACATTGATCCAGCGCTTTGCGCCATTGACCTCGGTTCCGAACAGCGGAACCAGCAGCAGCAGGAACAGCATCACGGCGGCCATCATAATCCCCACGCGGCGAGCGTTGTCGCGGCTCAGGAAAGACACCGCGAACATCACGCCGAGGCCGAGCAGCTGGAACACGATGTGCCGCTGGAAGAACACGAACTGGCCGACGTCATATTGCCGTCCTGCAGCAGGCGAGGCGGCGGCGACCGCCACCGTGCCGAACGCCATCAGCACCAGCACCATGCCGAGCAGCCACTTGTCGACTTCGCGCCACCACACGCGCAGCTGATCGCCAAAGCCTCTGGTGCGCGGCACGGGCGCGTGAAATTTCGCGTCTCCGCGGGCGGTTGAATAGCTACCGTTCATGCCGCGTCATCCGCAAGAAAGTCCGTTGGTTTGCATTCGGGCAGCTCGGCAAAAACGCCGACGAGCTGGCGGAAATGGTCGCCGCGCTTCTCATAATCCCGAAATTGGTCGAAGCTCGCGCAGGCGGGCGAGAACAGCACCACGTCCCCCGCTTCCGCAGCCTCGCGCGCACGGCGGACCGCTTCGCTCACAAGCTCGCAGCGTTCGACCGCCGGGATTTGCCCAGTGAGCAATTCGGCGAAACGCGGCCCTGCTTCACCCACGGTATAGGCCGCCGCGACATTGTCGAGTTGATCGGCACATTCGCCAAGCCCCTCTTCCTTTGCCAGTCCGCCGACGATCCAGTGGACCCGCGCCGTGCCGCCGTGAATGGCAGAATCGGGCGGAAAGGCGGCAAGTGCAGGGGCGCTCGACGCGGTGTTGGTGGCCTTGCTGTCATTGATGAACAACACGCCAAACTCTTCGCAAACGCGCTCCATGCGGTGCGGCAGATTCTTGAAACGCGGGAGCGCGCGCTGCCATTGGGCGGGAAGCACGCCGAGTTCCTCGACGATTGCCACCGCCACGGCCACATTCTGGAGATTGTGCGGGCCCTGAAGGCTCGGCCATTGCGATTGGAGCGGGCGCAGCGCGTCGATGTCTGCGGCAAACGCACGGCCTTCTTCGCGGCGCTCGACCTGTCGCCGGTAAATCGCGCCGACCGGCTCGTCACGCGTGCCGAACACCGCCAGATGCTGCGCGTCCTGCATCGCAACGAGCCGCTCCTTCGAGGCGGCATAGCCGGCAAGACCGGCATAGCGATCGAGGTGGTCGGGGGTGATATTGGTGAGCGCGGCAACCTCGCAATCGAGACTGTGAGTCAGGTCGATCTGATAGCTCGACAGTTCGAGCACATAGACGCCTGCGCCTTCGTCGTTTGGCTCAAGCGGCTGCTGCGTCATGATCGCGGCACCGATGTTGCCTGCGCAAAGCGAGGGAACGCCCGCCGATTGCAGAATGTGCTGGACCAGCGCGACCGTGGTCGATTTGCCATTGGTCCCGGTGATGCCCACCACACGATGCGGCGGAAGATCGCCGCGCGCTGCTGCGAAAAGCTCGATATCACCGATCACCGGCACACCGAAACTGGCTGCATGGTCGGCAATGGGATGGGTGTTGAGCGGCACTCCGGGTGAGGCCACCACACCGTCAAACCCTGTCAGATCGATCTCGAGCGGGTCTGCCACCGCGCAGCGGCCTGCAAACGGCGCGCGCGCAACATCCTGCCTGTCCCACACCGTCACCTCGGCCCCGCTTGCAAGCAAGGCCTCTGCCGCCGCCGCGCCGGAGCGCGCGAGCCCGAGGACCGCGTAGCGTTTTCCGGCGAAGGCGGGGGAGGTGATCACGGGGTTTTCCGACTACCTCAGCTTGAGCGTGGAAAGGCCGATCAGCGCAAGGATGATCGCGATGATCCAGAAGCGGATCACGACCTTGCTTTCGGACCAGCCGAGCTGTTCGAAATGGTGGTGGATGGGTGCCATGCGGAACACGCGCTTACCCGTCCGTTTGAACCAGAAGACCTGGATGATGACGCTGGCGGTTTCGACCACGAACAGGCCGCCGACGATCAGGAGGACAACCTCGTGATGCGAGGCAACGGCGATGGCTCCCAGCGCGCCGCCGAGGGCGAGCGAACCTGTGTCGCCCATGAACACTTGCGCAGGATAGGTGTTAAACCATAAGAATCCGAGACCTGCTCCGACCATGGCACCCAAAAACACAACCAATTCACCTGTCCCAGGGATGAAGGGGATAAACAAATACTGAGAGAAAATCGCGTTACCAGTGAGGTATGCAAAGACAC
>JAYPMZ010000057.1:14074-16594 GCA_038130205.1 Erythrobacteraceae bacterium | reverse complement strand
ATCTGACTTGGGCAACCGCCAAGACCAGATAGCTCAGCGCATAGAAGTCGAAACGGTTCGGCCCGATGGTTTCGGGATCAAGCCACGGCATGACCGAGCCGACGAATATAGCCAGCGGCACTGCCGCAAAAGCGACCAGCGCGGCCAGCGTCGCGCCTGAAAACCGGCCCATCAGATAAGCGAATTTGGTGACACGGGTAGATCGGACCATAGGCCCGAACCCGCTCTCATCATCGCGCACCACCACATTCGCGACAAAAGCCGTGGTGACAAACATGAAAATGAGCGTGAGGAGCTGCTGCGCCTGCACCAGCGCTGACGGACTGTTCACGTTGATGTTCCCGCCGCCGCCGATCTGGATGCTCTCCGATGCGGTCGCGCCGAAGGTCAGCAGGAAGAAGATGACCAGCGCCACCCAGAACACCGGGTTGCGTAGCTGGTAACGCAGCTCGAACAGTGCGATCGATCCGAACATCGGCTCCCCCCTCCTGCTCAGACGAGTTCGGTTTCGGGCGCCGGGGCGCGGCGGGTTGCGGCGATGGTCGAGAGATACACGTCTTCGAGCCCGCCTTGCACGCTGGTAAAGCCGTCGCCCGGATCATGGTCGCACATGATGTGAATGATGGTCTTGCCCGCGAACAGGCGCGTGGAGATCACCTCGTACATCGTGTTGTAGGCATCGATCTCACCGCGCTCGATGGTCTTGGCCCAGATCGTGCCCTTTGCTTTCGCCATCAGGTCGAGCGGCGCGCCTTCGAGCCGGATCTTGCCGCCTGCCAGCACTGCCATATTGGGGCAGAGGTCAGCGACATCCTCAACGATATGGGTCGACAGGATCACCACCACATTCTCGCCGATTTCGGCAAGCAGGTTGAGGAAACGGTTGCGTTCTTCGGGGTCGAGGCCCGCGGTCGGCTCGTCCACGATGATGAGATCGGGATTGCCAATCAGCGCCTGCGCAATACCGAAACGCTGTCGCATACCGCCGGAAAAGCCTGCAATCGCCTTCTTGCGCACGTTCCACAAATTGGTCTGGGTCAGCAGCGTCTCGACCGTGTCGCGGCGGTCGCTGCGCGAACTGATACCTTTGAGCACCGCCATATGGTCGAGCATGTCATAGGCCGACACGCGCGGATAAACGCCGAAATCCTGCGGCAGGTAGCCAAGGCGTTTCCGCAGACTCTCCGGGTCGGCGATAATGTCGATCCCGTCGAAGGTGATTGCGCCTTCGGTCGGGGTCTGGAGAGTTGCGACCGTGCGCATCAGCGTCGATTTGCCCGCGCCATTGGGGCCGAGCAGGCCGAACATGCCCTTGGGAATGGTCAGCGAAACATCGTCGAGCGCGCGCACACCGTTTGAATAGATGTGGCTGACATTATGCAATTCGAGCATTGTCGAAACTCCCTCCTGTTGCGCGGAGGCTAGGAGGGTGTGTTACCCATGTAAAGCGGCGATGCGCCTGCAGTCTGCAAACGGCTCAAAACGCTCGACGAAGTGCGAGCGCTATCTGACCCGCGACGGCGCCACCAGGACCGCGTTGGCAATCAGCAGGTCGAGCCCGTCGAGATAAGCGCGGGTCGAGGGGTCGTGCGCGAAACCGATGGTAAGGCCGCGCCCCGATGGCTGCGCCATGAGATAGGGCTTGAACGCCAGCTGCCGGCGGTTTTCGGTCCAGACATAGCCGCTCTCGACCAGACTATCGGCTCCGGCAAAGCGCATGACATTGATGCCCTTCGAACGGTCCAGAGGCGTGAAAATCTGCGAACCGCTGGCCAGCACTACCGCACCGCGGTCATAGCCTGCCGAAAGGAAATGCTCGGTGTCGGCAACAGTGTTGAGCAGCGCGCCGGGCAGCGTATCGGGCAGCGCTTCCTGATCGGCGATGCTGCTGCGGTATTCCGCCTCGCTGGCGATTTCGCGTCCCTTGGCGAGACCGCTCGATCCGTCCTTGGTGCTCTCAGCCGACCGGCCCAGAGCAGCTTCGCGCTGGACAGCCAGCAAGGGCTTCTCGCCGCCGCTGAAAGCGCGCAGGCTTCCCCCCACCGCGACCAGCACTCCGCCGCGTTCGACGAAGCTGCGAAGATTGGCGATACCGCCCTCTCCCAGAGTGCCCTGCGGCGAACCTTCGGGCACCAGCACCACGTCATAGTCGCTCAGATCGGCGCGTGCGAAACGGCTGGTGCGGATCGGGACCACGGGAAGGCCGAGCCTTTGTTCGATCACATAGCGCATGGCGCCCGCGCTCAATTGCGAAACGCCGTCGTCCCAAGCCATTGCGACCTTCGGCAAAGTGAGGCGCACAAACGCCTCGCTGCCGAGGTTGGGGCCCTCTTCAACCCAGCTGTCCTGAAGCGCGACCGTCTCGGCACCGATTTCGCGGGCGAGTGCGGCAAGCTGCGTCATCTTTTCCGGCGTATTTGCACCAGCGGTGAAGATCACTGTTCCTCGCGGATAGGTGCGGCCGTCCTTCACGAAAGCTTCGTCGGTGGTGCGCGCTTCCAGCCCCTCGCGCAGCGCCAG
>JAYPMZ010000057.1:10479-13995 GCA_038130205.1 Erythrobacteraceae bacterium | reverse complement strand
ATGGAACCGCAACACCGAAAGTGCCCGAACCGCCTGTAACGGGGGCAATTGGCGTGCCGGCTGAAAGCGCATCACCCGCTACCGCTCCCGCGCAAAGCTGCACGTCGAGCCCCGACATCGCACCCACCGACCATGCGGTGACATCATAAAGTTCGTGCGGCAAATCTTCGGACCGACGGCGCTCCTGCTCGCGCATGAAGGCCTCGGGAAGAGCGGTTTCCTTGTCGAGCAGGCTGCGCACCAGACGCGCGGCAGGCTGTGCCTGCGGAACCGCGAGATAACCGTCGGGGTAGCTGCGTCCGCAAACGCTCGCAGGCCCCGAACGCCGCACCACCGTGATGCCTTGCGCAGCAAGCCGGCGGCCGAGGCTCTCGGCATTCCAGCGGCGCGTGCCGAGGTCGATCACATAGCTCCCGCGCCCGGCCGCGCCGTTCGCATGAGCGGCGCGATATTGCGCGAACTCGCCGAGGAAACGGTCGGCATTGCGCGCCACCGCTTCAGCCGTCGAAATGCTCGCAATGAAGTGGTTGCGGACGCTGTGTGCATAGGTCAGTTCGGTCCCGTCACGCCGTTCCCACACGAGCCCGCGTGCCGAGGCCTGCTCGTAAGTCGAACCGATCGCGCCCTGATGCGTGTTCCACGTATCGCCGTAGCCAGGATAGAACAGGTCATAGACCTCGCGGGTGTAATAGGGCTCGCCCATGGCATCGAAATAGGCGGCGTTGTTACGGCCAATAATCTCGTAGGCGCGGCGCTGAGCGGCGGTGATGTTGGGATTGATCGGTTCGGCGGCAGGCGAGAAGAAATAGGTGTCGTCGCCGCTCATTTCGTGGACATCGACCACGACCACTGGGTTCCATGCACGGATCGCGCTGACCTTGCCGCGGGTCTCGGGCTGCGAAAGTGTGAACCAATCGCGGTTGAGATCGAACATGTAGTGATTGACGCGCCCGCTTGGCCACGGCTCGTCATGCTCGGCTGACTGGCGATCACCCGAAGGCACAATGCCGGTCGCACCGCGGAAATGGTTCACGAAGCGCGCGCGACCGTCCGGATTTTGCATCGGGTCGAGCACAACAATGCTTTCGGACAGAATAGTCTGCGCCCGCTCGTCAGTACGTGCGGCGAGCAGGTGATAAGCAGTCATCAGAGCGGCGTCAGTCGAGGAAATCTCGTTGCCATGCACGCCATAGGTGAGCCACGTCACCGGCAGCGCGCTACCATTGCCCGCACGCCCTGCGGCCAGCGCTGCAAGATCGGCCTGTACCGCGTCGATGCGCGCCATGTTCTGCGGGCTGGTAATCAAGAGGTAGTGCAGCGGGCGCCCTTCCCAGCTTTGTGCATATTGCACCATTCGAACCCGGTCAGGCGCCGCTTCGACCAGAGCGCGCAGATAGCGGTTGGCTTCGTCGGGAGAGGTGATGCGGTCGCCCGGCGCGTGCCCGACGGTTTCGGTCAGGGTCGGAATTGCGGAGTCGAAATCGGCATCGAGATACGATTGCGCCTGTGCGACACCGCCTGTGACGCTCATGGTCAAACCTATTGCCAGCAATGCTGCAGCGCAGTGCCCGACCAAGTCCCGCATCATAAAAAATTCCTCGTTTTGCCCTGCCCCGGACTTTCAGGCAGCCACAGATCAGGCAATCGCTCACTCGGGTCAAGCGCCCGCACACTGTAAAGTTACGGCAACGGGCACACGACCGTAACAAAATTGCAACTAGGCGTTTCGTTTCATGCGAAACGGGCTGTGGCTTCCTTGACACAGAGCCAGCCACTGGGAAGTTTGCTGCATCGCAAAAGCTTTTTGCGCTGCAAAAAACAAACAAGGGATCCACATGAAACCTCTTCGCTTCTCTGGTCACGCCCTCTTGCTCGCCGCAGCAAGCACCATCCCCTTCGCTGCGCACGCGCAATCCGCTCCCGATCAGGAAGCGAGCGAGGACGGTGAAGAAAGCCGCATCGTTGTCACGGGTTCTCGCATCGCGGTTGATCCCAACATCGGCTCGCCCGCACCCGTCATTTCGGTTGATGCGAAAGAGCTGACGCAAACCGGCTCGTCCGACGTTGTCGATGTACTGCGTGACGTTCCCGCTCTCTCGACCTCGACCACTTCAGCAGGGTCGATCGACGGTATTTTTGGCCAAGCGGTAGGCCAGTCAATCCTCAATCTGCGCGGCCTCGGATCGAACCGGACGCTGGTGCTGGTCAATGGCCGCCGTCATGTATCTGGTGTTCCGGGCGCACAAGCAGTCGATATCAATTCTATCCCGACTGCGCTCATTGAGCGGGTCGAAACGCTTACAGGCGGTGCTTCGTCGGTTTACGGTTCGGATGCTGTCACGGGTGTCGTGAACTTCGTTCTGCGCGACGATTTTGAAGGGCTTGAAGCCAACGTACAATCGGGCATCTCTTCCAAGGGTGACGCTTTCCGCATCAATGGGGACCTCACTTGGGGAGTCGACTTCGCTGACGGACGTGGCAATTTCGTTATCTCGGGCGCCTATGCGCGTGACGATGAACTGCAGTTCGGTGAACGAGCATTCTCGCGCAATAACGGCATTTTCGACGATCAGGCGAATCCCGCGCTGCGGTTCCAGACCGGCGAGTTGAACGCGACCGATACGCCTAACTTCCTTGCCAATGGCTCGATCCTTGGCGATCTGATCCCGACCAGCAACCTCGGCTTCACGCCGACAGCTGCGGAACAGGCGCTGATCGACCGTTCCGTAAACGCACCACGCCGCTTCATTGCTGGCGACCCGCGCTTCTCGCTGTCTTCGGCCGGCGGCATCATCGCGCCGGGTGACATCGGCCTTAGCGACGGGCCGGACATCAATGGCAACGGCGTTGCCGACTGTCTCGAATCGGCGGTCGGTTACAACTCGACCTTCAATCCGGGCGCCTTCGGTCTTGCCGGCGGTTGCGCTGTGATCAACGACGACGGCTCGCTCAGCGTCTATCAGGATGGCCTCATCACCGGCCTGTTCAACCAGTTCGGCGGCGACGGTATTCCGAATAATTTCGACACCAATTCGTTGATCCCGGAAACCGAGCGCTGGTCGGTCAACGCGAACCTCACCTACGAGATTTCGCCCAAGGCGGTGTTCTTCTTCGAAGGTAAGTATGTGTCGAACTCGGCAGAGTTTCAGGCGCAGCCGAACACCTTCTACGATCTGCTCACGATCCGCGATGACAACCCCTACATCACGCCAGAGCTTCAGCAATATGTTGGACCGCTGTTCTTCGGCGGCGGTGACGGATTCTACATCACGCGCGACCCTGCCGACCTCGGCCCGAACCGAGACCGCAACGAGTTCGAAACCTGGCGGTTTGTCACCGGCCTGCGCGGCGATCTTGGCGATCATACGTCATACGAAATCTCGGCCAACTGGGGCAAATCTAAGCAGACGAGCTATGACCGGAACCGCGTGATCACCGATCGCTGGTTTGCAGCGATCGACGTCACCACCGATGCTGCCGGCAATCCGATCTGCCGTTCGGACATCGACCCGACCC
>JAYPMZ010000057.1:924-10469 GCA_038130205.1 Erythrobacteraceae bacterium | reverse complement strand
CCCGACCCCGCCGGCCACCACGCCCTTCGGCATTCCGGCAGGCGATCCGGGCTTCTACACTTTCAATCCGGGTGACGGTTCGTGCCGCCCGGCCAATATCCTTGGCGGTGTCGGCGCGATCAGCCAGGAAGCCATCGACTTCATCACGGCCACCATCGTCAACGAATTCGAGCTTGAACAGCTCGTCTTCAGCGCGGTTTTCACCGGCGATACCGGCGAATTCCTCGAACTGCCGGGCGGCCCCATCGGTTGGGCTGCGGGTATTGAGTACCGCGAAGAGGATTCGACCTCGATCTTCGATCCGCTGGTGCGCGGCGTCGTTCCGGTGACGACGGCGTTTGCCGATCAGGGGCAGCTCGTCGGCGATGCGACCGGCGGCGTGCAGAACTCGCTGGTGTTCGATCCGGCTTCGACGATCAACAACGCGGGCGGCAAGTTCGACGTCTATGACATCTTCGCTGAAGTCCGCCTGCCGATCCTTGCAGGTGTCGAAGGCGCCGAACTGCTCGAGCTGTCAGCAGCGGGTCGTTTCGCAAGCTACTCGACAGTGGGCGACACCTTCACCTGGAACGTGTCGGGCCTCTATGCGCCGGTCGAGGACATCCTGTTCCGCGGCACCTATGCCAAGGCCATTCGCGCACCGAACATCAACGAGCTGTTCAACCCGGCACAGGGTGCCTTTTTCCGTCCGGTCGATCCGTGCGATGCAGGCAACCTCGTGTCGGGCGATGATCCGGCACTGCGTCAGGCCAACTGCGAAGCGCTGTTCGCCTCGATCGGTTTCGATCCGACGCTGGGAACCGGCACCTATTCCTACGTCGATCCGCTGACGGCGCGTTTCTCCGGCTCGGTCAGTGGCAACTCGAACCTGCAGGAAGAAACCGCCACGACCTATACGCTGGGTGCGCAGTTCACACCACGCTTCCTGCCCGGCTTCGTTCTCAGCGTCGATTACTACAACATCGAAATCGAGAACGCGATCAACGCGGTGAGCGCGCAGGACATCGTTGACAACTGCGTCGATAGCGGCAGCATCGTCAACGGCTTCTGCGGTCTGGTTGATCGCAATCCGGCCAATGGCGGCTTCACCTTCCTGCGCCAGACTTCGGTCAACTTTGCACGGCAGGAAACCGCCGGTGTCGAAGCCGCACTGCAGTATCGCTTCGGTGTGAGCGACTTCGACTTCACGCTCAACGCGAGCGGCACGTGGGTCGACAAGCTCAACAACTTCTTCGATCCCAACGATCTGACTTTTGTCGATCCCGAACTCGGCGAGCTGCAGCGTCCCGAGTGGGCAGGCCGCGCTTCGCTGACCGGCGAGTACAAGGGCTTCAGCCTGACCTGGGGCACAACCTACCTCAGCGAGATGGGCCTGCGTTCGGTCGAGATCGAATCGGTCGGCAACACCGGAACCGATACCTTCTCCTTTGCCAACGGCATCGCGGACGAAGTCTTCATCCACGATATCTCGTTCAGCTGGGAAGCAAGCGACATGATCGACATCTACGGCGGTGTGAACAACGTCTTCAATCGCAAGCCGTTTGTCACCGAGCAGGCCTATCCGGTCAGCCCGGTCGGCACGCTGTTCTTCCTCGGCGCGACCGTGTCGATGTAACGTCGAATTGACGAGCTAGCTCAGCAGAGCAGGCGCAAAAGGGGCGCGGAGGTTTCGACCTTCGCGCCCCTTTTCATGTCAATCGTTGCCGTGTTCCTTGCGCGCAATCTCGTGCAACCAGTCGGCGTGGCGCGGGGCCTTCTTGGTCTCGCTCCATTCGTCGAGCATCATCGGCGCAACGCGCTTCAGTTCCGCATATTGCTCGTCAGTGCCGATATCGGCGGCGAGTTCGACGCGGTGGCCGTTGGGGTCGAAGAAGTAGATCGACTTGAAGATGCCGTGGTGCGTAGGGCCGAGCACGTCGATCCCCTCGCCCTCGATGTGCGCCTTGGCGGCCAGCAGCGCGTCCTCGTCGGGCACGCGGAAAGCGAGGTGCTGCACCCATTGCGGCGTGTTCTCGTCGCGGCCCATCACGGGCTGGTTGGGCAGCTCGAAGAAGGCGAGGATGTTGCCGTTCCCTGCATCGAGGAAGACGTGCATGTAGGGGTCATACGCCCCGGTCGAGGGCACGTGGTCCTCGGCAAAGGCGGTGGTGTAATCCATGCCCAGCACGCGGCCATACCACTCGACCGTCTCTTTGGCGTCCTTGCAGCGATAGGCGGCGTGGTGGACGCCGCCCAGCTTTACGGGATGGGTGATCGCGTCGCTCATTCCGCGGGTTCTTTCGCCTTGGTGTCGAGGACGCCGCGCGCGATCTGGTCACGCTCGATGCTTTCGAACAGCGCCTTGAAGTTGCCCTCGCCAAAGCCATCGTCGCCCTTGCGCTGGATGAATTCGAAGAACACCGGACCGACCTGCGCTTCAGCAAAGATCTGCAGCAGCAGGCGCGGCTGGCCGCCTTCTGTCGTGCCGTCGAGCAGGATGCCGCGCATCTTGAGGTCGTCGGCATTCTCGCCGTGACCGGGCAGGCGCTCGTCGAGCATCTCGTAGTAGGTTTCGGGCGGCGCGGTCATGAAGGGCACGCCGAGATCCTTGAGGTTGTCCCAGCACGCCACGAGGTCTTCGCAAATCAGCGCGATGTGCTGGATGCCTTCGCCGTTGAACTCGCGCAGGAACTCCTCGATCTGGCCCTTGCCGCCTTCGCCCTCTTCATTGAGCGGGATGCGGATTTTGCCATCCGGCGCAGTCAGCGCCTTTGAGGTGAGGCCGGTGTATTCGCCCTTGATGTCGAAGAAGCGGATCTCCTTGAAGTTGAAGAGCGTCTCGTAATAGTCGGCCCAGTACTTCATGCGTCCGGTGTAGACGTTGTGCGTCAGGTGATCGATCGTGTGGAAGCCTGCACCTTCGGGATAGGGATCGACGCCGGGCAGGTAGTTGAAGTCGATGTCGTAGATCGTGAGGCTCTTGTCCTCGGCTCCCGCATAGCGATCGACCAGATAGAGGATCGCGCCGCCAATGCCGCGGATTGCGGGGATGTGCAGTTCCATCGGGCCGGGTTCGTTGGCGACCGGCTCGGCACCCTGTGCGATCAGATGGTCATAGGCTTCGGCTGCATTGCGCACGCGGAAAGCCATGCCGCAGGCCGAGGGCCCGTGTTCTCGCGCGAAGTACCATGCCGCGCTGCGCGGTTCATAGTTTGCGATGAGGTTGATCCCGCCCTGACGCCAGAGCTGCACGTCCTTCGAACGATGGGTTGCGACATGAGTGAAGCCCATCGCTTCGAAGACGGGTTCGAGGACGCCCTTTTCAGGGGCGCAGAACTCGACGAACTCGAAGCCGTCGAGGCCGGCCGGATTGTCGAACAGGTCGGAAGGATGCTTGGTCATCGGGCGTTCTCTCGTCTCAAACTGGTTTCGTTTGTAACTAGATACGCATTTTCGCGCTTTTTGTCAAAGGGGGCGAAACCCTACAGGATGGAACACATGGAACACTCTCCTGGGGCCATAAACCCCGGAGGCTGGACGGCGGTGAACGCTGCGAAAGAACCGCGCGGATTATCGCATTGCAGAGGGTATGTAGGAAAGCGGATTGACGCCTAGACCACGCGTCCGATATTGCGCCCGCTCGCGTCGCGGGTGACAGCCAGCTTCGCGCCGAAAGGCTCTCCGCCTTCGAACGCTGCGCGGGTGGCCTCGTCGGTGAGATCGGCATTGCCGACCACCCGCTCGCCCGCTTCATTGCGCCCGATCCACACCGCATCACTGCCGTTCTTCGCGTGATTGATCGTATAGCTTTCAACCGTCGCGCTCTCGAACGGCGCGTCCGAGCGCGGCACGCCATCGGTGGCCTTCGCCAGCGTCTCGAACCGCGCGCTGCCCGACCAGTCGGCTGCTTGCGTCGAATAAATGCCGGTCGAATATTTGCTCATCCAGCCGCCGTTTGCGCCGACCAGTGCATAGCTGCCCGGCTCGCCGCGCACCCGCTCGACCGCCTCACAGATAGCGTGCGCCGAGTAATTGTTCCCCGCCCCGCCAAAGAACGGAAGGCCCCCGGTCAGCGTCAGCCCGCGCGGATCGTCGATGGCGATGCCGAAGTGGTCGCAAGGACTGAACACGGGGATCGCAAAGCAGGAGTAGAAATCGAGATAGCGCATGTCGGCCATCGACTTGCCCGCCATGTCCAGCGCGGCTTCGAGCGACCCGATAGAGGCCGGATTGGCAGCAAGGTCTGGACGTTCGGACAGCTGCAATTCGGTGGCTGCGGTGACGGCGTGGATATGCACCCACTTGGCTTCCGGCACGCCCAGTTCGCGGGCCTTGGCAGCGCTGGCGATGATGATTGCGGCAGCCTGATTCACCTGATCGCGGGCCACCGTCATGCGGGTATAGGGTTCGGCGACGATGCGGTTGCGCTCGGTAATCGTCGCAAGTTCTTCGGCGCTGCGATGCGTGGGCGCAGCAGCGTGAGGGTTGGCGGCCGCGACCCGCGTGAACGGCTCGAACAATTCGCCAATATCGTGACGGTATTCATCGAGGCCCTTGCCCAGTTTCGCCCGCCGCGCGTTCTCGGCAATCGCATAAAGCGGGATTGCGCCGCTTGCGCCATGGGCGAACAATTGCGGTTCGATCATCCCGTCGAGCCCGTAGCCGCGATCCTCGAACTCGCCCCCGATTTCCTCGGACCAGTCCGGGCTTTCGCCCTTGGCGGCGAGCGCCAAAGCGGTCGAGATGACTTCGGAGCCGACGATCACCGCGCATCCGCTGTTACCCGCTGCAATCGCGCTCGCAAACTCGCCGACATATTGCTGGTTGGTCTGCCCGCCCGTGGGCGACAGGATCAGCCGTTCGGGACACGCCCCGACCCGCTTGGCGAGCGCACCGGGGATGTTGTCGGGTCGCCCGAACGGCGGCTCTTTTCCGGGCCGCGACATTTCGAAGGCGCGGATGGCGGCGAGCGTGTCGATGGCAGCAGCCACCTCCCCGCTCGCGCCAGAATTGTCGATTGCCGCCGCGAGCGCCCGCCCGCCAAGGTCCATATAGGACAGCGCCTCATAGCCGGGCTGGCCGACGTGTTCGGACGCCTGCCCGACGCCGATGATGACGGGCGTGTTGTCAGCAATCATTGTGCGTGCCTCAGTCTACGAAGTCTTCGACACGTTCGATGATGATGGCAGGCGCCATGCCGCCCGCAGCGCACATGGTGACGAGGCCGGTCTTCAATTCGCGGCGTTCGAGTTCGTCGATGATCGTGCCGATCAGGATCGAGCCGGTTGCACCGATCGGGTGACCCAGTGCAATCGAGCCGCCGTTGACGTTGACCTTGTCCCAGTCGAGGTCGAGGTCGCGCACGAATTTGGCGGCGACCACGGCAAAGGCTTCGTTGATTTCGAACAGGTCGATATCGTCCACGCTCATGCCAGCCTTCGCCAGCACCTTCTTCGCTGCCGGAACCGGCGCGTTGAGCATCAGCGTGGGATCATCGCCCATGTTTGCGGTGGCGACGATGCGGGCGCGCGGCTTGAGGCCGTGCTTTTGCGCATAGTCCTTCGAGCAGACCAGCACGGCGGCCGCCCCATCGACCACGCCCGAGCTGTTGCCTGCATGGTGGAAGTTCTGGATGTCGACGTCGGGATACTTTTGGTTGATCAGCCCGCGGAATGTCGTGCCTTTCGCATCGAGCGGAACGTCGGCAATCTTGGTGAAAGCGGGTTGGAGTTTGGCGAGGTCCTCGCGGGTGGTTTGCGGACGCGGATATTCGTCGTGGTCGAGCACCACCGTGCCATCATCGGCCACCACCGGTACAACCGATTTAGCAAAGTGGCCCGCTTGAATAGCTTCGGCTGCGCGCTGCTGCGAGCGGTAGCCAACCTCGTCGAGTTCCTCGCGGGTGAAGCCTTCGATGGTGGCAATCGCGTCACCGCAAATGCCCTGGTGCGACTGCGGATGCACTTTCTGCAGGCGCTCGTTGTGGCTGCCCATCATCGGGCCCTTGATGCCCGCCTGCATCTTTTCCTTCGCCATGGCAGCGGTGAGGCTCATCATCTCGGTACCGCCTGCAACGATGCAGTCTTCCATGCCGCTCATGATCTGCGCTGCGGCAAGGTTCACGCTGGTGATGCCGCCACCGCAGAAACGGTCGAGCGTGGTGCCGCTGGAAGTCACATCATAACCCGCGTCTAGCGCGGCCATGCGACCCAGGTCGCCCGCCTGCATGCCGTCCTGCGTGGAAACCGACCAGATCACGTCATCGACGGTGCTGGTGTCGAGGCCGTTACGCTCGGCAATCGCCTTGAGCACGGTGGCGGCCAGATGCTGCGGGTGCTGCTCTGCCAGAGCGCCCTTCCCTTGCTTGCCGATTCCGCGCGGAGTGCGGACCGCGTCGATGATATATGCCTCTCCCATGGTATTTCCTCTCAGGTCTGATAACGGTTGACGTTGACGTTTGCGTAAGCGTAGCCCACCAAGAGCGCAAGACAAGTTTCAGTTTGCAATCGAGAGATTTGGGAGAGCAAAATAGTGACCGATGAAGTTCTGACTCAGGTGGAAGACGGCGTCCTGATCGTCACCATCAACCGCCCCGAAGCCAAGAATGCGATGACCAAGGCCGCGTCCGAAGCGATTGCCGCGGCGATGGATCGCCTCGATGCCGAGGACGATCTGCGAGTCGGCATTCTCACCGGCGCGGGCGGAACTTTCTGTTCGGGCATGGATTTGAAGGGCTTCCTGCGCGGCGAAAGCCCCAGCGTCGAAGGGCGCGGCTTTGGCGGCGTGGTGCAGGCTCCCCCCGCCAAGCCGCTGATCGCTGCGGTTGAAGGCTATGCGCTTGCAGGCGGACTCGAACTGATGATCGCCTGCGACCTCGTGGTGGCCAATGCGGGCGCGAAATTCGGTATCCCCGAAGTGAAGCGCGGCCTCGTGGCGGCAGCTGGCGGCGTGATGATGCTGCCCGACCAGATCCCCGAACGGATCGCGATGGAACTCGCGCTGACCGGCGATTTCATCGACGCAAGCCGTGCCTATGAACTCGGTCTCATCAACACCGTGACCGAAGGTTCCGCTCTCGACGGCGCAAAGGCACTCGCAGCCAAGATCGCCGCCAATGGCCCGCTCGCAGTGCGTATCTCCAAGCAGGTCATGAAGGAATCGCGCGGTTGGGCGATGGACGATCGCTACCCCAATCAGGGCAAGCTGATTGCGCCGGTGTTCGTCTCCGAAGACGCCCGCGAAGGCGCGGCTGCCTTCGCCGAAAAGCGCGCGCCCAACTGGAAGGGTAAGTAATTTGTTTTGAGGCGCGCTTAGGCGCGCCGCCGTTGCCGCCCGCTCCCTCCGCCCATCCACCCGCATTTTCACGCCGGGTTATGATCGGGGTGGAAGGGCGGAGGGAGCGGGTGGCAATGGCAATGGTCAGGCGGATGTCTGACCGCACCGAACGGAGAGAGGAAAAACAATGTCTGTCATAAACGTCCCGCAGCCCGAGTTCATGGAAGACGAAGAGATTGCGATCTTCGCCGATGCCGTGGGCAAATTCTATCAGCAGCACGCCCCTGAAAAGCGCGTCGCGAAATGGCGTGAAGACGGCCAGGTCGAACGCGAATTCTGGAACGAGGCGGGCGAAGCTGGCCTGCTTGGCGTTTCGGTGCCGGAGGAATACGGCGGCCACGGCGGAGACTTCCGTCACGATATGGTGGTGATCGACCAGCAGGCAAAGCACGGCGTCGACGGCTTTGCCGCGAGCCTGCACAACACCATCATCCTGCCTTACATCGTGCGCCACGGCACCGAGGAGCAGAAGCAGAAGTATCTTCCGAAGCTCGTCACCGGCGAACTGGTGAGCGCGATTGCGATGACCGAACCGGGTGTGGGCAGCGACCTTCAGTCGATCACCACCACCGCTCTCAAAGACGGAAACGGTTACCGCATCAACGGGTCCAAGACCTATATCTCGAACGGCCAGACCGCCGACTTCATTGTTGTCGTCGCAAAGACCGACCCGAACGAGCGCGCCAAGGGCATCTCGCTGATGCTGCTCGAAACCGAAGGCGCCGAAGGGTTCCAGCGCGGCAAGAAACTCGACAAGATCGGGCTCGATGCGGCCGATACTTCGGAGCTGTTCTTCGACAATGTTTTCGTGCCGGCAGAAAATGTGCTCGGCGGGGTCGAGGGCAAGGGCTTCTACCAGCTGATGGGCGAGCTTGCGCAGGAACGCCTCGTGATCGCCATGGGCGCGGCCACGGGGATCGAAAAAGCACTCGAGGTCACGGTCGACTACGTCAAGAACCGCAAGGCTTTCGGCCAGACGATCTGGGACTTCCAGAACACCCAGTTCGTGCTCGCCGACCTCAAGGCACGCGGCACTGCGGCGCGGATCTTCGTCAACGACTGCATCGCCAAGCTCCTGAAGGGCGAGCTCGACGTCGCAACTGCGGCGATGGCCAAATACTGGATCACCGAATTGCAGAGCGAGGTGGTCGACAAGTGCCTCCAGCTGCACGGTGGCGCGGGCTATATCAACGAATATCCGATCGCCAAAATGTACCGCGACACGCGCATCAGCCGCATTTTCGGCGGTTCGAACGAAGTCATGAAGATGCTTATCGCAAGGTCCATGTGATTGGTGTCGGAGCGGGTCGTTCGCGGCTCGCTCCGAAGACCACTCGGGCGCTATCCACCCGCCTTCTTTGTGTTGCGCAGCCCCATCCGGGGCTGCGTCCTCGGTGCTGTTCCTTACTCGCTACGCTCGCTCGGGCACCTGCGGGGCGGCCGCGTGGCTTTGCGGTCCGCTGGCCGCGGCCCGAAGCATCGCCAGCTTGAGTAGAAGCAGCGAGGATCAAAAGCACGTCGATCAAAAAACGCGCAATCGGCGCGCAGCGCCGCAAGACCTACTGGCCGCCCGCAGCGGGGCAGCAGCGAAGCGGAGGCCGTCTAGCGAGGACGAAAGCGCGGATGCGCCTTCGCTACACCGACACTTCGATCTCCAATAAAAAAGGGCGGCCCGGCTATGCCGGAACCGCCCTCTCAGTCTTTCTGACCCTCTCCGATCAGAACTTGGTGCGAACCGTTACACCATAGGTGCGCGGGTCTTCGACAAAGGCGCTGCGGCCGTCACCTGCAAGCGGGGTGTTGAAGGTGATGCCACGGGTGATCTCGTTGGTGAGGTTCACGCCCCACAGCTCGATCCCGATGCTCTCATCCGGCGAAGTGAAGCCGATGCGGGCGTTCACCTTCATATTGGCGTCCTGCACGTCGAACGGAACCAGGCCGGTGATCACACCATTGGCCGACGTCAGGCCCTTGGTGCTGGTCCGACGCGAGGTTTCGTAGCGCACGTTAACGTTGGCAAGGAAGCTCCAGTCGCTGGTCGAAGTCAGCGGACCGTCATAGGTCATGCCGAAGACACCGACGATGTCGGGAGCATTGGTCAGCGAGGTCCCGCAAAGTTCGAGTGCCGGGTTCGGTCCGCCGGCAGCCACGAATTGCGCATCGCAATTATCGCCATAGTTCGCATCGGTGTAGGTCACCGCGAAGCTATTGCTGATATACGGGGTCCACTG
>JAYPMZ010000057.1:0-914 GCA_038130205.1 Erythrobacteraceae bacterium | reverse complement strand
GCGCAAACAGCTCCGCTTCGAAACCCTTGGCCGTCACGTCATCCACGTTGAACGTCTGGAACTGGGTGCCGGTAAATTCGAGCACCTGGAAGTCAGACAGTTCGTTGTAGAAGAACGAGAAGTTGGCACGGGCACGGCCATCGAGCAGCGTTGCTTTCAGACCCAGCTCGTAAGCGTCGATCTCTTCCGAACGGAAGCGCGGATCGCCGCCGCTGGCTGCTGCGGTGGAGTCGAGGTTGAAACCGCCCGCTTTGTAACCGTGGGTGAAACCGCCATAGACCAGCAGATCGGGATCAGGCTCCCACGCGAGCTGGCCGGTGTAGATGAACTCGTCATCTTCAAACGTCAGGTCGAATTCGCGCGGCAGGAAGCTGACGCCGAGTGCGGGTGCAGCGAACGGGAAACAGCCGATGAAGGCCGCCGGACCGTTGAGCGCCGGGGTCGAAAGCGCCCCTGCCACTGCGGTACCGAGGATCGGTTCCAGCGCCGCGAAAGCGGTCGCTTGCGGTGTCCCCGCCAGCGTCAGACCTGCAAGACAGGCCGGGTTGTTGGCGTCGAGCTGGTTGTACGAACCGTCCTTCTTGTCATCGACATAACGCAGACCCAGCGTCAGGTCCAAAGTGTCGGTGACGCTCAGGATGTTGTGCGTGAAGACCGAAAAGCTTTCACCCTGCTGTTCATAGCGGTTGTAGCCGAAGGCATTGTCCGCGCTGATCGGCGTTGCGAAAATGGACGGGTCCGGTGCGCCGGCAAAGACGGTGTTGAGATAGGCACCCGATTGCGCGACGAGGCCGAGCAGCGCGGGAGCGAGCGGGCCGAGCGCGTTGCCGAAGTTTGCCTGGCCGACGAAGGCCTGGAAATCCGGGCCAAGCGTCAGACTGGCTTCTTCGACGATATCTTCGTCGGCATAATAC
>JAYPMZ010000056.1:8848-17001 GCA_038130205.1 Erythrobacteraceae bacterium | reverse complement strand
GAATAGAAGCATGTGGTCTTGCCCGCACCGTTGGGGCCGAGCAGGCAGAGCACTTCGCCTTTGGCAACAGTCAGCGAAATATCGGTGAGGACCGCCCGTTTGTCATAGCTCTTGGCGATCGAAATCACCTCCAGCCCGCCCTCTGGCATGGGCGCGGTGGCGTCGGCTGAGGGGGCGTCGCCGGCGGCGACGGTGTCTTCCAAAGTGGGTGACTCGCTCATGGCGTTATCATCTAGCATTCCCGCGCGCACAGAAAAGGGTGCGAATACGCATTTTGGCAAGATTTTTGCTTTGGGCGTCGATCGGAATGAATGTTTCCGCAAAAAATCGCCAAAGTTCAGGCGCTTGTGAGGGCTGCGCACTGACAGATCGCCCAACCATGCAAGTTTGGTTAGCGGGCTTGCAAGGTACAGCCCTCTTTGAGATACTCACTCCCTGCAACAAACCGTTGGGGAGCGGAAGAATGAACGAGCTGTCGAACAGCCACACGTCGCGGACCGGATCGCACACGCGCGACTGGCGCAAATCTATGAGCGACCATGTCGCCTGGGCCTTGCTGGTCTATACGGCCTTGCAGATTTTCCTCACCGTAAAAGCGCTCAGCGCCGGTTTCTCCTCGGTCTTCCCCTATTTCGTCCTGATCATGCTGGTCGCCGCGATCATCCCTGCATGCCGCTGGTTTGAAAAGCGCTGGACCGACCTGAGCGACGAACAGGCTGCCGATATGACATACGCCAGCGCGTTCCGCCGCGATCTGATCGGTCTGTGGTCGCTTGCGATCATCCTGCCGCTGGCGCTTACCGGCATCTTCAAGCTGGTTTTTTCGGGCATCTGATCTTCCGGCAGCGTGCCGGTTCGACAATATCAATTTGGCTCCGGTCGGTTTCTCCCCGGACAGGAAGGGGAAGAAAAACCGTGACCGCAATCCGTCTCGTCCAATGGCTCCGCATACTGCTTTTGCCGGTGCTGTGCGCGCTGGCCGTGCCAGCGCATGCCCTTCTGCCAAGCGTCGATCCCGCCAGCTCTGAAGCGAGCGAGCCTGCTCCGTCCGAACCGGTGATCGAACAGGCGCAGGATGACGGCGACGATGAACGCATCGCCCAGCGCATCAGCGGTATTTTCGGAGAGCTTCCCGCTTTCGGGTCGGTCGAGGTCGAGGTAAGCGAAGGCGTCGTGACGCTCAGCGGCACTGCGCCTGACGCCGATACGATTGCCCGCGCCGAAGCGATTGCTGGCCGCGTTTCGGGCGTGGTCACGGTCGAAAACGCGGTGGAGCGCGATTTGTCGGTAGAGGGCAACCTCTCGATCATCGGCAAGATTTCCGAACTGATCGACAGCGGACTTGCGGGCTTTCCGCTGTTCGCGCTCGCGATTGCCGTAGCGCTGGTAATCGCGGCGGTCGGCTATCTGATTGCTGGGCTCGGCTTCATCTGGGACCGGATCGCACCCAACGCGTTTCTGGCTGATCTCATCCGCAGCGCGATCCGATTTGTGTTCGTGATCGGCGGCATCGTAATCGCGCTCGACATGCTCGGCGCAGCCGCGCTGCTGGGCGCGGTTCTCGGCGGGGCGGGCGTGATCGGCATCGCGCTTGGCTTTGCGATGCGCGACACGATCGAGAACTATGTCGCCAGCCTCATGCTGTCGCTGCGCCAGCCGTTCCGCCCGAACGATCATGTGCTGATCGACAGCTTGGAAGGACGCGTCATCCGTTTGACAAGCCGTGCAACCGTGCTGATGACGCTCGAAGGGAACCATTTGCGCATTCCCAATGCACAGGTCTTCAAGGCGGTGATCCTCAACTACACGCGCAATCCGCAGCGCCGCTTCGATTTCGAACTCGGCATTGATGCCGACGACGATCCGCGCGCGGCCATGAAGCTGGGGACGCAGGTGCTCGAACAGCTCGGTTTCGTTCTCAAGGACCCGGCGCCCGCCGCGCGGATCACCAAGGTCGGCGATTCGAACATCGCGATCCTGTTTCTTGGCTGGGTCGATCAGAATGAGGCGGACTGGTACAAATCGCGCAGTCTTGCGATTGCGGCGGTCAAGGACGCGCTTGAAGATGCAGGCTTTGCGCTGCCCGAGCCGATCTATCGCCTGCGCTTCGACGGGCGCACCGATCCGCTGCCCATCGGTCGCAGCGCCAGCGTTGCCGAGACCAAGCCTGCCGAAAAGCCCCGACCTGCGGCGCATATCGAAGAAGACGTGCGCCCCGAAAGCGAGATCAGCGAACTGGTCGAGGCCGAGCGCAGCAGCGATGCCGAGCAGGCCAAGGACCTGCTCGACACATCACGTCCGGTAGAGTGAGCGGCCTTTAGGCCTGCTTGGCGCGTTCGATCGCTTCGATCACGATCTGGCGAGCCTCGGCGCGGTCGCCCCATTTGCCGATGCGCACCCACTTCTCGGCTTCGAGATCCTTGTAGTGGGTGAAGAAGTGTTCGATCTGCTGGAAGATGATGCTCGGCAGATCCTTCGTTTCGGCAACGTCCGAATAATAGGGGAAGGTCGTGTCGATGGGCACGCAGATGAGCTTTTCGTCGCCGCCATGCTCGTCTTCGAGGTTGAGCACGCCGATCGGGCGGGCCTTGACCACGCAGCCCGGAATAAATGGCGAGCGCGAGATCACCAGCGCATCAAGCGGGTCGCCGTCGGGTGACAGCGTGTGCGGCACAAAGCCGTAGTTCGCCGGATAGCGCATCGGCGTGTGCAGGATGCGATCGACGAACAGCGCGCCCGACGCCTTGTCGAACTCGTACTTCACCGGTTCGCCGCCGGTTGGAACCTCGATAATCACATTGAGGTCGTCGGGGGGAGTGTCTCCGGTAGGAATCAAGTCGATGCGCATTTGGGGCTCCTGATTAGAATTGTCGGCCCCTCTCCCAAAAGGCTGATCGGGGCCGATAGCGCCAAGGCCATATTGCGGCAAGGCCAAGACTGCCCTAATCGCGCCTGCGATGAGCAAGAACACGCCAAAAGCCATTCGCGGCACCCAGGATATTTTCGGTGCAGACGCCGAAGCATTCGCTTTCGTGGTCGAAACCTTCGAGCGCGTGCGCAAGCTGTACCGCTTCCGCCGGGTCGAAATGCCGGTGTTCGAAAAGACCGAGGTGTTCAGCCGCGCAATCGGCGAGACGACCGATGTGGTGTCGAAGGAAATGTATTCTTTCGAGGATCGCGGCGGCGATTCGCTGACGCTGCGCCCGGAATTTACAGCAGGGATTTCGCGGGCTTTCCTGACCAATGGCTGGCAGCAACACGCGCCGCTGAAGGTTGCGACGCACGGCCCGCTGTTCCGCTACGAGCGCCCGCAGAAGGGCCGCTATCGCCAGTTCCACCAGATCGACGCCGAAATCATCGGCGCTGCCGAACCACAGGCGGATGTGGAACTGCTCGCCATGGCCGACCAGCTGCTGAAGGAGCTGGGGATCGAGGGGGTGACGCTGCATCTCAACACGCTCGGCGATGCGGCGAGCCGCGATGCATGGCGCGCCGGGCTGATCGACTATTTCTGCAAGGTGCGCGGGGAACTGTCGGAAGATTCGCAGGAGCGGCTCGACAAGAACCCGCTGCGTATTCTGGACTCCAAAGACCCGCGTGACCGTGCATTCGTCGCCGATGCACCCAAGATCGACGCCTATCTGTCGGACGAGGCGTTGGCGTTCTTCGAAAGCGTGACCAGCGGGCTGGACGCGGCGGGCGTGAAGTGGGCGCGCGCCGAAAGCCTCGTGCGCGGGCTTGATTATTACCGCCACACCGCATTCGAGTTCATCCCTGATGAGGGCAGCGAAGCGGCGGGCATGCTCGGCAGCCAGAGCACCATCCTTGGCGGCGGGCGCTATGACGGGCTGATGGAATCGTTGGGTGGTGCGCCAACTCCGGCGGTTGGTTGGGCTGCGGGGATTGAGCGGCTGGCTATGCTGGTGGGGGAGAGGGAGCCAATGGCTACCGACGTGATCGTTGTAGCCGAATCCGATGATATGATACCGAAGGCAATCCGCGCGCTCGCGAGATTTCGTGAACTTCAATTTTCGGCTGACCTAATTGCAAGCGGTTCTCCGAGAAAGCGTTTCGACAAAGCGGTTAAAACACCTGCAAGCGCGATTGTTTCTCTTCGAACATCTTCGGAAGGCGTAGCCTCGAATTTTCGGGGAGAGAATCCGCGAGCATCGGAAGTCGAAGCTGCTTGGAATGCTATGAGGCATCACCTCTAGTTTTTTCGTCGCCCCGGACTTGATCCGGGGCTGGGCTTACTCTTGGCCCGCCCGCATTTAAGAAGCCAAGGCCCGCATCGAGTGCGGGCCGACGATAGAAGAAACCAGAGTGACCATCCCCGCCCAACGCCTTGACCAGATCGCCAACCGTTTTGCCGAACTCGAAGCGCGCATGGCTTCGGGCACGCTTGAAGGCGATGAATTCGTCAAGGCGAGCCGCGACTATGCCGAACTCGAACCGGTCGCCAAGATCGCCAATGATGTGAAGTCCATGCGCGAGGAGATCGGCGGGCTCGAGGAAATGCTCGCCGACCCCGAAATGAAGGCGATGGCCGAGGAAGAGCTTGCGAATATCCGCGAGGCTCTGCCCGATCTGGAACGTCAGCTTGCCATTGCGCTGCTTCCGCGTGACAGCGCCGATGCGAAGCCCGCCATGCTCGAAATCCGCGCCGGGACCGGCGGCGACGAGGCTGCGCTGTTCGCAGGCGATCTCTACCGCATGTACGAGAAATTCGCCGCCGAGCAGGGTTGGCGGGTCGAACCGGTCAGCATGAACGCCAGCGAAGTCGGCGGCTTCAAGGAAATCGTCGCAAACGTGACCGGCAATGGCGTGTTCGCCAAGCTCAAGTTCGAAAGCGGCGTCCACCGCGTCCAGCGCGTGCCTGTCACCGAAAGCGGCGGGCGCATCCACACCTCGGCGGCGACTGTCGCGGTGCTGCCCGAACCCGACGAGGTCGATATCGACATTGATCCGGGCGACCTCAAGATCGACACCTATCGCGCAAGCGGCGCTGGTGGCCAGCACGTCAATACCACCGATAGCGCGATCCGCATCACTCACCTGCCCACGGGCACGGTCGTCACCTGCCAGGACGGGCGCAGCCAGCACAAGAATCGCGAACAGGCGATGCAGGTCCTGCGCACGCGTCTTTTCGATGCCCAGCGCGAGGCGGCGCAGGGAGCAGAGGCCGAAGCGCGCAAGGCGATGGTGGGTAGCGGCGACCGTTCCGAACGCATCCGCACTTATAATTTTCCGCAAGGACGCGTGACCGATCACCGGATCGGGCTGACACTGCACAAGCTCGAGGAAGTGTTGGCGGGCACGGGCCTCACAGAACTGGTCGACGCACTAATTGCAGAGGACGAGGGCAAGCGGCTGGCTGCCCTGAACGAATGACCGCGCGCATGACTGTCGCCGAAGCCATTCGCGCGGCGGCCGAAAGACTTTCAAGCACCAGCGACACGGCGCGGCTCGATGCCGAATTGCTGATGGCGCACACGCTGGGCGTCAGCCGGTCGGACCTTTTGCTTCGCCATATGTCCGATGCCGCTCCCGAGGGCTTTGGCGCTCTCGTTGAGCGTCGCGAGGCGTATGAGCCCGTTGCCTACATTACGGGCGCGCAGGAATTTTACGGTCGCAGCTTTCGCGTGTCGTCCGATGTCCTGATCCCGCGCGGCGACAGCGAGGTGTTGATCGAAACCGCGCTCGAACTCATCCCGCAAGCCAAGCGGGTGCTCGACATGGGAACGGGGTCGGGAGCGCTGCTCGTGACCGCCTTGTTGGAAATCGAAGGCGCGGTCGGGATCGGTATCGACGCTTCACCGGCGGCGGTCGCGGTCGCAGAAAGCAACGCGCAGTCGCTCGGCCTGATCGGGGCGCAGGCGCGATTTCTCGAATGCGACTGGACCAAGGAAGGGTGGAGCGCGGCACTCGGCACGTTCGACCTGATCCTGTGCAATCCGCCCTATGTCGAGACGGATGCGGCGCTCGCCCCCGATGTGCGCGCCTATGAGCCTGCAAGCGCCCTGTTTGCGGGGCGCGAGGGGCTTGACGACTATCGCGTAATCATTCCGCAGCTTGGCAAGCTGCTTAATCCCGGCGGCGTCGCGATACTGGAAATTGGTTATTCGCAGGCCGAAGCGGTCACAAAAATCGCGGAAAACAGCGGCTTCGCTGTCGAGATCCGCAATGATCTTGCAAATCGGCCACGGTGTGCAGTCCTTCGGTGACGAAATGTTAGTGAGGGCTTGGCAAAAGCAATTCTGCTCGCTACCCCCGAATCAGGTCACCGATCCGCGGACACGCAAATCGCTGAGCCAAGCTCCAAATTCGATGTCACATGGCCTTCAGGGCATGCCCCAGGCCACAGGCAGCGCGGAGCGCGTGCCGATGTGCGGCGCATTATACAAGGCGCCGATGTGCGGCGCGAGACGAAAGGTCTAAAGGCCAAGGGCAGGATCAAGAAGATCGCGCCAGGTCGTTAAAGGGATGAATTTCCTTGAATAACAATCGCAATAACAATCGTCGCCGCGGTCGCGGCAATCGCAACAATTCGGGCGGCGGTAACAACCAGAACCGGATTGACAGCCGCGCGCGCGGCAATGCTCCCCAGCTGCTCGACAAGTACAAGAAGCTGGCACAGGACGCGCAGCACAATGGCGACCGGGTGCAGATGGAATACTATCTGCAATTCGCCGACCACTATTTCCGCGTCATCGCCGACAACAAGGCGCGTCAGGATGAAGCACGTTCCAAACGCAATGACGAGCGCGGCCAGGCCAATGACGACAGCGACGACGATGATGATGACGGCGACAACCGCCGCAAGAACAACCGTCGCTCGCGCGGTCGCCGCGATGATCAGCGTGACGATCAGAACGACAATTCCTACGAGGAAGGTCAGCCCGGCGTCGAAGGCGAATCTGCCGATGGCGCTGAAGAGGCGGCCAAGCCCAAGCCCAAGCCGAAGGCTCGCACGCGCAAGCCCAAGGTCGAGGCTGACGGTGAAGCACCGCGCCGCAAGCCGCGCGCCAGCACTCGCAAGCGCAAGGACGATGATGCAGGCGAGATCGATTCCTCGGTCCTCCCGCCCTCGATCAGCGCCGCCAGCACTTCGGACGACGACGACAGCCTGGAAGCAGTCGGCTGATCAACCGGGTGCGCGGGCAAAAGGGCTGAGCGATGGCCGATGCTGCGCTGGAACCCCGTGAGTATCCTTTAGAGCCGCTTGTCCGGCGGTTAAGCGCTTTTGCGCGCAGTTGGCCGGGGCTGGCTGCGGCTCTGCTTGGGCTGGTTGCGGCCTGCGGATTTCCGCCAATCCACGCATGGTATGTCGCGCTTCCCGCGCTCGCTCTGTTTGTTGCCCATATCCATGCCGCATCCAATTGGCGCTCTGCCCTGTGGCGTGGCTGGGCATTTGGCTGGGCGCATCTGACGCTCGCCAACAACTGGATCGCAACCGCCTTCACCTATCAGGCGAAAATGCCCGAGATACTGGGCTGGGCGGCGGTCCCGCTGCTGTGCATCTACCTCGCGGTCTATCCCGCACTGGCGGCTCTGCTTGTGCATCTCGCGGCAAAGCGCGCAGGACCGCTCGCCTTCGGCGCGGTGTTTGCTGCGACTTGGATACTTACCGAATGGCTACGGAGCTGGGTTTTTACCGGCTACCCGTGGCCTCCGCTTGGGCTAATGCTGCTTGGTGGATGGGAGAGCGAAGGACTGGCGACGGTGCTTCCATGGCTTGGCACCTATGCCTTGTCCGGGCTGGCGATTCTGATCGGTTCCGCATTCCTCTTCCTTGCCTCGCGAACGGATGTGCCCCGCTGGCAGCGGATTGCAGGCGCGGCCTCATTGGTCACGGCGATCACGCTTGCGATGGTCCGTCCGACCTATTGGGTGGAAGAGCCCGGAATCCGCTACACGCTCGTCCAGCCGCTCATCCCGCAGGAGGAGATGAATGACGGCTCGAAATTCGAGGAGCAGTTCCAACGCACCGCTTTGCTGACTATGGACAGCGCCGACCAGTCGCGCATCGTGCTGTGGCCCGAAAGCGCGCTGCCCGATTTTCTCGAAGACGGCTATCCCGACCGCTACTATCGCTCCACCACCTATGCCGCGAGCCCGAGTATGGCGCGCAAACGGGTGGGAGCGGTCATCGG
>JAYPMZ010000056.1:3009-8838 GCA_038130205.1 Erythrobacteraceae bacterium | reverse complement strand
GCTGGCGCGGCTGACAACGGGCACGGTTCCCTATGATCCCGGTCCCGGTCCGCAAACGCTCGATCTGGGCGAACACGGGCGCGCGGGTGTGCAGATTTGCTACGAGATCGTTTTTTCGGGTCAGGTTGTCGATCGCGACAATCGCCCCGATTACCTTTTCAACCCGTCGAACGACGGCTGGTTCGGCAGTTGGGGGCCGCCACAGCATCTCGCGCAGGCGCGGATGCGTGCGCTCGAGGAGGGCTTGCCCGTCTTGCGCTCGACCACCACTGGAATCAGCGCCGTGATCGACGCAAACGGCATTGTCCGCCAGCATGTTCCGAGCGGCGAAGCGGGCAAGCTGGAGGGCGTCGTTCCAGCCGCCAAATCGCCGACGCTGTTTTCGCAATGGGGCAACGCCCTGCCGCTTGCATGGGCGGCGCTGCTCCTTTTGCTGGGGCTTGGCGTGCCGAGATTGCTTGCGCTGCGGGGTCCACGCAGCTAGGGCGCAAGAGTATAGACATAAAGGTTTCCTTATATCTGCATAAGGCACCAGCATCAGACAGCGAAAGCGTCAGGAGTATTCATGCGCAGCGACTATCTCTTCACTTCCGAAAGCGTCTCCGAAGGCCACCCCGACAAGGTCTCCGACCAGATTTCGGATGCCATTGTCGATCTGATGCTGGCGAAGGACCCCGAAGCGCGTGTGGCCTGCGAAACCATGACGACGACGCAGCGCGTGATCCTCTCGGGCGAGATTCGCTGCGCGCCGATGTATGACGAGAACAACGAGGAATGGGCGGTCAACGGCGGCTGGGCTCCGGGCGCCAAGGAAGAAATCGAACAGGCCGTGCGCGGCACGGTACGCGATATCGGCTATGAGCAGGACGGCTTCCACTGGAAGACGCTGACCTTCGAAAACCACCTTCACGGCCAGTCCGCGCATATTGCGCAGGGCGTCGACGCGGGTGTCGAGGGTTCGAACAAGGACGAAGGCGCAGGCGACCAAGGCATCATGTTCGGTTTTGCCTGCGACGAAACGCCCGATCTGATGCCTGCGACGCTCGATTACAGCCACAAGATCCTGCACCAGATGGCCGAAGACCGCCATTCGGGCAAAGCGCCTTTCCTAGAGCCGGATGCCAAGAGCCAGGTCACGCTGCGCTACAAGGATGGAAAGCCGGTCGCCTGCACCGCTGTCGTCGTCAGCACCCAGCACGCCGAAGGCTATGACAAGGGCGACAAGGAAACCGAGCTCAAGGACTACGTGAAGGGCGTTGTCGCAGGCATCCTTCCCGACGGCTTCCTCTCGGACGAAACCCAGTGGCACATCAACCCGACCGGCAGCTTCGTCATCGGCGGACCCGACGGTGACGCAGGCCTGACCGGCCGCAAGATCATCGTCGACACTTATGGCGGTGCCTCGCCCCACGGTGGCGGCGCGTTCAGCGGTAAGGACCCGACCAAGGTCGACCGCAGCGCGGCTTACATCACCCGCTATCTGGCGAAGAACGTGGTTGCCGCTGGCCTCGCCACCCGCTGCACGATCCAGATCGCTTATGCGATCGGCGTAAGCGAGCCGCTCTCGCTCTATGTCGATACCCACGGCACCGCTGCCGAAGGTGTGGACGATGCCGCCATCGAGCAGGCGATCCAGAGCATCGGGAAGCTCGGCGGACTGACCCCTCGCGGCATCCGCACGCATCTGGGTCTCAACAAGCCGATCTATCGCACCAGCGCGGCTTACGGCCACTTCGGGCGCACCGCCGAAGGCGAACTGTTCCCGTGGGAGCGCACCGATCTGGTCGATGACCTGAAGGCCGCAATCGCCTGATCTGGTAGGGCGTCACACCATGGTGACGCCCACCCCATCATCCGGCCGGATCGCCGAGCTCGACGCGCTGCGCGGGCTGGCGGTGATCGGTATCGTCTGGATGAATGTCTATGCCTTCGCGCTGCCGTTTCAGGCCTACACCAATCCAGTGGTGTGGGGCGGGGACGGCGCGACAGACCGCTGGGTCTGGGCTGCGAGTTTTGTCTTCGTCGAGGACAAGTTCCGCACATTGTTTGCCATGCTGTTCGGCGCAGGATGTCTGATCCTGATCGAGCGTTCGGGCGACAAGGTCTGGCGCCCACACCTTGCGCGTATGGCGGTGCTCTTCCTCATCGGGAACGCCCATTCTGTGCTGCTGGCGAGCAATGACGTCCTGCGCGTCTATGCATTGGCGGGGCTCGCCATTCCCTTGCTCGCGCCCATGCGTGCAAGGGCGCTTTACGCGATAGCTGTCGGATTGGTCGTGCTGCAACTGGGCGCAGGGATGGTCGTTTTCGGTAGCGGGGTCGTCGATGTCTATCTCGGACGCGAAGGAAGCGATGCTGCGCTGTGGGCCGAGCGCCGGTTCGGAGCCAATGAAGGGGCGCTCAATTACGCGCTCGAACTGGGCCGCGAGGGCTTGGTCGAGCGGGCAGCGAGACGGTTGGGCGATTTACCCCAGCAATTTACTGCCCTCTTTGCCGCTCTGCCCTTGAACCTTGCGGCGATGGCGCTGGGCATGGGACTATGGAAAGACCGCATGCTGCGCGCAGAATGGCGTGTTTTCCGGCTTCAGCGCCTAGCCGCCATCTGTGCGCTTCTATCGATTCCGGCGCTTCTTGCGCTTGAATGGTGGATAGCGACCAACGGATTTCCTCCGGCCTTTGCGGGAGCGGCGGCGCTGGTGCTGTCGGCTCCCTTCGACACGCTGCTGGGGCTCGCCTATGCCGCGCTCGCAATGGCGTTCTTCGCGGCAGGCGGGCCCGTGACAGAGCGTCTCGCCGCCGTCGGCAGGCTTTCGCTCACCAACTACTTGATGACCTCGCTCATCCTCGCTGCAATCTTCGCTAGCTGGGGTCTGGGCCTGTTTGCGCAGGTCAGCCGTGCGCAGGCCTTTGCGCTCGGCTTCATCCCGATTGCCGCAATGCTGCTCTGGTCGCCGCTATGGGTAAAACGTTTTGGCCAAGGCCCGTTCGAGCGCGCATGGCGCTGGGCGGTGGGCAAGCTCTCCTAGCCGTGCTCACCAAGCATCGGCGAAGGGCGGTCCAGAGCGAGTTCGCCTTCGGAAAAGGTGAAAGGGCTGCGCACTCCCGGCATTCCGCCCAGATCCACCCGCAGCCCGCGCGCGATAACTTGCGGATCGGCGAACACCTCGTCGAGGCGATTGATCGGGCCTGCCGGCACACCCATGGCGTGACAGGCATCGAGCAGGTCCGCCTTGGTCCACTTTGCGGTCGCCGCCGCAAGCTGTGCGTCAAGCGCCGACGCATGGGTGACACGGCCCTCGTTCCCGACAAAACGCGGGTCGCTGACGAGGTCCTCGCGGCCCAGCAGGCCGGCCAGCTTGCTGAACAGCCGGTCATTGGCAGGCGCGAGGATAACGTGCCCGTCCTTCACCGGAAACACGCCATAGGGCGCGACTTGCGCGTGGGCATTGCCCATGCGCGGCGGGTTCTCTCCCGTAGTGAAATAATAGCTGTTCTGATTGGCGAGGAGAGCAACCGAGCAACCGAGCAGGCTCATATCGACCTGCTGCCCCTTGCCGGTCCGCACCCGCTGGAGCAGCGCCGCCTGAATGCCGTTTGCCGCATAGACACCGGTTGAAAGGTCGCTGATCGAAATGCCCATTTTGACCGGCGTGCCTTCGGGTTCGCCCGTGACCGACATGAAACCGCTCATTCCCTGCACCACGAAATCATAGCCCGCCTCATGCGCGCGGGGGCCGGTCTGGCCGAAGCCGGTGATCGAACAATAGACGAGCGCAGGGTTTGCAGCGCTCAAACTCGTATAATCGAGCCCGAATTTCTCAAGTCCGCCGGTTTTGAAGTTCTCGATCAGGACGTCGGCTTCGGCTGCCAGCTCGCGCACCCGTGCGAGGTCTTCCGGCTTGCCGAAATCCGCCACGATCGAGCGTTTGCCGCGGTTGCACGCGTGGTAATAGGCGGCCTCGCGGTGGACTTTGCCATGCACATCGGTGCGCTCGACCCAGGGCGGTCCCCATTGCCGCGTGCCGTCGCCTTCAGGACTTTCGACCTTGATGACGTCTGCGCCCAGATCTGAGAGGATTTGCCCCGCCCAAGGCCCGGCCAGCACACGTGCCAGTTCGAGCACTTTCAGGCCGGCAAGCGGCGCATCGGAATTGCGAGGCTCGGTCAGCCACATGATGTTATGCCGTTTCCAGAGCCACTTCGTAGCTGGCAGTGGTGCTGGCAGCGATGTCCTCTTCGGTGACGCCCGGTGCAAGCTCAATCAGGCGGAAGGGTGCTCCCTTTTCGGCACGCTGGAACACGCCGAGATTGGTAATGACCATGTCCACCACGCCCGTGCCGGTCAGCGGCAGGGTGCATTCGGGAATGAATTTCGCGCTGCCGTCCTTGGCGGTGTGGTCCATCACCACGATGATCTTCTTCACGCCTGCGACAAGGTCCATCGCGCCGCCCATGCCCTTGATCATCTTGCCCGGGATCATCCAGTTGGCGATGTCGCCGTTCTGCGCGACTTCCATCGCACCCAGCACGGTGAGGTCGATATGCCCGCCGCGGATCATCGAAAAGCTCGTCGCGCTATCAAAATAGGCGCTGTGCGGCAGCTCGCTGATGGTCTGCTTGCCAGCGTTGATCAGGTCGGGATCGACTTCATCGTCATAGGGAAACGGGCCGATGCCCAGCATTCCGTTCTCGCTCTGCAAGGTGACCATCATTCCATCGGGGATGTGGTTGGCAACGAGCGTGGGGATGCCGATGCCCAGGTTCACATAAAAGCCGTCCTCAAGCTCGCGCGCGGCGCGGGCGGCCATCTGGTCGCGGGTCCAGCCTGTGGGTGCTTGGGTCATGGATTTTATCTTTCGGTTGCGAGCGGAGAGGGGATGATAAACCAGCCATTGCCCATCAGCGGGTCGAGCGTTGCCCCCGCTTGCGGGTTGAGCAGGTATTCGAACAATTCGTCGAAATCGGTACGCGTGTCTCCCGCGATGGCGACGAGGCAGGCGTCCGCGGCGAGGTCTTCGCGCCGGGTCTGCTTGCGGTCTTCGGGATAGCGCATCAGCAGCAATTGGTCGGCGTTCTCGATGTCGAGGCCCGAACGGTTGAGAGCCTCGCGAATACTGCCGACCTGATTGGCTGGATTGGCCGAAATCCACGCGATCTTGACCCCGGCTGCGCGCAATTGCGCCAGCGCGCTCGGCAGGCCCGGAGCGGCGCGTTCCACCAGCGTCGGATCGAAGGTGTCGCCTTCGGGATCGAGGTCGATCAGCACGGTCGCTTCATTGCCGTTGCACGCGGCGCGATCGGGCTGGAGCGACGCACGGTCTGCGAGAACAGCCGACGCGCGGTTCTGTGCCGAGCGCGATTGCTGGCGGTTGGCGTAGTTGATGAGCGCTGCAAACTCGCCCGTCGCAAGTGGACGCGGCGCGGCGCGTGCAGGCTCGGGTGCCGGTGCGGGTGTGGAAGGCGGGGGCGTCGGCGCAACAGCAACAGGCGCCGCAGCCTCTGTGTTCAGCGCTATCGTGGCCGAAGGCGCGGGGGTGGGGGCACTAGCGGGAGCGGGTTCGGGCGCGCGCGGTGTGCGGGCGAGCGAAATCGTGGCTTCTACCGGCTCATCTGCCGCCGCGACGCTGGACAACGCTGCGGCAGCCTGTGCGGCAGAGACGCTCGGCGCATCGGCGGCGCTATCGGCAAATGCTGCCTGCCGGTTCACGGCGATGACGCGCAGAGGCGCTGTCGAACCGGGCTGTGCCGCTGGTGCGGCAGCGGGCGGTGTCGGTGTCTCTTCAACCACGGGCGCAGCTGCCAGAGCGGGCGTCGGGGTCGGTTCGGTGA
>JAYPMZ010000056.1:0-2999 GCA_038130205.1 Erythrobacteraceae bacterium | reverse complement strand
GTTCGGTGACAGGCACGGGGTCTGCGACGACGACGGCTTCGGCGGCGCTGACGGATTCGGGCTGAACCTCGACAGCCGCAAGCGCGGGCTCTTCAGGTGTCGCGGTGGGCGCAGCGATCACTTCGGGTGCGGGATCAGCCTCGACCGCACTCATGGGCGCCACTTCGGATGTCTCGGCGAAGGCGGCGGTCTGTTCCGCTGTGCCCGCAGTTGCGGCCGGAGCTTCAGCAACCGCCAGAGCCGGTGTCTCCTCGGCTACCGGCGGGGCTGCTTGCGCAGGCGACCGTTCGACCGTGACGCTGGGATCAGGTTCCGGCTGGGCCTGTGCCACGGCATTGTCCGATCCCCGATCGAGGCTCGACCCACCCATAAGCCCGCCGGCCGCGAGCGGAACCACCGCGGCCACGCAGCCTTGAAGCAGCGTTGCCGAACCGGCCAGCAAGATGAACTTGATTGTACGACTGCGCCCCATATGTCCCTCTTCAGGCTTCTTCCCGTTCCCGCACGGTACGGAATTCTATCTTCTTGTCATAGGGCGCGCCAAGCACGATGCGATTGACGAAGACGCCGGGCAGATGGATCGCATCGGGATCGAGCGCGCCTGCGGGAACGATTTCCTCGACCTCGGCAATGCAGACCTTGCCGCAGGTCGCAGCGGGCTGATTGAAATTGCGCGCGGTCTTGCGGAAGATGAGGTTGCCGGTCTCGTCGGCTTTCCATGCCTTGACGATGGCAAGGTCGGCGAAAATCCCGCGTTCGAGAATATAGGTGGACACCACTCCGTCCTGATCGGGAAACTCCTTGTGCTCTTTGCCTTCGGCAACCTGTGTGCCGACCCCCGTCTTGGTGTAGAAGCCGGGGATACCTGCTCCGCCTGCACGCATCCGCTCTGCGAGCGTGCCTTGCGGGCAGAATTCGACCTCAAGTTCGCCCGACAGAAACTGGCGTTCGAATTCCTTGTTCTCGCCGACGTAGGAGCTGATCATCTTTTTGACCTGCTTGGTGCGCAGCAGCTTGCCGATGCCCTCGTTATCGATGCCGGCGTTGTTGCTGGCGAAAGTAAGGCCGGTGACGCCGCTGTCGCGGATCGCGTCGAGCAGCCTCTCGGGAATGCCGCAGAGGCCGAAGCCGCCCGAGGCAATAACGAGATTGTCGGCAATCACACCCTCGAGCGCGGCGGCGGCATCAGGAAAAATCTTCGACATGGGGCGAACGGGTTCCTCTGGCTTGTGAACTTCGATATCTGCGTCCCCCGAAACTGCGCTTCAGGGCGATTGTGCTTGGTGATTAGTCGCTTGCAATCACCATGTCACCTCCGGCTGGCAGGGTTAAACCGCGAAGGCAACACATACCGCACCGCAACATGAACCATTCTTCAACTTGCCCGAAAAATAGGCAAATGATTATGTTTTAGGCGGTGGTATTTGCAACAATTGTCATATTTTGACGTGTTGGGGTTATCTGGATTGCAAAAAATGCATTTATGTATGCACCTTTCGCATTTGCACAATTTCCCGATCCTGCGCATATCTGTTCCTGCCTTTCAGGCATCCTCTCCCAAACTTTCAAAGCCCGGCCTTGTGCCGGGCTTTTTTTCTGCCCGCTCGGCAAATCGCTCGGCGCGACGGATCGGTGCGCCCATGCGCCGTGTCAGCACAAGTCACGGGTTTGCAATCGCTTGCTGCGCTCCTTAGCTACCGACAGGATCACTTCTGTTCCGATCTAGCCTGACCAAAGGACCCTTTCATGGCCGATGCCCCCAGCGACACTGGCGCAGACACCCCCACAAGAGCAGCCCGCCTGCAGGTGGCGCCTGCCCGGCAAGAGGAATCGGGCCAAGGTATAGCGCGCATGCCGCGTTCGGCGTTCCAAAAGCTAGGCATCACCGAAGGCGATGTGGTCGAGATCGCCGGCAAGCGCACCACTGCCGCGATTGCGATGGCGGCTTATCAGGAAGACGACACGCTTGATGTCGTGCGCCTCGATGGTCTGCAGCGCGGCAATGCGGAGGCAGGGTCGGGCGAGCATGTCGATATCACGGCCGCCGAATCGCGCCCGGCGACGCGCGTGGTCTTTGCTCCGGCCCAGCGCGAGATGAGGCTGCAAGGCCCGACTCAGGCCCTGAAACGCAATTTCTTCCGCAAACCGCTGGTTGCAGGCGATCTCGTCGCGACCACCGGCCAGCAACCCGTCCAGAACATGCCGAGCGACGTGCGCCAGTTGTTGCGCGCGCCCGCCTATGCGCTGACGCAGATCAGGCTTTCGGTCCATTCGACCGTCCCCAAGGGCATCGTCCATATCGACGAGAACACCGAGGTCGAGCTGCGTACCGAGTTCGAGGAACCGCGCGATGCGCGCGCGGCGGTGAACTATGACGATGTCGGCGGGATGGAGGAGACCATCAAGCAACTGCGCGAAATGGTCGAACTGCCGCTGCGTTATCCCGAGCTGTTCACCCGTCTTGGCGTCGATCCGCCCAAGGGCGTGCTGCTTCACGGCCCGCCAGGCACCGGCAAGACCCGGTTGGCGCAGGCGGTTGCCAATGAAAGCGATGCCGAGTTCTTCACTATCAACGGGCCCGAAATCATGGGCTCGGGTTATGGCGAATCGGAAAAGCGCCTGCGCGAAGTGTTCGAGGAAGCCACCCGCTCCGCGCCCGCAATCATTTTCATCGACGAGATTGACTCGATTGCGCCCAAGCGCACGCAAGTCCCCGGTGAAGCGGAGAAGCGCCTCGTGGCGCAGATGCTCACGCTCATGGACGGCATCGAATCGCGCGCCAATCTGGTCGTGATTGCTGCCACCAATCGGCCCGATGCGATCGACGAAGCGCTGCGCCGTCCGGGCCGCTTCGACCGCGAAATTGTGATCGGCGTGCCCGACCAGCGCGGACGCCGTGAAATTCTCAGCATCCACACCCGCGGCATGCCGCTCGAAGAGGCGGTCAACCTCGAAGAACTGGCACGTGTCACGCACGGCTTCGTCGGCGCGGATATTGC
>JAYPMZ010000055.1:0-17353 GCA_038130205.1 Erythrobacteraceae bacterium | reverse complement strand
GGCAGGTACAGGCCCAAGGGGATTTCGAATGAGCGCTGACGTGATGACACCCGAAGCGCTCAAAGGGTTGGTGCGCACTGTCCCCGACTTCCCCGAACCCGGCATCCAGTTCCGCGATATCACCACGCTGATCGGCCATTCGGAAGGCATGGCGGCGAGCGTCCACCACCTCGCCGAACTTGCCCGCGCCGGCGGCGCGCAGCGGATCGCCGGAATGGAAGCGCGCGGCTTTATTTTCGGCGCGGCGGTGGCAGTTGCGATGGGCGTGGGCTTCGTACCGGTCCGCAAGCCCGGCAAGCTGCCGATCGAAACCATCGGCATCGATTACGCGCTCGAATACGGCAAGGACCGGCTCGAAATGGACCCGGGCGCTATTCTCGCTGGCGAGCGAGTGGTGATCGTCGATGACCTCATCGCCACCGGCGGAACCGCACTCGCCAGCGTCGAATTGCTGCGGCAGGCTGGCGCAGTGGTTGAACACGCGCTGTTCGTGATCGACCTGCCCGACCTTGGCGGCGCGGCCAAGTTGCGCGGAGCGGGGATCAACGTTTCGGCGCTGATGGATTTCGAGGGCGACTGAATTGCGCATGAAAGTGGCCTTTGTGTCAAAGGTCCGCTAGCACTCACACCTCTTCAACAGGAAGGCCTCTCCCATCTCGATGGAATCGCAAGCCATTGTTATCGCTTCAGTCGGCGCCCTTGGCGTCGGCGCGCAGTGGATTGCGTGGCGCACAGGCTGGCCGGCGATCGTGCTGATGCTCGCAGCTGGCTTTATCGCGGGGCCGGTCACCGGCTTTATCGATCCCAAATCCGCATTCGGAGAGATGCTCGATCCCATGATCAGTGTTGGCGTGGCGCTGATATTGTTCGAGGGCGGGCTCAGTCTCGATCTGCGCGAATTGCGCCATTCGGGCGGGGCCGTCTGGCGGCTTGCGACTATCGGCGTGTTGGTCGGATGGGCGCTCGGTGCGGTCGCGGGCTTTTATATTGCCGGCTTGGTTTGGCCCGTAGCCATTCTGTTCGGCGGCATCTTGATCGTAACCGGCCCGACGGTGGTGATCCCCTTGCTGCGGCAATCGAACATCCAGGCGCGGCCTAATTCGATCCTGAAGTGGGAAGGCATCGTCAACGATCCCACCGGCGCGCTGTGCGCGGTCATCGCTTACGAATATTTCTACCGGCTCAACGAGAACCCCGGCGCAACCGTATTCGACGTCGTACCGCCGCTGATCCTTGCTGCGATCATCGCCGGGCTGGTCGGCTATGCCGCCGCGCGCGTGATCGTCTATCTTTTCCCACGCGGCGCGATCCCCGAATTTCTCAAGGTGCCGGTGCTGGTCACGGCCGTCATCGCGGTCTTTGTCGCCACCAATCAGATTGAGCACGAAGCGGGCCTTGTCGCGGTCACCGTCATGGGCATCACGCTCGCCAATCGTGAAGTGTCCAGCATGCGCTCGATCCACCCGTTCAAGGAAAACATCGCGGTTCTGCTGGTTTCGGGCATTTTCATCCTGCTCGCATCCTCGCTCAAATGGGAGGATCTTGGCTATCTGACCACGAGCTTGCGCCCGCTGCTGTTCCTGCTCGCGCTGCTGTTCCTTGTGCGTCCCATCACCGTGCTCGTCAGCCTCCTCGGCACCAGCGTCCCGTGGAACGAGCGGCTGTTCATCGCCTGGATTGCCCCGCGCGGGATCGTGCTGGTTGCGATCTGCGGCCTGTTTGCGCTCCGGCTCGAAGATCTCGGCATTGTTGGCGGACAATTGCTGATCGGGCTGAGTTTCGCGGTGGTGGTCGCCACCGTCATCGCGCACGGCTTTACCATCGGTCTCGTCGCAAAGCTTTTGGGCGTGAAAGGCACCTCGCGCCCCGGCCTGCTGATCGTGGGTTCGACCCCCTGGACGATTGCGCTCGCCAAGGAGATGCAGACGCTCAAGACGCCGGTGATGATCGTCGATCAGAGCTGGCAACGGCTAAGCGCGGCTCGCAGGGAGGGGCTGCCCTTCTATCACGGCGAAATCCTCAACGAAGCGACCGAGCACAACCTCGACCTCGCGCCGTTTCAGGTGCTCGTCGCGGCGACCGATAACGAGGCGTACAACGCGCTCGTCTGCAATGAATTCGCGCATGAGATAGGGCGCGATTCAGTCTATCAGCTGGGCGAGAACGTGCTTGATGACAATCGCCACGCGCTCCCAGAAGGAATCCGTGGACGTGCGCTGTTCGAAGCGGGCTACGGCGTCTCTGACGTCAACGACAAGCAGAAGCAGGGCTGGGTCTTCAAGAAAACCAAGCTTTCCGACGAATTCGATTTTGCAGATGCACGCGAGCGCCTGCCCGACAGTGCGACCATGCTGCTGCTGGTCCGCCACGACGGCACCTTGCGCTTCTTCACCCACGCCGCCCGACCGGAACCGCGTGCGGGCGATATCATCATAACCTTCGCGCCACCGCAGTTGCGCGCGGCAGAGGAAAAAGCCCCGGACCGCGCCCCCAAGCCGCAGGCCGGGTAAGAAAACAAAGAGGACAGGATGCAAATACGAGGTTCGATCATGGCGCTGGCGGCACTCGCCGCGCTGGCCGGATGTGAGATCCAGAGCGAGGAGCCCGCACCCGAAGATCAGGGCGACGCAACGCCCGCCGCAGAGGCTTCACCCACGCAGGAACCAACAGAGACCGTCTCGATCCTGCGTCCCGAAGTCGAGCAGACAAATGTGCCCGTAGTGGTCGAGCCGCTCGAGACGACCATCGGCTTTCCCGAAGGCGGCAGCGAGCTCGACGAAGCCGCTGTGGCAGAGCTGCAAAAAATGCTCTCTTCGATGCAATACGGGCGCGGCGGTCCGATCTTGTTGAGCGGCCACAGCGACACGGCAGGAAGCGACCGTGTGAATTTGCGCGCCGGACGCGAGCGCGCCGAGGCCGTGCGCGATTGGTTGATCGAAATGGGCGTGGCCGAGGACCGGATCGAAGTGCTCACTTTCGGCGAGCAGAACCCGGTCGAACCCAACGCGCTGCCCGACGGCACACCCAACGAGGAAGGCCGTGCAGCCAACCGGCGGGTCGAAATCCTTATCACCGCACCGGCCCAGCCTGCGGCGTAAGGCCTCTTACTTCAGCGGCAATATCTGGCGAATAATATATTCCGCCGCCTCTTGCGGGCTCATGTCCACCGTGTTGACCCGGATTTCCGGGTTTTCGGGCGGTTCATAGGGACTGTCGATGCCGGTGAAGTTCTTCAACTCGCCTGCGCGCGCTTTTTTGTAGAGGCCCTTTACGTCGCGTTCTTCGGCGACTTCGAGCGGGGTATCGACGAAGATCTCGATAAACTCGCTCTCGGCCAGCATCTCGCGCACCATATGCCGTTCAGCGCGGAAAGGGCTGATAAAGGCCGTCAAAACGATCAGCCCCGCATCGGTCATCAATCTGGCAACCTCGCCGATCCGCCGGATATTCTCGATTCGGTCGGTCTCGGTAAAGCCGAGGTCCTTGTTCAGCCCGTGACGCACATTGTCGCCATCGAGCAGGAAGGTGTGGCGGTTCATCAGCGCGAGCTGTTTTTCGACCTCGTTCGCGATGGTGCTTTTGCCAGAGCCTGATAGCCCGGTGAACCAAAGCACGCGCGGCGTCTGGTTCTTCATCGCGGCGTGATGGTCACGGTTGATGTCGGTCGCTTGCCAATGGACGTTCTGTGCGCGGCGCAGGCTGAATTCGATCATGCCTGCACCCACGGTCGCATTGGTGAACTTGTCGATCAGGATAAATCCGCCGAGCTGGCGGCTTTTCCCATAGGCTTCGAAAGTAATCGGGCGATCAGTGGCAAATTCGGCGACACCGATGCTGTTCAGTTCAAGCGTCTTGGCCGCGAGATGATCGAGGCTGTTAACGTCGATTTCGTATTTCGGCGGCTGGATTGTCGCGGTGACCTGCTGGCTGCCCAGCTTGAGCCAATATCCGCGACCCGGCTTGAGCGCGGTTTCGTCCATCCACACGATGGTCGCGCAGAACTGGTCGCTCGCCTCGGGCGGTTCCTCGGCGGCGGCAATCACGTCCCCGCGCGAGCAATCGACTTCGTCATTGAGCGTTAGCGTGACCGACTGGCCCGCGGTCGCTTTGTCCAGATCGCCGTCAAAAGTGGTGATCGACTTCACCGTGCTGGTCTTGCCTGCTGGCACGATCCGCACCGCGTCACCCGGCTTGATGGTCCCGGTTGCGATCTGGCCGGCAAAGCCGCGGAAGTCGAGGTTGGGGCGGTTGACCCACTGCACGGGCATGCGGAACGGGCGTTCCTGCGCCTGCGTGTTGGCAATGTCGACCGCTTCGAGATGTTCGATCAGGGCAGGGCCGGTGTACCAAGGCGTATTGGCCGAATTCGCCGTGATGTTGTCGCCCTTGAAGCCCGAAATCGGCATTGCGGTGAAGCTTTCGATCCCGACTTCCTCGGCAAAAGCCGAATAGTCGGCGACAATCGCGTCGAAGGTGGCCTGATCGTAGTCGACCAGGTCCATCTTGTTCACGGCGAGAACGATGTTGCTGATGCCGAGCAGGTGGCACAGATAGCTGTGCCGCCGCGTCTGCTGCAGCACGCCCTTGCGCGCGTCGATCAGAATCACCGCAAGGTCTGCGGTCGAGGCGCCGGTGACCATATTGCGGGTGTATTGTTCGTGCCCCGGACAATCGGCGACGATGAACTTGCGGTTCTCGGTCGCGAAAAAGCGGTAGGCCACATCGATGGTGATGCCCTGCTCGCGCTCGGCGGCGAGGCCGTCGACCAGCAGCGCAAAGTCGATTTCCTGACCTTGCGTGCCCACGCGCTTGCTATCGTTGCTGAGCGCTTCGAGCTGGTCTTCGAAGATCATCTTCGAATCGTACAGCAGCCGCCCGATCAGCGTTGATTTGCCATCGTCCACGCTGCCGCAGGTGATGAAGCGCAGCATCGTCTTGTGCTGGTGCTTTTCGAGATAGGCGTCGATATCCTCGGCGATCAGGGCATCGGTCTGGAAGCTGGAGTCCTGAGTGGTCATCAGAAATAGCCCTCCTGCTTCTTCTTCTCCATCGAAGCGTCACCGCCGTCCTTGTCGATCACGCGCCCCTGCCGTTCGGAGGTGGTGGTGAGCAGCATTTCCTGAATGATCTCGGGCAGTGTTGCCGCGTCGCTTTCGACCGCGCCGGTGAGCGGGAAGCAGCCGAGCGTACGGAAACGGATCGAACGCTCGGTGATTTCAGGGCGGAAGCCCATCACCTCTTCCAGCCGCTCGATATCGTCGGCCATGAACAAACCGCCTTCATATTCGAAGGTCGGGCGCTTGGCCGAATAATAGAGCGGGACGATCTCGATGTTTTCGAGATGGATGTACTGCCAGATGTCGAGCTCGGTCCAGTTCGACAGCGGGAAGACCCGGATGCTTTCGCTCTTGGCCTTGCGTGCGTTGTACAGGTTCCACAGCTCGGGGCGCTGGTTCTTGGGATTCCAGCCGTGGGTGGCGGTGCGGAAGGAGAACACGCGCTCTTTCGCGCGGCTCTTTTCCTCGTCGCGCCGTGCGCCGCCAAAAGCGGCATCGAAACCGTATTTGTCGAGCGCCTGCTTCAGCCCCTCGGTCTTCCACATGTCAGTGTGCAGCGGGCCGTGGTCGAACGGGTTGATCCCGCGCTCTTTGGCTTCGGGATTGTGATAGACCAGCAGCTCCATCCCGGCGTCTTTCGCGCTCTTTTCGCGCAGGTCGTACATCGCCTGGAACTTCCACGTCGTATCAACATGCAGCAGCGGGAAGGGCGGCGGCGACGGGTAAAAGGCTTTTTTGGCAAGATGCAGCATCACTGCGCTGTCCTTGCCGACCGAATACAGCATCACGGGTTTTTCCGCCTCGGCCACCACTTCGCGCATGATGTGGATGCTCTCGGCCTCAAGCCGCTCGAGATGGGTAAGATTACGCATGCCCTGCAGCTAGCGGCTTTGTGCTGCAGTGCAAGGTAGGAAAACTTTGCGGGGGGCTAATTTCTGGAGCGGGTAAGGGGAATCGAACCCCTCTAGCCAGCTTGGAAGGCTGGAGCATTACCACTATGCTATACCCGCCCGCTTCAAGAGCGCGCCATTGCCACCAATGGGCCGCTTGCGTCAAGCAGATGCTTGACCTGCCTCGCGCGCCGCCTCCGCCTTGTTGGCCCGCACCGAGGACCAGAACGCCAGGCCGATCAGCACCGCACCGATCAGTCCGGTAATGACTTCGGGAATATGCGCGAAGGTGTTGATGTACATGATCACCGCCAGCGCAAGGATCGCGTAGAACGCGCCGTGTTCAAGGTAGCGGTATTCGCTCATCGTGCCCTGCCGGACGAGGAAGATCGTCATCGAACGCACGAACATCGCCCCGATGCCTAGGCCGATAGCGATGATGATCAGGTTGTTGGTGAGCGCGAATGCGCCGATGACCCCGTCGAAGGAGAAGCTCGCGTCGAGCACTTCGAGATAAAGGAACGCGCCGAAACCCGCCTTGGCAACGTCGCCATTGGTCGGGGTGGGCGGTTCGAGCAGGTGGTTGACGATCTCCACCACCAGATAAACCAGCAGGCCGCCGATGGCCGCCGTGATAAATGTCAGCGCGTCGGCGTCCGACAGCATGGTCGAGGTCGCCCATGTGGCCAGCAGGACGAGGCCGATCGAGATCGCCTCGATATTGGCGACCTTGGCGAGCGGGCGCTCGATCACGTGGATCCAGTTCAGCTCTTTTTCCGAATCGAAGAAGAATTTGAGGCCCACCATGCCGAGGAAGGCCCCGCCAAAGCCCATCAGGCCGATATGCGCGTCGCTGACGATGCGCTGGTATTCAGCGGGCTTGCTGAGCGCCAGATCGACCGCGTCGACGGGGCCGATACCGGCGGCAACCATCACGATCACCAGCGGGAAGACGATCCGCATTCCGAACACGGCGATCGCGATCCCCCATGTAAGGAAGCGCTGTTGCCACTTGGGCGTCATGTCTTTCAGGATCGAGGCGTTGACCGCTGCATTGTCGAACGAGAGCGACACTTCGAGCACCGCCAGCACCGCGCAGATCCACAGAATCCCGAGCATGCCGTCAATGGTTCCGTAGAGTGTCCAGCCATACCAGCCGCCCAAGGCGAGGCAGACGACCGCGAACAGGAGCGAACCCCAGAAATGCTTCAACATTGCGTGCTATTCCTTTGTGCGGCTCAAGCCGAGACCGCCATATTGTCGATCAACCGCGTACCGCCGATCCTTGCCGCGACCAGTAGCCGCGCTGCGCTGCCTGATAGGTGCTCAACCGGCGCGAGGGAAGCGGCATCGGCGAGCACTGCGTAGTCGACGCTCGAAAATCCGGCCTGCAGCAATTCGCCTTCGAGTGCGGCGAGCACGGGCGCAACCGGCTGACCGTCTTCGAGGCGTGCAATCGCTGCCTTCATCGACTGCGGCAGGGCGGTCGCAGCGGCGCGGTTCGCTTCGGAAAGGTAACGGTTGCGGCTCGACATCGCGAGGCCGTCTGCCTCGCGCACAGTGGGCACGCCGATGATCGAAAGGTGGTGCGGGCGGGTAAGGTCGAGATCGCGTGCCATCGCGCGGATCACAGCAAGCTGCTGGAAATCCTTTTCGCCAAAAAACGCCATATCGGGCAGCACCTGATGGAACAATTTGCACACCACCGTCGCCACGCCGTCGAAATGGCCGGGACGGTCCGCACCGCACAGTCCCTCGCTCACGCCGCTGACCGAGATATTGGTGACGAAGCCTTGCGGATACATCTCCTCCACTCCCGGCGCCCACAGAAGCGCGCAGCCTTCGGCTTCGAGCATGGCCGAATCCTCGGCAAGCTGGCGCGGATAGGCGTCGAGATCCTCATTGGGGCCGAATTGCGTGGGATTGACGAAGATGCTCGCGACCACGTGATCGCAGGCCTCGCGCGCACGGCGCACCAGCGTCAAATGCCCTTCGTGCAGCGCGCCCATGGTCGGTACCAGCCCGACGGTGCTGCCGTCAGCGCGCAGTTTCGCAATTGTTTTTCTCAACACATCGAGCGTGTGAGCGGTTTGCACGGACCATTCCCCTCGGATAATATCGTGATCGTCACTTAGCCGCTTGGTAACCGTTCGCCAACGCCCCCAAACAGGAAAGACTTGACCCCAGATGCCCCGAAAGACCGCTCACCGGATCGTCTTTGCCAATGAAAAAGGCGGGACGGGCAAGTCCACCACGGCGGTGCATGTCGCGGTCGCGCTGTCCTACCTTGGCGCGCATGTGACGATGCTCGACCTCGATCCGCGCCAGCGCACCTCGCATCGCTATATGGAAAACCGTTTCCACACGATGCAGCGGCGCGCGGTCGAATTGCCGACGCCGGCTTGCGAAGTGTTCAAAGGACGCAGCGAACAGGCGCTCGCGCTCAAGATCGAAAAGCTCGAGAAAGATTGCGACTTTCTCATCATCGACAATCCGGGCCGCGACGATCCGCTGGCGCGCTGCGCGGTGGAGATGGCCGATACGCTGGTCACGCCGATGAACGACAGCTTCGTCGATTTCGACCTTATCGGTCAGGTCGATCCCGAAAGCTTCAAAGTGAAGAAGCTGTCCTTCTTTGCCGAGCTGATCTGGGAAGCACGGATGCGGCGCAGCAAGGCGACGATTGAGCAGAAGCGGCCCGAGATGGACTGGGTCGTGGTGCGCAACCGCACCGGCTATACCGAGGCCCGCAATATGGCGCGTATCGAGCGCGCTTTGAAGGAACTCGCAAAGCGCGTCGGTTTCCGCGTGGTGCACGGCCTGTCCGAACGCGTTATCTATCGCGAGCTGTTTCCGTCAGGGCTCACGCTGCTCGACAAGGGGCATCTGGGTGATCTGGGCACCAGCCATATCGTCGCGCGGCAGGAATTGCGCGCTTTGGTGCAGGCGTTGAAGCTGCCCGATCATGCGCGCCCTGAAACCGGGCAGGGCACGCCCAAACAGGACATGCCCAAACAGGCCGAACCCAAGAAGAAGGTCGCCTAGGCCATGCTGCTGCGCATTGCGGTTATTCTCATCCTCGTCTGCGTCCTGTTTCGCTGGGCGTTCGGCCAGTGGCCGTGGCAATATCTCTCGGCCCGTCCGACGCGCGCGCAGGCGGTATTCAACGCCCGCAAGCTGCTGCGGGTCGATGCCGGAGCAAACCGTGCGCAAATCCTTGCTGCGCACAAGCGGCTGCTCGCGATGGTCCACCCCGACAAGGGTGGCAGCAATGCGGCCGTGCACGAGGCGAACGACGCGCGCGACCTCCTGCTCGACGAGCTGCCGGGTCGTGGAGTCGAGCTCAAGGACGACGACGAAACGCGCGTTTGATTGCGGGGCTGAATACGGGCCTGATCGCAGGCCCCATCGCTTGATTGAAACATTTACAGTTCAAGCGCTTGCAACCTTCCGGCCAGACCCTAGGATTGCCAGCGATATGACCCATACATTCGACCCCACCATCCTGCGCGAATACGACATTCGCGGTATCATTGGCGAAACGCTTGGCCCCGACGATGCGCGGGCGATCGGACGCAGCTTCGGCAGCCTGTTGCAGCGCGCAGGCGGCAAGACCGTCGCGGTCGGCTATGACGGGCGCGTGTCGTCGCCCATGCTCGAACACGCGCTGATTGAAGGACTTACCGCGAGCGGATGCGATGTGGTGCGGATCGGCATGGGGGCGACCCCGATGCTCTATTACGCCGAGGCATCATCGGAACAGGTGGAAGCCGGCATTCAGATAACTGGCAGCCACAATCCCCCCAATTACAATGGCTTCAAGATGGGATTTCAGGGGCGTCCGTTTTTCGGCGCCGACATCGCCAAGCTGGGGGAGCTCTCGGCTGCGGGGAACTGGACGGACGGCGCGGGCAGCGTCACCAGCCTCGACATCATTGGCCAATATGTCGAGCGTATGCTCGAGGGGCTCAGCGGGATCGACACTGCTGCGCTTGCCGGCCTCAAGGTCGGCTGGGACGCTGGCAACGGGGCGGCCGGACCCGCGCTCGAGGCGTTGGCCGCCCGGCTCCCCGGAGAGCATCATCTGCTGTTTACGGACGTTGACGGACATTTTCCCAACCATCATCCAGATCCCACGGTGGAGGAGAACCTTGCCGATTTGCGCGCTCTCGTCGCGGAGAAGCGACTCGACTTCGGAGTGGCTTTCGACGGCGACGGCGATCGGATCGGCGCTATCGACGGCGAAGGGCGGGTGATCTGGGGCGATCAGCTGCTGATGATCTATGCCGAGGATCTGCTTACCAGCGGCGGCGACACGCATGCAGGGGCGACAATCATCGCCGATGTGAAGGCAAGCCGTGCTCTGTTCGATTCTGTTTCGAAGCACGGTGGTAAGCCCTTGATGTGGAAGACCGGCCACTCGCTGATTAAGTCCAAAATGAAGGAGACTGGCTCTCCGCTGGCAGGCGAAATGAGCGGCCACGTGTTCTTCGCGGATGAATATTACGGCTTCGACGATGCGCTTTACGCAGGCATCCGCCTGCTTGCGGCCTCGGCGCGGCTGGGCAAATCGGTGACGCAGTTACGCTCCGAAATGCCCGATATGCTCAACACGCCCGAGATGCGCTTTCAGGTCGACGAGGCGCGCAAATTCCCTGCAATTGCCGAAGTGACCGAGCGGCTGACCACCAATCCTGGCCCCGAGGTCGAAGAGGTCAACGCGACCGACGGCGTGCGGGTGAATACGAAGGACGGCTGGTGGCTGCTGCGCGCCTCGAACACGCAGGACGTGCTGGTCGCCCGCGCCGAAAGCGATACCGCAGAAGGCCTCGAACGGCTGATCGCGCAGATCGACGAGCAGCTCCGGCTTTCGGGTCTGGAGCGCGGGGAGAGTGTTGGACACTGACGCTCAGCCCGATTCGCCTCTTGAATGGCCGTGGTCCGCGCTTGGCATAGCGCCCACCGCCGATAAGCTGGCAATCCACGCGGCGCATGATGCACAGCGTGCCGGGCTGAACGGGGCGGCTGCGCGCATTTCGGAATTCGCCGATCTCACCGCCGCGCGCGAAAAGGCGTTGTTTCTGGCGGCCGAAATGCGCCGCCAGCAAGGGAGCGAGGGGATTCCGGCTGGTCCGCCTCCCGCGATTGACCCGCCACGACCGCTCGCACAGGCCCTGCCAGAGCCAGAGCCAGAGCCAGAGCCAGAGCCAGAGCCAGAGCCAGAGCCAGAGCCAGAGCCAGAGCCAGAGCCAGAGGCGACTGAATGGACTCCGGGCGGACGCTTCGCGAGCGCGGAGGATGTGCTCGCCACTGTTCCGGACGACCCTCGCTACCCGCTTCCGGATTTCTCCGATTGCTCCGCTACGCCGGAAGAAGGCGAGAGCGAATGGACGCATGCCGGCGATTACAAACCCGACCTCGCGCAAGACAATGACGAGCCGGCTTCCGATCTGGCGCGGCTTACCGGCTTCGACAGCCCTCATAGCGACGCCGAAGGCGCCTGGAACGGTGCGGGACCGACGCCTTTCATCCAGCGCTATTCTCTCGATAAATTCGGCTTTGTCTGGCTGCTCGCAATCTTCCTGCTTCTCGCCATGTGCAGCACGCTCTAGTTGCACGCTTGCGGCACAAGCCAACCTTCGCCACGGCTGCGGCAAAGCGATATTGCGCTTTCCAATCCGCAGGATAAACCCGCGTAATGATTGTCGGAATTGACCTTGGAACCACCAACAGCGCGGTCGCCATATGGCGTGATGGCGAGCCGCAGCTTGTACCCAATTCGCTCGGCAAGGAGCTGACCCCTTCCGCCGTGTCGCTCGATGTCAGCGGGCAGAGCTGGGTGGGCGCAGCGGCGATTGATCGCATGGCGCTGCACCCCAATGACACCGCCACCAGTTTCAAGCGGATGATGGGGACCGAAGCCGAGGCGACGCTGGGCAAGACGACTTTGCGCCCCGAGGATCTGTCAGCCGTGATCCTGCGCTCGCTGGCCGACGATGTCGAAGCCTTTACCGGCGAACGGCCGACCGAGGCGGTGATCACCGTGCCCGCCTATTTCAACGAGCGACAGCGGCGTGCCACGCGGCGGGCGGGCGAGATAGCAGGGCTTGAAGTGCGCCGCCTGATCAACGAACCGACCGCCGCCGCGCTCGCTTTCGGGCTCCATGATCGCGGCGACCGGCAGCCGTTCCTTGTCTTCGACCTCGGCGGAGGCACGTTCGACGTTTCGATTGTCGAAATGTTTGACGGCATTGTCGAAGTGCGCGCCTCGGCGGGCGACAACAGGCTTGGCGGTGACGATTTCGACAGCGTGATGGTCAAGCTGGCAGAACCTTTGCTGGGCGACATCAGAACGCTTGAAAAGCTGCCCACGCCGCAGCGCGACGCGCTGATGCGGCTTGCGGCGGCCAAGACGCGCCATGCGCTGTCCTCGGCCAATCTGGCGGATTTCACCGTCACCACCGGCGACACGCAATTGACCGCAGAGATCAGCGCGGAGGCTTTCGAAGAGGCGGCGGCAGGCATCGTACGGCGTTTACGCGATCCGGTTATCCGCGCGCTGCGCGACAGCCATATCGATGTAAAAAGCCTCTCCGACATTGTCCTTGTCGGCGGCGCGACCCGCATGCCGGTGGTGCGCAAAGCGCTTACTCGTATGTTCGGGCGCTTTCCCAATTCCACCGTCCATCCCGACCACGCGGTGGCGCTGGGTGCGGCGATCCAGGCCGGTTTGCTTTCGGGCGGCGAGGGGCTGGAGGAAATCCGCATCACCGACGTCGCGCCCTTCACGCTGGGCGTCGATATCGCCACGCAGGACCAGCACGGCCGGTATCACGACGGCATCTTTGCACCGATTATCGAGCGCAACACGCCCGTTCCTGTCAGCCGTGTGGAGCAGTTCCGCACGATCTCCGACCAGCAGCGCGAGATCCTGTTCGGGATTTATCAGGGCGAAGCGCGAGAGGTGAAGAACAACGTCAAGCTGGGCGAAATCAAGGCGCCAGTGCCTGCACGCCCCGCCGGCGAAGTGCATGTAGAGGTGCGCTTCACCTATGACACCAGCGGTCTGCTCGAAGTCGATCTGCACGTGCCGATCAGCGGACTCGACCGCAATCTGATGATCGTGGACGAGGACGACAAGCGCAGCCAGAAGGACATTGCGGCAGCACAGGCCAAGCTGGAAAAGCTCAAGGTCCACCCGCGCGATGAAGCGGAGAACGTCGCCTTGCTGACCCGCGCCGAGCGCGCTTACGAGGGGTTCATCGGCCCGCAGCGCGATTACATCGGGCGGTTCCTGCTCGATTATAAGGGCGCGCTTGAAAAGCAGGACAAGCGCCTGATCGCCGATGCGCGCGAGAAGCTGACGCAATTGCTCGACGAGCTTGAGGCGAACCCGCCGGTATGAGGCGCTGGCCGTGGGATGTGCTGGGGATCGACCCCACGCATGACGAGGGCGCGGTGCGCAAGGCTTATGCCGATGCCCTGCGCACGCTCGATCTCGACAGGGATGTCAAAGCCTATGCCGATCTGCGCCAGGCGCGCGATGAGGGGCTGTGGCTGGCGCGGCGCGGCGAGCCGGAAGACGACGGCGATTTCGGCCTCGGCTCTTTCGATGATGATGACGATTTCGGGAACGGGGTCGACCTCGGTTTCGACCCGGCCTCGGTCCGTTTCAACGAATCCACCCGCACCCCGCATGAGGAAGGCCTCGACTGGAGCCAGCTCGACTCTCAGGATCTGGGCGAAGGCGGCTATGACGCGCTGCCTCCGGAGCAGCCCCCCGAACCCGAGCTAAGCGAGGAGGAGGAGCGTGCTCGAAATGCGTGGAACGGCATGCTCGCGATCCTCTATCCCGAGGGGCAATATAGCGAGGAAGCGATCACGCTTGCCCAGCTGGACGAGGGCAATCGCTATCTCGTGACGCTGATCGAACGATCCGACCTGTGCGGGATCGAAGAGCATCACGCTCTCGATCACGGCCTTGCGCAGTTGATGGCCGAGACATGGCCACGCTCCGCACCCTTCGTCGAACGCGCTGCCGACGCTTTTCACTGGCTCGACGAATCGGGCCAGATCGAGGAGCGTCCGGCGCTGATGTTCCTCAACCTGCGGCTGCGCGGGATGCGCTTTCACGAGAAGGTGCAGCAGCCTGAGCATCCACTCAACAAGGCGTGGGTCGAACTCAGCCGTCCGGGAAAATCGAACCTCATTGACCGCTGGCGGGTCAAGCGCGAGCATGTGTACCAGCTGCTCACCGGCATTCGGGAGCGCTATCCCGAAGTGGAAAGCTACCTCGATGACGAGCGGGTCGCCTCGTGGGAATATCCGCAGCAATCCTCGGGCGGGGGCGGTCTACCGTGGTGGATCGCGATCATCGTCATCGTCACGGTGTTCCGGATTGCCAGCACATCGGGCGGAACCGACATTTCGGGTTCCGACCCCCTCCCGCTCCCTACGATCAGCTCGCCCACGCTCGATCCTTCCGCCTTCGATGCCCGTATCGAGGCGCTTTTCGGGGAAGGCGTCTATTATCAGACGGTGCAACAGATCGACCCGGTTTTTGCCGACCAGCTACGCAATGCCATGCAGACCGAAAGCTATGGCTACATGCGGATCGAGGGATTCGTGCGGACCCAGGCCTATCGGGCGAGCAGCATTGCCGAATTCGACGAGCTGGTTGCTCTGGGCGAATTGAAGCGCGTGTGGTTCGCCGCGGCACAGCAGGATAACGCTGACGTGTGCCGCAATGTCATGGCGGGCGATTTCCAAAGCCGCGCGTTGCTGCTCGATGAAGCACAGGCGAAGAGGGAGCAGACGCAGCTGCGCAAATTGCTCGATGCGGGCGTGCTCAACCATCTTGAAGGGCGCTCGGCCAGCAATTTCAGCGTGCCCGGCTGGGCGGTCGAACGTGTGATACAGCGCAGCGGATTGAGCGAAGATCAGGTCGCAGAGGCGCTCACCAACCCGGGTAGCGACAGACGCTGTCTCGTTGAGTCCGTGCTGCTCGGGGTTGTTCTTGAGGAGCCGGGGCGGGTCTCGCTCGACCTGTTGCGGGCACTGTGAAAGGCTAGCCTCGCGCTGGCTTCGCCTTGCCCTTGCAGCGGGCACAATGGCGCGCCACCTATGGTAGCGTGAATTCGCGCCCCGCCATTCCCCCTGAAATCCAGTCTTGGTTCGACGCACGCGAGTGGCGGGTGCGGCGGCATCAGGCCGAGATGCTGGAGAAAGCACGCGAGGGGAAGCATGCACTTCTGGTCGCCGATACCGGCGCGGGCAAGACGCTCGCAGGGTTTCTGCCGACGCTATGCGATTTTGCGCCTTCCAACGGCAGTACGCCGCCCGAGGGACTTCACACGCTCTACGTCTCGCCGCTCAAGGCGCTAGCGCATGATGTGAAACGCAATCTGCTGACGCCGGTCGAGGAGATGGGTCTGCCGATCACCGTCGAGACGCGCAGCGGAGACACCTCTTCGGACCGCAAGAAGCGGCAGCGCTCGACCCCGCCCAACGTGCTGCTGACGACGCCCGAAAGCCTCTCGCTACTGTTGTCTTACCCCGAGAGCTTCGAGCTGTTCCGCACCTGCAAGCGCGTGGTTATCGACGAGGTCCACGCCTTCGCCACCGGCAAGCGCGGGGACCTGCTCGCCCTCGCGCTCGCCCGGCTTTCGGCGATTGCGCCCGACATGCAGCGCGTGGCGCTTTCGGCAACGCTCGCCAATCCGCTAGCGTTTCAGGAATGGCTTGCGCCGCAGCCTGCTGACGGCACCGGTGAGATCGTCGCTGCGGATCTGGTGTTGGGCGAGGAAGGCGCGCCTGCCGAGGTTGAAATCCTGCTCCCCGAAGAAGCGCGCGTGCCGTGGGGCGGACATGCAGGGCGCTGGGCGGTGGATCAGCTCTACGAGGCGATACAGGCCAACCGCACCACGCTGGTATTCACCAACACGCGGTTTCTGGCCGAGTTCATATTCCAGTGCCTGTGGGATGTGAACGAGGACAATCTGCCGATCGGCGTCCACCACGGCAGCCTGTCGAAAGAGGCGCGGCGCCGGGTCGAGGATGCGATGGCGGCGGGCGAATTGCGGGCGCTGGTCTGCACCGCGAGCCTCGATCTGGGAGTTGACTGGGGCGATATCGATCTGGTGGTGCAGATGGGCGCGCCCAAGGGGAGTTCGCGTCTGCTCCAGCGGATCGGGCGTGCAGGACACCGGCTCGACACGCCGAGCCGCGCTTTGCTGGTTCCGGGCAACCGCTTCGAATTCCTGGAAGCCATGGCGGCCAAGGATGCGGTCGATGAAGGCCAGCGCGATGGCGAGGATTTCCGCGCAGGCGGGCTCGATGTGCTCGCGCAGCATGTCATGGCGTGCGCTTGTGCAGCGCCGTTCCACGAGGACGACCTGCTGGCGGAGCTGCGCACTTCGCTCGCCTATGCATGGCTCGATGCCGAGGGGCTCGCGCGCGTACTCTCCTTCGTTGAGAACGGCGGCTATGCCCTGCGCGCCTATGACAAGTTCAAGCGCATTACGCGCAGCCGTGAGGGCGAGTGGCGGCTTACCCACCCCGAACAGGCGGCGCGTCACCGCATGAACGCAGGCATCATCGTAGACTCAGAAATGCTCACTGTACGCTTCAAGAACGGGCGCAGTCTCGGCAAGGTCGAGGAGCGATTTGCCGCGCAGCTCTCGGCGGGCGACACCTTCTTTTTTGCAGGGATGAGCCTTGAGGTCGAGGGCATCAAGGACATGGATGTTATCGTGCGCGCTGCGAAGACCAGCGCCACCATCCCGTCCTATGGCGGGTTGCGCTTGCCCCTGACGACGCATCTGGCAACACGGGTGCAGGCCATGCTCGATGATCGCGCGGGCTGGGGGCGGTTTCCCGACGATGTGCGCGAATGGCTCGAAGTGCAGGACTATCGCAGCCGTCTGCCCAAGCCCGGCGAGCTGCTGGTCGAGAGCTTCCCGCACCACAAGAAGCACTACACTGCCTATTACACTTTCGAGGGCTGGAACGCGAACCAGAGCCTCGGCATGCTGATCACGCGGCGGATGGAGGATCGCGGGCTTCTGCCGGGGGGCTTTGTCGCCAATGATTATTGCCTTGCGGTGTGGGGTCTGCGGCCCGTCACCGACCCCAAGCCGTTGCTGTCGCCCGACATCCTTGCCCATGAAAAACCGGGGAGGCGAGCGCCCGCGACGCCCAGAAAGACGCGCGCAAGGCGGCGAAGAAGGCTGTGAAAGCCGCGAAACGCGCGAAACGCGCGGGCGCGTCCAGCGACAACGAGGACGGGTCCGACGCGTCCGACGGCTCCAAGGCGTGCGACTTGTGCGACACGCGCGTGGACCTGCTGGTGCGGTGTCAGGTGGACTCCACCAAGCGGTGGAAGATGGCGTGCGGGAAGTGCTGGAA
>JAYPMZ010000054.1:4324-17503 GCA_038130205.1 Erythrobacteraceae bacterium | reverse complement strand
TTCGCGCAGCATCAGCGAAAGCGCGGTCTGGAGCGGCACTTCGGACGAATTCTGCGCCCGCGCAATCGGATCGGACGCGGTGCGCATTTCGGTGGCGGCGTCGAGGTTCGACTTGATCCCGCCGAAACGGGTCGAGCCCAGCGCCTCATACCGCACCTGCTCGATCGCATCGTAACAGGCGCGCGCAATCGGCTCTGGCGGAGCGCCGCGTGCGTGAAGGCCGGTGTCGTGGTGGCGCAGCTTCAGCGCGAAGCTGTCGGCAAAACCGCGTGCCTCGGTCACCTGCTCGGGCGGCAGATCGCGGCCGGGCAGCGGCACGCGGAAACGGTTGCCCGCAGCCCCCGGCACGTCTGCGCTCCACGCGACCTCCACCGCAGGATCGCGCGCAATCGCACGCGATGCCCCGGTGAGCGCGAGCTTGAACCGGTCGAGAGGGGATTCTTCAGCCATTCAGAACCTAGATAATGCTCTGGCCCGTCGCTGCCCAGTCCTTGAGGAAGCCTTCAATGCCCTTTTCGGTGAGGACATGCTTGAACAGGTCCATGATCACTTTGGGCGGCGCGGTCATCACGTCGGCGCCGATCTTGGCGCTTTCGAGCACGTGGGTGACGTGACGCACGCTGGCGACGAGGATTTCGGTGCCGAAATTGTAGTTGTCGTAGATCAGGCGGATGTCTTCGATGAGGTCCATGCCGTCAAAGCCGTTGTCGTCATGGCGACCGACGAAGGGCGAAACGAAAGTCGCGCCAGCCTTTGCCGCGAGCAGCGCCTGATTGGCCGAGAAGCACAGCGTCACATTGACCATCGTGCCGTCGCCGGTCAGCGCTTTGCAGGTCTTCAGACCATCGACCGTCAGCGGCACCTTGATGCAGACATTGTCCGCGATCTTGCGGAGGACTTCGGCCTCTTTCATCATCGTTTCATGGTCGAGCGCGACGACCTCTGCGCTGACGGGACCATCGACGATTCCGCAGATTTCCTTCGTCACTTCCTTGAAGTCGCGGCCCGACTTGTGGATCAGCGAAGGGTTGGTGGTGACGCCATCGAGCAGGCCGGTGGCGGCGAGATCCTTGATCGGTTCGATCTCGGCGGTGTCGACGAAGAATTTCATGGGCGCGGCTCTCTTTTTTTCGCTTGCAGTTCTGCGGGCGTGCTTGCCCACCTGCGGGCGGATTGGCAACCGCTCGCAGCACTTGCGCGGGGAGAAATTGGCCTAGATTTGCGCCGCAGCGCCGAACACGCCGATCAGCACGGGGTCGCGGGTCGCTTCGGGATCGGCGCGGATTGCGGCTTCTTCGATGCCGATCTCGTTCCACACCGCATCGTCGATTGCGCCCGACAGACGCCGCGCCATGCCGCTGACATTGGTTCCCGCCGCCGTGTCGATCAACTGGCCGACGAGCGGGTCGGAAGCGATACGGATCGCTTCGCCCAGTTCGGGCACCATTGCCTCGATCAGAGTGCCGCCCATCTCGCCGCGAAGCAATTGCGTCGCCGCAGTCGGACCGCCGCGCACGATTGCTACCGCGTTCTGGAAGCCGATCACCTCCACCGCATCGCGCACGACCGGCGCTGCGACATAGGAGCCTTCGATAGCGATATCGGCAAAGGCTTCCTCCAGCCGGTCCTTGAACAAGGTCGATGTGAGAATACGCGAGAGCACATCGCCGCGCGTGCCGAGCAGATTGCCGAGCCCGAGGCGCGCAACCTGGTCGTCCCAATAGCCATCAGGCCCGGTCAGCCGGGCAAAGGCGTTTTCGCTGGCGCGCAGCAGCAGACGGCGGATCGCTTCGGTCAGGCTGAAGGCCGGATAGGTTGCGCAGGCGGGCAAAGCCAGCAGCGCCGCTCCTCCAACGCCCGCGCCCAGCAGACTGCGGCGATTGATTTTTCCGTCTTCCAACCCGTTCATATTCTTTCTCTCCCGCTTGTGATCGGAGCGTAACTCGCCCCATATGGAGCGGCAATTATGAACCGCGTCCGACTTCTCGTTCTCAATGCCGCGCTCGGCCCGCTCGACTACAAGCTGGCCGAGGGTCAGGTGGTGGAAGCGGGCAGCGTGGTGGTCGCGCCCTTGGGGCCGCGCACGGTGACGGGGATTGTGTGGGACGAAGGGCGGCTGCCTGGCACAGAGATCGACGCCTCGAAATTGCGCGCCTTGCGCGAGATCGTGCCCGTCCCTCCGCTGTCCGCACCCTTGCGCCGGCTGATCGAATGGACCGCCGATTATTACTGCGCGAATCTCGCCAGCGTGGCGCGCATGGTGCTTTCGAGCGGCGGGGCGCTGGGCGGGCCGACCACCATGACCGAATACCGCCTGTCGGGCGGCGCGCCCGAACGCATGACCGCACAGCGGCAGGCGGCGATTGAAGGGCTGGAAGGTGAACAGGGCACGATCCGCGAGCTGGCAGGCGTTGCGGGCGTTTCCGAAGGGGTGCTGCGCGGGCTCGTCAACCAAGGGGTGATCGAGCCGGTGAGCGTATCGATCGACCGCCCCTATGAGCAAGCCGATCCCGACTATCACCAACCCGCACTCTCGCCCGACCAGATGGCGGTCGCAAAGCAATTGGTGAGCGCGGTCGAGGCACGCAAGTTCGAGCCATTCCTGCTCGACGGTGTGACGGGTTCGGGCAAGACCGAAACCTATTTCGAACCCGTCGCCGAGGCGATCCGCATGCGGCGGCAAGTGCTGGTGCTGCTCCCCGAAATCGCGCTGACCGAGAATTTCCTTGCCCGCTTCGAGCAACGCTTTGGCGCAGCGCCTGTGCAATGGCACTCCTCGCTCAAGTCAACCGAGCGGCGGCGGGCTTGGAGAGCGATTGCAGACGGCAGCGCGCAGGTCATCGTCGGCGCGCGTTCGGCGCTGTTCCTGCCTTACAGGAACCTCGGCCTGATCGTGGTCGACGAGGCGCACGAGATCAGTTTCAAGCAGGACGACGGCGTGCGCTACAACGCCCGCGATGTTTCGGTGATGCGCGCGCGGTTCGAGAATATCCCGGTGGTGCTCGCAAGTGCCACGCCAGCGCTCGAAAGCCTGCACATGGCCTCGACCGGCACATACACGCGGCTAGAACTGCCCAGCCGTTTCGGCGGAGCGCAATTGCCAACGATCCGGCTGGTAGATCTCACCCATGAAAAGCCCGCGCACGGCCACTGGCTCGCCGCACCCCTGATTGAAGGGATCGAAGCGCGGCTGGCAGCGGGCGAGCAATCGCTGCTGTTCCTCAACCGCCGCGGCTATGCGCCGCTGACGCTGTGCCGGAATTGCGGCCACCGTTTCCAATGCCCCAATTGCAGCGCGTGGCTGGTCGAACACCGCCTTTCCGCCCGCCTCGCCTGCCACCATTGCGGGCTGGAGACCGCACCGCCCGAGAAATGTCCTGACTGCGGCGAAGGCGACTGCCTCGTCGCTTGCGGTCCCGGGGTCGAGCGGATTGCGGACGAGGTGGCGGCGCTCTTCCCCGATGCGCGCGTTGCGGTGGCGACATCGGACACGCTCGGCTCTCCCGAACGCGCCGCGCAATTTCTCGCGCAGGTCGAGAGCAAGGCCATCGACGTGATCGTCGGCACGCAACTGGTGACCAAGGGCTTCCATTTTCCCGAACTGACGCTGGTGGGCGTGGTCGATGCCGATCTCGGCCTCGAAGGCGGCGATCTGCGCGCGGCCGAGCGCACCTATAGCCAGGTCGCGCAGGTCGCGGGGCGAGCGGGACGCGGGTCGAAACCGGGCGAAGTTCTGATCCAGACGCGCCACCCCGAAGCCAGCGTTATCGCCGCGCTTGCCAATGGCGACCGCGACGCCTTCTACGAGGCCGAAACCGAGGCGCGCCGCGATGCCGGAGCGCCGCCGTTCGGGCGCTGGGCCTCGATCATCCTGTCGAGCGAAGACGAACGCGAGGCGCGCGCAGCCGCCGCGCGGCTTGGCGACAACCGCCCGCATCTGGACGACATCGTGATCCTCGGTCCCGCACCTGCCCCGCTGGCGCTGCTCAGGGGACGCTACCGCTACCGTTTCCTCATCAACGCCCGCCGCAGCGCGCGCTTGCAGGATGTTATCCGCGAGTGGATCGGACGGCTCGACTTCCCCCCCGGCGTGCGCGTCGGCGTCGATATCGGCCCCAACAGCTTCGTCTAGCGCCGCGCCGTTGATCCGTGTGCGCTGATTGCTAATGTCGAACGCATGCTTCTGCGGTCGATTCTATTGATTTTGCTCGCCAGTTTGGCTTCTGCAGCGAGCGCAGCCGATTGGTTGCGCGCTGAAACGGAACACTATGTAATCCATGCCAGGCTCGACGAAGCAGAGATGCGCGCGGTCGCGCAGAGGGCCGAGGAATTTAACCGCGTGCTTCAACGAGTGCTGCCAGCGCAAACGCGCCCGGGACGCAAGCTGCAAATCTATCTAGAAGGTGACGGAACGCGGATTTCGAGCATCTCCGACTTTCGCAATATCGGCTGGGTCGGCATTTGGCCTGAGGTCGCCACCTCTTTCAGTGTGTACGACCCTGCCGAGGACGAGCTAACCCGCAGTCACACGCTTTACCACGCGCTGGCTGGCAATCATGTCGAGAACGGCTTCATCCGTCCGACCCCGCCATGGGTTGCGGTAGGGGTCAGATTGTTCTTTTCGACCGCCTACGTCAGCGAGGATGGATATTTCATTCTCGGCGCGCCCGATTTCAAGCGGCCGATGTCGGGCTCGATGGATACCGCCAAGCTCAATCTTATTCTCTCGTCCGAATCTCCCCCTCGCACAGAACATGCGTGGGAGGATTTTTCAGGCTGGAGCCGCGAAGCGATCTTCCCGATGCTGATCGAGCCGGACAATGCAGGAAAGCTTGAGCGCTACCTGAATGCCTATGCGGACGGGCGATCTCTGGAAGATGCCGCAAATGAACTGGGTGACCTTGGCGAATGGGCCAAACAGGTCCGCGCGCGACAGACGACGCGCAGGCCGACCTTCCGCAGGGTAGCGCTCGAACCGCGCGCACCCGCCTCCGTCGACATTCGCCCGATGCGCGACGACGAGATCGCTCTGATCGTTTTGCGACATGAACGCTTGCGCAGGGACAGGGTCGGGGATGCATCGCGCAAACTCGCCAGCCTCAGTGAAGACTATCCTGACAGCGCTCTGGTGTGGGCCGAGTATGCCGCCGCCGAATTTGCCCGTGTCCGCGCTGCCGAATTCGGCGGGCAGGTGTTTCGCGGCTTTGGTTTTTCCAACGGCGAGATAATCGTCACTGCCGAGAGTTATTCTGATGCTGCCGCCTGGAGAGCGGACAACCGTGCCCTTGAGCTTGAACCGGCACTCGCACAGGCGCTCGAACTCAAGGCGGAGATAGAGATGAACCGGCTGGTGCGAACCGGCGATCTCGACGATGCTGCAGCATTCGAAGACATCCGCAGGCCTATCGCCGCGCTCGCCGCCGACGCGGAACGAAATCCGCTCGCCGCAGCGCTTTATCACCAGTCCTATGTCGAACAGGGCATTGCCCCGCCGCAGCTAGCCCTCGAGCAATTGGGACGCGCCTTTGTCGCAAACCCGGGCGTCGATGCATTCCGATATGCCTATGCCGTTGCGCTGTCGCGCAGTGGACATCGTGATGTGGCCGAGCTGTTGCTCACCTCTATGCTCAACCATCCAGACTACAGCAGCGCCGCTCAGCGTGCGCTGGGCAAGACAAATTAGCCAGCCCGCTCGACCAGTTTTTACAAGGCGACCGCCGCCCTTGCGGGCTATACTGCCGCGCAATTGTCCATGGGGGGATATCAAATGAACAAGTCCATTCTCGCGCTCACCGCGCTTTCGCTCACGCTTGGCAGCTGTGGCCCGGGTGAGCCTGTCGTCATTCCCGAAGATGCGGTCGAAGCCGGGCGCACCTGCTTCGTCGCGCAAGGCATGGTGCTGCGCGAAGGGAAGAGCGAAGGCGATCCGGTCACTTATGACGAGTTCGCCAAATCGCTGCGCTTCGCCCTCGCCGCCGCCGCCGAAGTCGAGCCGTTCTCGCCCGACAAGGTGGGGGAGATCTTCACCAATGTCGAAGCGGTGAAGGAAGCAATCGCTGCGCAGGATATCGAAGGCGCGGTCCCAGCCTGCGAAGAACGCTTTGGCATCGACGGTGAAATAACGCTTCCCGAAGAGGACGCACCGGCGGTGCTTTCATGCCTCTCGCTTGCTGCCTTCATGCAGGGCGCGGCGCAGTCGTCGGTGGCCGATTTCGGAACCGAGGCGAACGATGTCGGGTCGCTGTTCGAACGGCTACAGGCGCGCCTTGAAAGCGATCCCGAAGTGCTGATGCTGATGATCGAGGACGGCGAACAGGCAATGATGGGTGCGACCCGCTCTGCCTTTGCCGAAGGCGCGCCGCAGGAATATGTCGCCGCCTGCAATGCGCGCTTTCCCGCAGCGGAATAGCCGGTTTTCCCAAGCTGCTGAAAAATTTTGGAACTTGACTACGCGCGGCGCCTCTTTTTGAGGTGTCGCGCGTAGTTTTATCATGGCCTCATCTTCTCCCATACTCATCCCCGTACTCGGCGACCAGCTGACCCGCACGCTTGCGAGCCTCAAAGGCATGACCAAGGACAATTGCGTCATCCTGATGATGGAGGTGTGGGACGAGGCCACTTACGTTCGCCACCACAAGCAGAAGATCGCGCTGATCTTTTCCGCCATGCGTCATTTCGCAGCCGAGCTGGGCGAGGCCGGGTGGGAGGTCGACTATGTGAAGCTCGACGATCCCGACAACGCAGGCAGTTTTACAGGCGAGGTTGCGCGCGCTGTCGAGCGGCACGAGCCGGAACGGGTGCGGATTGTCGAAGCGGGCGAATGGAGGGTGCAGCAGGCTATCGAGGAATGGCCTGACAAATTTGCCTGCGAGGTCGAAATCCTCCCCGACGACCGGTTCCTGTGCTCGCACAGCGAGTTCCGCGACTGGGCGGAAGATCGCAAGCACCTAACCATGGAGCATTTCTACCGCATGATGCGGCGCAAGACCGGCCTGCTCATGGACGGTGACAAGCCGGCGGGCGGTGACTGGAATTACGATTCCGAAAACCGCGAGAAGCTGGACGACACATCGGATGTGCCCCCACGCCCGAAATTCGAGCCCGATGACATCACTGGCGAAGTGCTCGATCTGGTCGAAGACCGCTTCGGCGACCAGTTCGGTGATTTGCGTCCGTTCGAATGGCCGGTCACATCTGCCGAGGCCGAAAAGGCCGCCGATGCCTTTTTCGCAGAGCGGATCGAGTGTTTCGGCCCCTATCAGGACGCGATGGTGCACGGGTCTGACGATCTGTATCACTCGATGCTTTCGACCAGCATCAATATCGGCCTGCTCGATCCGCTGAAACTGTGCGAGCGCGCCGAAGAGGCTTACCGCGATGGCCGCGCGCCGATCAATTCGGTCGAGGGTTTCATCCGCCAGATCATCGGCTGGCGCGAATATGTGCGCGGGTTCTACTGGCACGAAATGCCCGCTCTGGCCGAAGCCAACGAGCTGGAGGCGACCCGCGACCTGCCCGAGTTCTTCTGGACCGGCGAGACAGATATGCGCTGCCTTGCCGATTGCTTACGCTCCACCCGCACCAACGCCCATGCGCACCATATCCAGCGGCTGATGGTGCTCGGCAATTTCTGCCTGCTGGCTGGGATCGACCCGCGTCAGGTCGCCGACTGGTTTCTGGTGGTCTATGCCGACGCCTTCGAATGGGTCGAACTGCCCAATGTCGCGGCGATGATCCTCTACGCCGACGGCGGCAGGCTTGCGACCAAGCCCTATGCGGCCAGCGGCAATTACATCAACAAGATGTCCGATTATTGCCGCGACTGCGCCTATTCGGTGAGCAAGAAAACGGGCGAAGGGGCCTGCCCCTTCAACCCGCTCTACTGGCATTTCATGGAGCGCCACCGCGAGCGGCTTTCATCGAACCACCGCATCGGCCGCATCTATTCGACATGGGACCGCATGGATGATGACAAGCAGCGCGACTATCTCGATAGCGCGGAGGATTTCCTCGACGCGCTGACCCCCGCCGACAAAGGCTGGGCGCGCGCCGAGGATTGATGCTGCGCTTTATTGCGCGTCCAGATAGGCTTCGCCCTGGACCCCAGCGAGTTCCACCAGATTGCCGATGCCAAGGTGCATGTCGATCGTGTGCAGACCCCAGATCGGCGCGAGCGCGGGCACGCTACCGGTCGAGCCGAGCGACGGCGTTTTGCGGGGTGCTTCGGCGTTGTAGGCGACCGAAAGGAACTGCGCTCCGTCGGTATCCGCACATTGCCCCGAAACCACGCCCGGAATCTTTACGAATCGCTGGGTGATCGCCTCGCCCTCGACCCAGAGTCCGCCTTCATCCTCACCGGGGAGGTTGGAGAAATAGGCGTCGAGCGGCGCTGGGCCGTCCGAACCCGGGGCAGCCGGATTGACGCAAGCGACATCGACCCCGTCCTTGTAACTGCGCCCGAACAGCGTGCGCTGCGCGGGGACCATGCCATCGGCAAACGTCGCGAAGGTGACAAGGCATCCGGTTTGCTGCGCCGAAGAGCAGAGCGGCATCTTGGCGAAATCGCCGCCAACCGCAGCGCCCGAAGGCACTTCGACATTGTAGCCGATCAGATAGGCGGCGATCACTTGCGACAGAACGGCGCCGGTTTCGACCTCCTCGGCAATAAGCCGCTTGAGCATACCGCTTCCCTGACTGTGCCCGATCAGGATGACCCCGCGACCGTCATTGTGGTGCGCCAGATATTCCTCCCACGCAGCCTTCACATCGCCATAGGCAAGGTCGCGCTCCTCCCCTGATCGCGCGGCGGCGGGCTCGGTTGCGCTCTGCGCCATACGTGCTCGCAAATGGGTGAGCGTGACCTGCCGGTAGAGCGGCGCAAAGGTGCGGCACTGCGAACCAAAACGCGCAAATTGCGCGGCGATGACGGACATTTCCTCGGGGCCGGCCACCATGTCGCTGTTCGATCCTTCGTCGAGCGAAACGGTCGGATAGACATAAAAGCAGTCGATTTTCGCATCGGTTGCGCGCGCGAACTCCTCGACCGTCACCGTGCCGTCAGCTGCGATCACTGCCGCGTCGAGATCGACCGCGCAGGCATCATCACGCCCGGGAAGGCAGAGCCAGTTCTCACCGCTCGCATAATTCGGCGCGCCATCGCTGCCGGTAGTCTTGCTAACCGGTGGGGTGCTCTCTGCCATGTTGTCCTGAGCGTCCATCGTCGCGCATCCCGCCAGCAAGCTGGCGACTGCACTGGCGAGCAAAACCCTTGATCCTGAAATACCTCTCATCATCCCATACTCTCCTTTTGAAAAAGGAATTAGCAAGGCGGGTCGAGCTTGTCGATTCGGACGTGAAGGAAGCGCTCAATTCCCTAGATGGCGAGCGTTTCTGCGTCCTCGCGCTTCACCAGCTTGTGCCCGGCCTCGTCGATACCGAATTTCCAATAGCTAGAAATATAGAGGTCGCCGCTACCCAGCCCCAATTCACCCCGCAGGAACTCTCGGGCGGTGCGCATGGCGGAAAATTCGCAGGCTACCCATGCGGCAATGCTCCCTTCAGGGCGCTCGACGCGGCGCAGCGAGTCCGCCAGCAGATCTGGCCGGTGACCAGGGTTCCGGTTGAGCAACCAGCGGATCTGCACACCTTCGGGCGCATCGATTGCGACGGCGTCAGCCTCGTCCTGAATTTCGAGCAGTGCGACCCCGCGCGCATCACGATCGAGCGCTTCGAGATTGGCGGCAATCGCAGGCAGCGCAGCCATGTCGCCAGCAATCAGATAGAAATCGCGGCCCTCGGGCAGTGGCTTGGCGGGACCGGGGCCGCCAACCTCGATCACATCACCCGCTTCCGCGCCCAACGCCCAGCGCGTCGCGGGCCCGGCGGCATTCCCGCCATGCAGCGCGAACTGCACGTCAATCTCGCCGTCGCGCTGGGCACGGATGGTGTAGGTGCGCACGATTGGCTTGGTCAGCGGGCCGCCGGCGGGGAGCATCAGCTTCACATAGGCTCCCGCCTGATCCTCGGGAAACCCCCTGAGGCCCGGGCCACCAAGCGTGATCTGGTGCATGGAAGGGGACACGCGCTGCGAGCGCAGGACGGTCAGCAAACGGGGGAGAGGTCTGTTCATCCGGCACTATTTATTGCGACTGCATCGCAATTGCAACTCTGCCGACAAAGTTTCCTCTCGACACACCCCTTATCAATAATGATAGACAGCGTCGCAAAAGAGGAGAGAGCCACCCCATGCTGACCATTCACCACCTGCGCCTGTCGCAATCCGAACGCATCGTCTGGCTCGCCGAGGAGTTGGGGATCGAATACGATCTCAAGCTCTACAACCGGCGCGAGGACAACCGCCTTGCCCCCGACGAATTCAAGGCGCTGCACCCGATGGGAATCGCGCCGGTGATCACCGATGGCGATCTCGTGCTGGGCGAAAGCGGCGCGATCATGGACTACATCATCGCCAAATACGCGCCCGATACGTCGCTTGTTCCCGGTGTCGACCACCCCGATTTCACCGATCACCTGTTCTATTACCACTGGGCCAATGCGACCTTCATGACCAATGGCATGATGGCACTGGTGGCGCAGTTCATGGGGGCAGAAAATATGCCCCCCTTCGTCGCCGACCGCGTGCAGAAGGGCTGGCAAATCGTCGAGAAGCGACTGGGAGAGGCGGAATACTTCGGCGGCTCGCAACTCACCACAGCCGACATCATGATGGGCTTCCAGCTGACCACCAGCCGCGCGATGAGCAATATGAGCATCGACCACCTGCCCAACCTCAAGGCCTATCTCCAGCGCATCGGCGCGCGCGACGCCTACCAACGGGCAATGGCGAAAGCCGAGCCGGGAATGCCGCCCAAGCTCGACTAATCGCGCCTGCCGCTCGACGGCGAGCGCTTGCAATTTGCACTCATCCCCTGTTCAAGCTCGCACCAGTATAGCTGCGGGCATGTTGCGGCGCATCCGCGCCACCCGTCCGTCGACGCAAAAGAGAGACACATATGATCGCCAAGAAACTGGCCTACACCCTTTCCACCGTATCCGCCGCCGCGCTGCTCGCTGGCTGCGCCGCCTATTCGCAAGGGGAAGGCATGGAAACCGTGACCGATACCGCAACCTATTCGCCCGAAATCCCCGAAGGCACCGGCTACTTCGCTTCCGATAGCACTCTGCCCTTCCACGCGCCCGATTTCACCAAGATCAGCGAAGACGACTACATCCCCGCTTTTGAACAGGGCATGGAGATCCAGAAGGCAGAAGTGCAGGCGATCATCGACAATCCCGCCGCGCCGACTTTCGAAAACACCATCGTCGCGCTTGAAAAGTCGGGTCGTATGCTGGGCCGTGTAAGCCGCGTGTTCTTTGCGCTGACCGGCCAGAACACCACCGACCGTCTCGACGAAATCAACACCGAGATCAGCCCCAAGCTGACCGCGCATGGCGACTCGATCACGCTCAACCCCGAGCTATTCGCCCGCGTGAAGGCGGTCTATGACAACCGCGCCGCCATGGCGATGACGGTCGAGGACGCCCGCCTGCTCGAAGAAACCTACAGCCAGATGGTTCACGCAGGCGCGCTGCTGACCGATGCCGAGCGCGAACAGGTCAAGTCGATCAATGCCGAGCTTTCGACGCTCGCCACCGAGTTCGGTCAGGCCGTGCGTTCTGCCACCAATGACCAGCCGTTGATCGTCGATACCGCTGCCGAACTGGCAGGGCTTTCCGATGCCGACATCCGCGCCGCTGCGGCTCTCGCAGAGGAAAAAGGGCATCCTGGCAAATACGCGCTCGCGCTGCAGAACACCACGCAGCAGCCGCTGCTCCCGAGCCTTGAAAACCGCGCCACCCGCGAAGCGTTGTTCATGCAGAGCTATCACCGCGCCGACGGCACCAATGCCGAACACGACACGCGCATGCTGCTCGCCAAGATCGCTACGCTGCGCGCGCAGAAAGCCGCGCTGTTCGGCCAGCCCGACTGGGCCAGCTACACCATGTATGATCGCATGGCGAAGGAGCCCAAGACCGCGCTCGGCTTCATGGAAGCCATGGTTCCCGCGCTCGCTGCAACCCAGCGCAGCGATGCCGAGGCGCTCAACAAGATGATCGCCAGCGAAGGCGGCAATTTCGAAGTCCAGCCGTGGGACTGGTACCGCTACGCCAACAAGGTGAAGGCCGAACGCCTCGACCTCGATGAAGACGCGGTGATGGAATATTTCGTGCTCGAGAACGTGCTCGAAGACGGCGTGTTCTACATGGCGAAGGAGCTTTACGGCCTGACCTTCGAACGTCGCACCGATCTGCCGACCTATCACCCCGATGTGTGGGTATACACCGTGTTCGACGCGGACGGTTCGGAACTCGGCCTGTTCTATTTCGACCCGTTCCAGCGCCCTTCCAAGCGCGGCGGTGCATGGATGAGCAATTTCGTCGACCAGAGCTATCTGTGGGACACCAAGCCGGTGATCTACAACGTGCTCAACATCCCCAAGGCTGCGCCGGGTGAAGTCCAGCTGGTCAGCTTTGACTGGGTGGAGACGACCTTCCACGAATTCGGCCACGCGCTGCACGGCTTCTTTGCCGACCAGAAGTATGAAAGCCTCTCGGGCACGGCCACCGCGCGCGACTTCGTCGAATACCCCAGCCAGGTCCATGAGATGTGGGCCACTTGGCCGAGCGTGCTCCAGAACTACGCCAAGCATTACGAAACCGGCGAGACAATCCCGATGGAGATGGTCGAGAAGATTCAGGCCGCATCGAAGTTCAATCAGGGCTATGATTTCGGCGAAGTCGTCGAAGCTGCCCTGCTCGACATGAAGTGGGCGGCGCTGTCGCCGGAAGAGGCCGCCGCGATCGACACGCCTGCAAAGGTTGATGCGTTCGAGCGCAACAGCCTTGAGGAACTCGGTCTGGAAATCGATCTGGTTCCGCCGCGCTATCGTTCGACCTATTTCAACCACATCTTCAGCTCGCCCGCCGGCTATTCGGCTGGTTATTACAGCTATCTGTGGACTGAAATGCTCGATCGCGACAGCCGCAAGTGGTTCCGTGACAATGGCGGCCTGACGCGCGCCAATGGCGATCACTATCGCGCCACCGTGCTCAGCCGCGGCGGAACGATGGACTACTTCATGATGTTCGAAAACTTCGCCGGTCGCCAGCCGGACGTCA
>JAYPMZ010000054.1:2867-4314 GCA_038130205.1 Erythrobacteraceae bacterium | reverse complement strand
CGATGCTCGACGCACGCGGTCTGACGGGCGAAACCGACGCCGAATAAGCCCTAGAGGCACATATAAAATGGGGGACGCGGGCCTGTGCTCGCGTCCCCTTTTTGTTGCCCCGCATCGGTTCGTTGCGGTGCAGTGCGCGGGTCTGAACGGTTACTCCTCGATCGTGCCGGTGTAGATGGTGGTGAAGATCGAGGAATAAATCTTGTCCACGATCACGCCGTGCTCGACGAGGCCGCACATGTGATCAACGAATGCGAGCGCGTCCTCGGTATTGGTCAGCTCTTCCGAGGCTTCCATGTAATAGGGCGGCTGGCCCGGCCACAGGATGATCTGCGCCGTTCCCTCGTCCACATCATCGACGCGTTCGCCGGGATCGAAATCGGTCGGGCCGGAAACATATTCGTTAAGCCGGACATTCATGCCCAGCTTGCCGCTTTCGAACAGCTCGCGGCCTTCGTCTGCAATATTGGCATAGAAGCGCAGGACCTTGCGGCTTTCTTCGTCGAACTCGCCTTCCACCGCGAATTCATTGTAGATGCCCGTGCAATTGTCCTTGGTCCCCTGAACCACGGTGCAACCGTCTTCGTCACCCGCTTCGCAGGCGCGCGAAAAACTTTTGAGCGCCATCGGCATGTTGCGCTCGGTCCCTGTGCCCTCGTCATACATGACGCCGAGGTTGTAGCAGCCCTTGGCACTGCTGAGATCGCAGGCCTTGGTAAAATTGCGGACTGCCGCCACGGTATCCTTCGGCATCCCGTCCCCATTGAGGAAAACAACGCCGAGATCGGTGCAAGCAGGGGCAAAATCGCGGTTGCAGCCGATTTCGAGATAGAGCGCCGCACCGGGCAGATCGACGAAACCCGCATCGCCCGTCCGCCGCAGAACCGCAGCATTGTAGCAGGATCGCGCTTCACCCGCTCCGCAAGCATCACCGAACAGCTTGCTTGCGCGCGCGGCGTCCTTTTCCACGCCTCGGCCTTCGAAATAGCGGATCGCGAGGTTGTTGCATGCGCCGGATGATTCCAGCTCGCAGCCCTTTGTGAACAGCGGGATGACCTGGGCGCGCAAAGGCGAGTCCTCTGCCGCCCGCTCACCCATGCGGGCAAGGTGGTTGCAGCTGTCGCCATAGTCGGCGTCGCAGGCCTTGGTGAACAGCGCGATGGCGCGGGCATCGTCGGCTTCGACATCGGCCGGATGCTCGTCGCCGAGCATGTAGGCGCGGCCTGCCTCATGGCAGCTAGCGAGCGTGCCTGCATCACATTCGGCCTCGTATTCGGCGAGCGTCTTGTCGCTTTCCTGAGCGTAAACGGGCGCGGCAAAAGTCAGAGCGGCAAGCGCTGTCACAGATGAAAATACGGAACGAACAATCATTTAAGCGGCCTCCCCCATTGGCGTCATCGACGCACATCTAGCCGCGGGGAGTTTAGATTCACAAGCGCACAGTGGC
>JAYPMZ010000054.1:2108-2857 GCA_038130205.1 Erythrobacteraceae bacterium | reverse complement strand
TTGGACATTTGCGACAGGCGCTAAATCCAATGACACTTTCCTACATGCGGTGAAATCGGGATAATCGGGGCGGCTCTTTCGCATCGTCCGCACCCACCCGGTTTTCTGCATCAGGCCACCTGTTTTTCTGCATCAAGAAAGTGTTCCATGTGTTCCATCCTGTTGGGTTTCAGGAGGGATCGCTGCCCTCGCGCTTCAGCAGCTCGCGCTTGATCCCGGGTCCATAAGCATAGCCGCCAATCGAGCCGTCGGCCTGCACCACACGGTGGCACGGGATCAGGACAGCGATGTTGTTGGCACCATTGGCGCTGCCGACCGCGCGGCTTGCCTTGGGATTGCCCAGCATCGCGGCCTGCTCGCCATAGCTGCGCGTCTCGCCCGGCGGGATCGCGCGTAACGCCTCCCAACAGCGTTGCTGAAACGCGGTGCCCTTCACGTCGAGCGGGATGTGGCTGTTATCGCTACCGGGTTGCTCGACCGCGGCGAGCACCTGCTCGAACAGCTTGGCGAAAGGCTCACCGGCTGGAGTCAATTCGGCTTTGGGGAAGCGGCTGCGCAGTTCGGCTTCGCCTTCGCCGAACGCAAGGCAGCACACGCCCTTGTCTGTGGCGGCCACCAGCATTTCGCCAAGCGAGGTCGGGATCTGTGCCCAGTGGATCGTGCGCCCTGCCCCGCCATCGCGCCAATCGCTTGCCGTCATCCCCAGCCTCCCCTTGGTATCCTCATAGAAACGCGATGGCGCCGAATAG